>DATIBN010000212.1:0-16773 GCA_035457525.1 Thermoanaerobaculia bacterium | reverse complement strand
CGGGTGGAACGACGGAGCAAACAGGAAGACGAGGCCGATCTCGTCCAGGAGGCGGCCGGCCCGGTCGGGATCGAGCTCGATCGGAACGCCCGCCGCCGCGAGCATGTCCGCAGAGCCGACCCGCGAGGAGATGGAGCGGTTGCCGTGCTTGGCGACGCACGCTCCCGCTCCCGCCGCGACGATCGCGGTCGCGGTCGACAGGTTGAACATGTCGCGCCCGATTCCTCCGGGCCCGCACGTATCGAGCAGCGGCGCCCGCGACGTGGACACGCGGCGCATGCGGGAGCGCAGCGCCGCGACGGCGCCGGCGACTTCGTCGGCCGTCTCGCCGCGCGTCGCGATCCCGATCAGGATCGCTCCCTTCTGGGCCTCCGTCGCCTTCCCGTCCATGAGGTCGCCAAAAACGGACTCGGCGAGGTCGCGCGACAAAGGGGTCCGGCCGGCGACGATCCGGAGCGCTTCGGCCACGTGCGGGGTCACGAGTTCCTTTCCGACCCGGCGTGCGATCGGGCGAGGTCCACGAAGTTCGCGAGCAGGCGGAGGCCGTGCGGCGTCAGAACCGATTCGGGATGGAACTGGACTCCGAAAACGGGACGGGCGCGGTGCGCAATGGCCATCACGAGCCCGTCTTCGGACGTGGCGGTCACCTGGAGCTCCCGTGGAAGGCCTTCCTCGCGCACGATCAAGGAATGGTAACGCCCGGCGTCGAACGGGCTGGGGAGCCCGGCGAAGAGGCCGGTGCCGTCGTGCGTCACAGCGGAGCTCTTGCCGTGCCGCGGCGCGGGGGCGCGAACGACGGCGCCTCCGTGGAACGCCGCGATCGCCTGATGGCCGAGGCACACACCCAGCACGGGCACGCCGGCCCGCTCGGCGTGCTCGATCGTCTCGAGAGACCGCCCGGCGCGCTCCGGGCGACCCGGGCCCGGAGAGACGACGATCGCGAGGGGACGCCGCGCGACGATCGACTCCGGGTCGAATCGGTCGTTGCGGGCCACTTCCACCTCGTCCCCGAGCTTCCCGAGGGCCTGCACCAGGTTCCAGGTGAAGGAGTCGTAGTTGTCGACGACGAAGATCATGGCGCGGAGCCTGAACGCTTCTCCGCGATCTCGACGGCGCGAAAGAGGGCCGCGGCTTTCGATTCCGCCTCCCGGTACTCGTTCTCGGCGATCGAGTCGGCCACGATCCCGGCGCCCGCCTGGACGCGGCATGCCCCGTTCTCGACGACCGCCGTGCGAATCGCGATCGCCATGTCGAGGTCGCCGCCCGCGTCGAGATAGCCGACGGCGCCGCCGTAAACGCCCCGGCGGCAGCATTCGAGCTCGTCGATCAGGTCCATGGCGCGGATCTTCGGCGCCCCCGTCAGCGTTCCCGCCGGAAAGCACGCCGCCAGGAGGTCGGTCGAGGTCTTGCCGCGCGCGAGAGTGCCCCGCACGTCCGAGACGAGATGTTGGACGTGCGAGTAGCGCTCGACCTCGGCGTACCGGGCGACCTCCACGCTGCCGATCTCGCACACGCGCCCGAGGTCGTTCCTTCCGAGGTCCACGAGCATGACGTGCTCCGCGCGCTCCTTGGGATCCTCGAGGAGTTGCGCGGCGAGTCGCGCGTCCTCCTCCGGGGATTCGCCGCGGCGGATCGTGCCCGCGATCGGCCGGGTCCGCGCCACGCGGCCCCGGCAGCGCACGAGCATCTCCGGCGACGCTCCGAAGACGGCTCCCTCGCGCGTCCCGAGGTAGAAGTGGTACGGAGACGGGTTGAGCTCGCGTAACGCGTCGTACACGTCGATCGGATCGACGCCGAGGCGCGCCGTCCATCGCTGCGAGAGAACGACCTGGTAGACCTCGCCCGCGAGGATGGCCTCCTTCGCCGCGGCGACGGCTCCGAGGAAATCGTCCTTCTTCATCGCGGGAAGGAACCGCGCGGCGAAAGGGCGTCCCTCACCCCGACCCTCTCCCCGCTCGCGGGGAGAGGGAGTGCCCAGAGCTCGTTCGAGCGCATCGAGACGCGCCGTGGCGGCGGCCGGGTCTCCCTCCTCGGAGGTCGTCGTCAGGAGGACCTTCCCCCGCGTCCTGTCGAAGGCGGCGATCGCGTCGAAGCGGAGGAACAGGGCGTCGGGCAGGTTGCCTTCCGGCGGGTGCCGGTCCGGGACTTCCTCGAAGAGGCGCGCGGCGTCGTATCCGAGAAATCCGACCGACCCCGCGCAGAACGGAGGGAGGTCGGGGTCGGGCTGGTAGCGCTCGCGCCGCGTCAGGGCCTCGAGTGCCGGAAGAAACGGCACACGCGAGGCGCGACGGGTGCCTCCGCGTTCGATCTCGATCGCTCCATGCTTCGCGGTCAGACGCGCCGTGGGCGCGACACCCAGGAAGGTGTACCGGGCGAGTGCTTCGCTGCCTTCGAGACTCTCGAGGAGAAAGCACTCCTCTCCGGAGTCTCGCAGGCGGCGAAAGAGATCGAGCGGAGAAGCGTCGAGGCCCGGGATCTCGCGGGCGATCGGCACGATCGGCCCGCGCCTGGCGTTTCCGGTCATACCGCGCTCCGGATGCGGCCGAGGATCCGCGCGACTTCCTCGCGCGTCGCCCCCTCGGCGCCGAAGAGGCGCGCCTGCGCCGCGGCCTGCACCGAGAACATCTCGAGACCGTCGACCGTGCGGCATCCCGCGGCGTGCGCCGCCCGGATCGTCGAAGTCTCGCGGCCGTCGCGGCGATAGACGCAGTCGAAGACGAGCGGCCGCCGCTCGAGCGCGGGGAGGGGCACGGCCGGAGGATCCTCGTCCCGCCACCCGAGGGGGGTCGCGTTGACGTAGAGGTCGGCCTCGGTTTCGCCGACGCCCTCCCAGCCCACGGAGTCCACGGCGAAACTTTCCGCGAGCCGATCCGCTTCCTCGTCCCGGCGCCCCGCGACCGCCACTTCGTAACCGAGCCGCCGGGCCGCGACGATGGCGGCCCGCGCCGCGCCGCCCGTGCCGAGAATCACGGCGCTCCGGCCCTCCCCAGTGTCGTGGTCGGCGAGCGGATCGAACAGGGCATCGACGTCCGTGTTCCGCGCGCGCCACCGCCGATTCTCCCGGAGAAGCGTGTTCGCCGCCCCGGTCGCGCGAACGTCTTCGTCCGGCGTGCCGGCCCTCGCGGCGGCCGTCTTCCACGGCTGGGTGATCGAGAACCCGCGGAACGGCGGGTCGAAGGCGATGTCGTGCGGGGATTCCCGGTCGTAGTCGGCGATCGGGACCGGCAGGTAGAGATACGGCAGGCCGCGCGAGCGGAAGAGCTCGTTGTGCACTGCCGGTGAGAGCGACCCCGACGGATCGAGCGCCACGATCCCGAAGAGCGCCGCGGGCCGCCGGGCATGGTCGGTCGCGTACACGTCGAGGAGCTCGGAGAGGAGCGGCTGACCCGGCGCGGTGGGCCCGTCCACGGAACCGTAGACGAGCGCCGAACCGAAGACCGCCGAAAGGATCCGTCCCGGCAGACCTGCCGGCCCCATTGGAAAGATCGCCGTCCGCCCGTCGGACCGCGACCGGGCAGCGTCCGCGATGGCGAGGCTCGCCGCGAGGTGGGCGGCGCCCGCGACCACCTTCACGGCCCGGGCGCCGCTCTCCCCCATGGCCGCGAGAAGCGTCTTCCAGTCCGCCGGGAGGCCGAACGGAAAGTGGGCCGAGACGATGACCCGCCGCCGGTCGGCGAGGAGCGTGTCCGAGGCGAGACCGCTCGAATGTTCGACGTCGACGATTGCGCCGGCGGTGTACGCCTCGAGCACGAGCCGGCGGTATTCGTCGGAGGAGCCGTCGAAGTGCCCCCCCTCGCGGGACGTACGCCACGTGACGATCGCCGGGCGCGAATCGAGGTCGACGAGAGCCGCCGCCGGGATCCGTTCGGGCGCGCCGTCCAGGCGGTACTCGATCGCCGTCGCCCGGGCGGGTACGCGGGCGGCGAGATTCCTCGCCTCCGCGACGCTTCGCGGGGCGAGCGAGGCGACGTGCGCCGGAAGGGAAATCTCTCTCTCGACCAGAACGAAAACCCCCGGTCCTCTCGGGCCGGGGGTCTCACCGTCTGTCTCTGCCCCGCCCGAAAGATTTCGGCAGGGCGCGAATTCGCCCTACCGGTCCATCTTCCGCCAGCAGCACACCGTCGAGCGATTCATCGGGATCAGAATATCAAACGCCCGACGCCTTCTTCCAGCGGGTCCCCCCCGGCGTATCCTCGAGCACGATCCCGCGGGCGGCAAGCTCGTCGCGGATCCGGTCGGCCTCGGAAAAGTCGCGCCTGCGGCGCGCCGCGTTTCGCTCGGCGATCCTCTCTTCGACCTCGGCCGGCAGGACCTCCGCCGCCCGGGGCAGGACGCCGAGGACACCGTCGGCGGCTCCGAGAGCGGCCTGCGCGACGCGCGCGCCCTCGGCATCGAGCGACCCTTCGTCGATGGCGGCGTTCACCTGCCGCAGATAGTTGAAGAGCGCGGCGAGCGCCTCCGGGGTATTGAGGTCGTCGTCGAGGCCCGAGGCGAACTCGGAGCGGAAGAGCTCCGCCCGCTCCGCCGACGGAAAGGCGCCCGGCTTGCCGGCCGCATCGGACGAGGCGACCTCGGCGATGCGGACCGACGCCGAGCGGATCCGCTCGAGGGCGGCCGCCGCGCCCGCGAGCGCCTCCCACGTGAAGTTCAACTTCTTGCGGTACGGCACGGAGAGGAACAGGTACCTCACGGCGGCAGGATCGTCACGGCGTTCGAGCACGTCGCCGAGCGTGTAGAAGTTGCCTTTCGACTTGGACATCTTCTCGCCGTCGACGATCAGGTGCTCGGCGTGGAGCCACACGTCCACGAACGGTTTCCCCGTGGCACCCTCGCTCTGCGCGATTTCGTTCTCGTGGTGCGGAAAGATGTTGTCCACCGCGCCGGTGTGGATGTCGAAGTGCTCGCCCAGGTACTTCATGCTCATCGCCGAGCACTCGATGTGCCACCCCGGCCTCCCCTCGCCCCACGGAGAAGGCCACTTCGGCTCGTCGGGTTTCGCGGCCTTCCAGAGCGCGAAGTCCTTCACGTCTTCCTTCTCGTACTCGTCGTCGGCGACCCGATCCCCGCGGCGCATCTCGTCGAGCTTGATCCCGGAAAGCTTTCCGTACTCCGGAAAGGTCGAGATCCGGAAGTAGACGGACCCTTCCGTCTCGTACGTGTGCCCGCGCTCCTCGAGTCTCCGGATGAGGTCCACCATCTCCGGGACGTGCTCGGTCGCCTTCGGGTAGTGCTCCGCCGGATCGACGTTCAGCCTCGCGATGTCCCGGAAGAACGCCTCCGCGTACTTCGCCGTGAACTCCGCGAGCGACAGGCCCGCCTCCTGCGCGCCGCCGATCGTCTTGTCGTCGACGTCGGTCAGGTTCATCACCTGGGTCACTCGGTCTCCGCGCGAGAGGAGGTGGCGCCGCAGGACGTCTTCGAAGACGAAAGTGCGCAGATTGCCGATGTGGACGACGTTGTAGACCGTCGGCCCGCACGTGTACATGCGGACGTGTCCGGGCTCGATCGGCGTGAAGTCGACGACGCGGCGGCCGAGCGTATTGGAGAGCCTCACCAGCCACCCCGCGCCCGGCGCCGCTCGATCTTCTTGCGGGTCAGCTCCTTCTTCAAACCCCGCAGGCGGTCCACGAAGAGCATCCCGTTCAGATGATCCGTTTCGTGGCAGAGCGCCCGGGCGAGCAGACCCGTGCCCTCGATCTCGCGGACGTTGAGGTCTGCGTCGGCCGCGCGGACGACGACGCGAGCCGGCCGGACGACTCTCTGGGAAACGTCCGGCACCGAGAGGCAGCCTTCCTCCTCCTTCTGCTCCCCCTCGACCGCCAGGACGACCGGGTTCACGAGGACCAGGATGGCGGAGGGATCCTCACCCACGGAGAGGTCGACGATCGCCACCCTCCGATTGACGCCGATCTGGGGCGCCGCCAGGCCCACTCCCGGGGCGGCGTGGCAGGTCGCGATGAGATCCTCCAGGAGGCCGGCGAGCCCGTCGGGCTCGACCACCTCCTCGTTGGGGGCGAGCAGACGTTCGTCCCCCCACCGCACGAGATCCCGGATCGTCACGGAGGCGGAGCCTAGCAAGTCGGCGGAAGACGTCTCGGGGGCCGGCACCGGCTCCCCCGGGGTGTCCTCCCCCTTCGAAACCCTGTCCGCGCCTTCGGACAGGCGCCCCGAGCGGTCGGGGGCATCAATCTGCGAACTCTTTGGATTCAGGGATGTTAGCAGTGTCACCGCCCTCCGCGTTCCTGGCACGGGCATCGCTATCTTCTCCGCTCGGAGGGATGCCGAAATGAGCCCGACGAAACGAATCCTGCTGGGCGTCGCCATGACGCTCGCCACGGTCGCGACCGCGTTTCCCCAGTACGAGGGGACGTCGCGATACGACTCCGATCGCGACGATCGCGACATCGAGCGCAGCAGCGGGTACTCGTACGTCCGCGAGACCGTCGGTGGCGTCACCGTTTCCTCGCGCTGGAACGGCCGGGTCACGGCCCGCCGCAACATGCCGATTTCCGCGGGCGACGAGATTCTCGTCTCCGATGCCGGGCGGGCCGAGATCGGCCTGGCCGATGGAAACCTGCTCTTCGTGGGCGGCGGTACGCGCGCCCGTTTCTCTTCGCTCTATGCACAGCAGGGCGAGGATGACGACTTTTCCGCGATCGATCTCCGCGAGGGATCGGTCGTCCTCGCCGCGATGGGTTATGACGACGAGTCGATCCCGCGCGTCGACACCGA
This sequence comes from Thermoanaerobaculia bacterium, assembly GCA_035457525.1. GTDB lineage: Bacteria > Acidobacteriota > Thermoanaerobaculia > UBA5066 > Gp7-AA6 > Gp7-AA6. The sequence goes on along the minus strand of DATIBN010000212.1, from coordinate 10,041 downwards.
GGACGCCACGGTCTACCTGTCCGCCGGCACCCGGGTCCGCGTGAACGCCGACCCGCGCCGCGGCACGGTGGTGGTCGTGCGCGCCGGCTCCGCCGAGGTGCGGACGCGGGCCGACAGCTTCACGGTCGAAGCCGGCCAGTACCTGATGGTCGAGGGGGACGAGCCCCCGGAGATCGCGCGCGGCGTCTTCTCCCGAGACCGGTTCGACCTCTGGGCGGCAGACCGCCTCGAGGATCTTTCGATCGAAACCTCCCGAAGCGCGTCGGTCCGCTACGTCGACGACGATTACTCGAGCGAGGTGGTTGCTCTCGATGACTACGGCGACTGGGAGTACAGCTCCAGTTACTCGACCAACGTCTGGGTGCCGCGCGTCTCCGCCGGCTGGAGCCCGTATTCCTACGGTTCCTGGTACTACACGCCGGTCGGCCTGACCTGGTGGTCCTGGGATCCCTGGGGCTGGTACCCGTTCCACTACGGGAGCTGGTTCTTCGACGTCGGGTTCCGTCGCTGGTGCTGGTCGCCCGCGTACACGTACTCCCCGGCGTGGGTCTACTGGGGCTATACGTCGAGCTACGTGGGGTGGTGCCCTGTCGGTTACTACTCGTTCTACTCTCCGTGGTACGACAACTACTACCGGAGCTGGGGCTGGAACTCACGCCACAACGGCGGACTGTTCTTCGCGATCGACGGGTCGTTCCGTAAGAGCCAGATCGACTTCGGTGGTTGGAACTTCGTCACGAGCGGCACGTTCGGGTCGAGCTACGACCGTATCAACGTCGTGCCCGGGACGCGTCTCGTCTCGAGCCTGAACGACCAGATCGCGATCTCCGCGAAACCGATCGTGCTGTCATCGCGCGGTGAATCTCTGCCGCAGGCAATCCAGACGTACGTCAAGCAGGCCCCGGAGCGCATCGGCCGGACGAGCAAGGACTCCGGCAGGTTCGCGCCGCTGCTCGCCCGCGAGAAGACGCTGCCGGCGGCGACCCTCGAAGGCATGAAGGAGCGCGCGGTCGTCGCAGGCCGCGGCAAGCTGGCCGGACCCGGCGCCGACGATTTCGCCACGCGCGGAATGGTCGTCGACCGCGGTCGGTCGGTGAAGGACGCCCTCGGGAGCGGCTCGGAGAAGAGTGCCCGGGAACCGGGCGGCCTCACCCGCGGGCGGAAGGCCCCGGAGCGCGTGCTCGGCGGGGAAACGGCCCGCGAGGCGCCGGTGGCCGGGCCGCAGAGTGGCGACGTCTGGCGTGGCCGGGCACCCGAAAAGGGCGAGAAGGCCCCCGCGCGGGAAGCGGCTCCGGCTCCGGCCGGTGGCGACTGGCGGGGAATCGAAAAGTCGGATCGGCCGGCTGCAAGGGAAAAGGGCGTGGATCGCCCCGCTCCGGCGCCGCAGGGCGACGAGTGGCGGGGTCAGGGCAACCGCGGACGCGAGAAGTCCGCAGACCCGGCTCGCGAGGTCGCCCCGCGGGAGAAAGGATCCGACCGTCCCGCTCCGGCGCCGAAGGGCGATGAGTGGCGGGGCCGCGGGAAGAGCGACACGCAGCCGGCGCCGGCTCCGAAGATCGAGCGGCAGAAGCCGTCGAAGCAGCTCGCCCGCGAGAGCGATTGGCGCGGCCGCTCGGAACCGCGCTTCGAGGGGAATCCGGCTCCGCAAGCCCGTGGGGAGGACTGGCGCAAGAGCGAGTCTCCCGCGAAGCGGGTCATCGAGGGCGCCGTTCCCGGACGCCGCTGGCAGAACGAAGCCCGCGAGGCTCCACGCGCCAAGGAGAGCGCTCCGGTCGAGTGGCGGCAGCGCGCACCCGAGCGCTCGGCGCCGGCGAAGCAGTTCGAGCCGCGCGAGTACAAACCGGCTCCCGCGCCCCGTGAGTATCGGGCGGAGCCCCGGGAGTACAAGGCGCCACGCGAGTACCGTCCGGAGCCTCGCCCGCAGCCGCAGGAGTACCGGGCGCCGGCACCGCGCGCACCGCAGTATTCCGCTCCCCCACCATCGCGCAACGAATCCCGTCCGGCGCCCGCGCCGAACGTCAACACCGGTTCCAAGGGCCAGGGTAAGGGTCGGAAAGGCTGATCTCGCACTCTCGTTCGGGGATTTCCTCTTCCTCACCGCGCCTTCGGGCGCGGTTTTTTTTGACGTCGCGCCTACCTCTCCTCTCGCCTGGACCCGCGGCGGTCCCTTGAGGCTTCCCGAATACAATCCACGCCGATGAGCCTGCGTCTCGCGACCGTTCTCGGCAGCGCCCTGTTCGTTTTCTACTGCACGGCCGTCGGCGTCTACCTGCTCCTGCGGCCGTGGACGGGCTCTCTCGGAAGCTCGGGCTTCACCACCTCCGGCTTTTTCCGGGGTTTCGTTTCGGGACTCGGGCTCGTTCACCTGGTCGCCGGAGCCGCGGACCTGAAGGTCCTGTCGCGGGAGCTCTCCCCTCCGGCCCCGAGCGCCGCCGGCAAAGGCGCCGAAACGTGAAGACCCTCTACGTCACGGACCGCGCCGCGGTCGGAGACGCGCGCCTCGAGAAAGTGCTGGAGGCGCTCCGGGGCGCCCCCGGGCTCCTCGTCCAGCTGCGGGAGAAGACGGGCAGCGATCGCGACCTTCTGGCAATGGCGCGCTCGGCCCGCGTCGCGCTCGGACCCTTGGTCCCGCTCTTCGTCAACCGCCGGCTCGACGTCGCCCTCGCCGCGGAAGCCGACGGCGTCCACCTCCCCGCGGACGGCCTTCCGCTGACCCGCGTTCGCTCCGCGTCGCCCCGGGGCTTTCGGGTGGGCGTGTCGACGCACTCTCCCATCGAGGCGGCGCGCGCAATCGAGGAGGGAGCCGACGTCGTCGTGATCGGTCCGATCTTCGACACTCCCTCCAAGGCTTCCTTCGGGCCTCCGCTCGGCACCCCGGCGCTCGCGGGACTGCCGGAGCTCGCGTCGCACGGCGCGGACGTGTTCGCGATCGGGGGAATCGACGAGCCGCGGCTGGAAGAGCTCGCCCCGTTTGCCGACCGGATCTCCGGGATCGCCGCGGTCCGGCTGATACAGGATTCCGGCGATCCCCGTGCCCTCGTGGAGAGGATCGCGGCCGCGTGAAGACGATCGACCGGATCCGCCCGATGGGGGACAAGCTGCCGCTCGTCGTGCGGCGGCTGATCGGACCCGTCGCCCTCGTCGCGACGGTGATCGCGGTCATTCTGCTCCTGACCGCCGTCCGGGTACCGACGACGAGTCCCGCGGGGGATCGCGATTACGGTGCGCTGGCGATCGGCATCGCCGCGGCGCTCGTGGTGACGCGGCTGCTCGACTACGTGCTCTTCGACGTTGCGTTCCGGCTCCGACGCAAGCACGCCGCGCCCGCGCTGCTGCGTCAGATCGTGAGCCTCCTCGTATTCGGCCTGGCGGTGGTGGTGCTCGTCCGCCTCATCCTCGGCGTTGCTCTGACCGGGTTCATCGCAACGTCGGCCGTGCTCTCGGTCGTCATTGGTCTCGCTCTCCAGGACACGCTCGGAAACCTGTTCTCGGGCCTGGCCCTGCATCTCGAGAAGAGCGTGCAGGTCGGCGACATGGTTCGTTTCGGCGAGACGTTCGGCACGGTCGAGGAGCTCTCGTGGCGCGCGATGAAGGTCCGGACGATGGAAGGCAACGTCCTCCTCGTGCCGAACAGCATCGCGAGCCGGGAGCGGCTGGAAGTCTTTCCCCGTCCGGGCCGCCCGATCGCCCGGAAGCTGGAGGTGGGCCTCGAGTACGATCTGCCGCCCGGCAAGGCCCGCGAGGCTCTCGAGGCGGCCGGCCGGGACCTGCCCGGGATCGCGAGCTTCCCGGAACCCGCCGCGTACCTCAAGACTTTCGGAGATTTTTCGATTTCGTACGAGCTCCGGTACTGGCTCGAGGACTACTCCCGGTTTCTCGAGCTCGATTCGCAGGTCCGCGAGCGCGTCTGGTATCGGCTGAGCCGGGAGGGCATCCCGATCGCCTTCCCGCTGATCCGCCAGTGGCAGTGGGCGGCCGGAACCCTCACGCCGCCGTCGCGCCGCGACGCCATCGAGGCCGCGATCTCGAACGTCGATCTCTTCGCGCTCCTCTCCGACGAGGCGCGCGGCCGCGTCGCGAGCGGCGCGCGAGAGAGACGCTTCGCCCCCGGCGAGACCATCGTGCGCGAGGGCGACCGCGGCTCGTCCATGTTCGTCGTGAAGGAAGGGCGTCTCGGAGTCTCGGCCCACGGAACGGTCGGGCAGAGCCAGAAGCTCGCCGTGCTCGAGGCCGGAGCCGCCTTCGGGGAGGTCAGCCTCCTGACGGGAGACGCGAGAACGGCGACGGTTCGTGCGCTGACCGAGGCGACGCTTCTCGAGATCGACAAGGCGACTCTTGCGCCCATCCTCCGCGAGAATCCCTCGATCGTCGGACTGCTCGAGCTCACGATGCAGGAGCGCCGCAAGCGTGCGGCGGATGCGCTTCAGGCGGCGCGCGGCGACGAGGCCGACCGGACCGAGGACCGCGCTCCCCTCCGCCAGCGGATCGCCCGGTTCTTCGGTCTCGGCGGCGGATGAGGCCGGCGTCGCCGGGCGCCGGGCGTTGAAGCTTCTCCTCGGGATCGACCTCGCCGAAGTCGACCGCGTCGCCCGGGTCCTGGATCGCTGGGGGGACCGGTTCGTCGAGAGGGTCTTCCGTCCCGGCGAGCTGTCGCCGCGCCGCCGTCATCCGCTGGCGCGCGCGGAACACGTTGCCGGGCGCTTCGCGGCCAAGGAGGCGGCCATGAAGGCGCTCGGGACGGGTTGGCGCGGGCTGGCGTTCCGGGACATCGAAATCGGCCGCGACTCCCGCGGCAAGCCCACTGTCGCGCTGCACGGCAAGGCTCTCGCTCGCGCGCGGTCGTTGAAGGTGCTGAGCATGGAGGTTTCGATATCGCACACGAGGTCGAGCGCGGTGGCGGTCGTCGCTCTCCTGACATCCGATACCTGACCCCGGCACCTGCTATCTTTTCGCCTCTTCGACCATGGCCGAGAACGCGGACTACAAGGCGACCCTGAACCTCCCGAAGACCGACTTCCCCATGAAGGCGGATCTGCCGGGGCGGGAGCCGCTGCGCCTGGCGGCGTGGGACGAGATGAACCTGGAAGACGCCATTCGCGCGACGTGCGCGGGCCGGCCCCGATTCGTCCTCCACGACGGCCCCCCCTACGCGAACGGCAACATCCACATCGGCCACACGCTCAACAAGGTCCTGAAGGACTTCATCGTGCGCAGCCGAACGATGCTCGGCTTCGACTCGCCCTACGTACCCGGCTGGGATTGCCACGGCCTGCCGATCGAACGGAAGGTGGACACCGAGCTCGGGTCGAAGAAGCGCGGGATGTCCGTCGTCGAGATCCGCCGGGCCTGCCGGGATTACGCCAACCGGTACATCGACATCCAGCGCGAGGAGTTCCGGCGGCTGGGGGTCGGGGGAAGGTGGGACCGTCCGTACACCACGATGAGCCCCGACTACGAGGCGGAGATCGCGCGCGCGTTCGGCGAGTTCTATGCGAAGGGGCTGGTGTACCAGGCGCTGAAGTCGGTGCGCTGGTGCTTCTCGGACCGCACCGCGCTCGCCGAGGCGGAGCTCGAATACGAAGAGCGGACCGACCCCGCAATCGACGTCGCGTTGGAGCTCGAAGCCGGCGCCCCCGGGCGCTTCGGCGGGGCCGCGGCGGCCGGTGCGCCCGTGTCGGCGGTGATCTGGACGACGACGCCGTGGACGATCCCGTCGAACGTCGCGATCGCCGTCCACCCTGACGAGACGTACCAGCTCGTCAACGCAGGAGGACGTCTCTTCGTCGTCGCCGAGAAGCTCGTCGGCGACGTCTCGCGGCGGATCGGCTGGGACCATCCGCAGATCGTCGGAGCGGCGAAAGGCGCCGACCTCGTCGGCCTGCGGTATCGCCACCCGCTCTCCCCGGAGGCGCGCGGCGAGCTGACCCCCGACGAGGAGGCGCGCTCTTTCCGCTTCGTCGCGGGCGACTACGTCACGATCGATGCGGGGACGGGACTGGTCCACACCGCGCCCGGCGCCGGAGAGGACGACTTCCAGACGGGAGTCCGCGAGAACCTGCCCATCCTCTCCCCCGTCGACGGAGCGGGGCGATTCACGACCGTCGCCCGGTACCGCGGCCAGAAAGTCCTCGACGCCAATCCGGCGATCGTCCAGGACCTGCGGGAAGCGGGCGCGCTCCTGGCCGTCGATGAGAAGTTCCGTCACGACTATCCGCTTTGCTGGCGGTGCAAGAACCCCGTGATCTTCCGGGCCACCGTCCAGTGGTTCATCCGGCTCGACGATCCGGCGACCGACCTGCGGAGCCGGGCGCTCGACGCCATCCGGCGCGTCCGCTGGATCCCGGCCTGGGGAGAAGCGCGGATCGGGGGGATGGTCGAGAACCGCCACGAGTGGGTGATCTCCCGACAGAGGCGCTGGGGCTCGCCCATCACGCTCCTCTACGCGACGCGCGGGGAGAACCGGGAGGTCTATCCGTGGAGAGACTCCCCGTCCGAGCAGCGGAAGTTCTTCGACCGTGTCGTGTCGGTCTTCCGGCGGGACGGCGCCGACGCGTGGTACGCGCGGCCGGCGACAGATTTCCTGCCGGAGGATGCCGACCTGCGCGGCTACCGTCGCGAGGACTTCGTCTCCGAGACGGACATCATCGACGTCTGGTTCGACTCGGGTGTCTCTCATTCCGCGGTGCTGCGGCACGGCGAGTGGCCGGAGCTGCGGCCCCCGCCGGGCGAGATCCCGGCCGACCTCTACGTCGAAGGCCACGACCAGCACCGCGGCTGGTTTCAGTCATCGCTCCTCACGTCCGTCGCCCTCTATGGCGACGCGCCGTACCGGGAGGTCGTGACCCACGGCTTCGTCGTGGACGTGTCGTCGGGAAAGAAGATGTCGAAGTCCGTGGGAAACGTGATCGAGCCGCGCGAGCTGATCCCGAAATACGGCGCCGACATCCTCCGGCTCTGGGTCGCCAGCAGCGACTACCGCGACGACGATCCCATCTCCGAAGAGATACTCGCCCGGTGCGCCGAGGCGTACCGCAAGATCCGGAACACGGCGCGATACCTGATCTCCAACGTCTACGACTTCGACCCGGACAGGGACTCCGTGAGCCCCGGCGATCTTCTCCCCATCGACCGCTGGGCCCTGGACCAGACCCGGCGGCTGGCGTCCCGCGTCGCGCAGGCGTATCGGGAATACGAGTTCCACCTCGTCTATCACTCCCTCGTCAACTTCTGCGCGACGACGCTCTCCGCCTTCTACCTGGACGTCTTGAAGGACCGGCTGTACGCGTCCCCCGCGGCGTCGCGGGAACGCCGCTCGGCCCAGACGGCCCTCTCGCGGATCGGTCGGTGCCTGGCGACTCTCGCCGCCCCGGTCCTCCCCTTCACGGCCGAGGAAATCTGGGAGGCGCTCCCGGGCTCGAAGGAACAATCGGTGCACCTGGCGCGTTTCGAGGGCCTGGATGACCTCCCCAACGAGCCCCTGCCTCTCGAGGCCTGGGACCGCGTGATGAAGCTGCGCGAAGAAGCGGCCGTGCTGCTCGAGGCGGCGCGCCGCGAGAAGACGATCGGCTCCTCCCTCGAGGGGGCCATCGCCTACACGCCGAACGCCGAGCTCGAGAGCGACCGTCTCGCGATCGGCGCGACCGGCCCGGGGCTCGCCGACCTCTTCATCGTCTCGGAGACGGTCCCGGAAGCGACACCATCCGACGGCGAGGGGTGGGTCTCGTCCCAGGCCTATCCGGGCCTTCGGCTCCGCTTCGAGAAAGCACGGGGACGGCGCTGCGACCGGTGCTGGAAGGTCACGCCGGAGGCGGAGAAGGACGGGCTCTGCAACCGTTGTCGAGGCGCCCTCGAGGCGCTCGCGGCGGAGAGAGCGCTCGCACGATGAAGCCGTTTCCGCGTTTGAAGGAGAGCGCGATCTACCGCGCCGGATACTTCCTGGTCTCGCTCGCGGTCCTGCTCTCCGACCAGTGGACGAAGGGCATCGTGATGCGGAACTTCCAGATTCACGAGTCGCGGGAGGTGATTCCCGGTTTCTTCGACCTCACGTACGTGCAGAACAGCGGCGCAGCCTTCGGGCTCTTCGCGTCGGTCGATTCCTCCATCAAGGCGATCGTGCTGAACAGCGTGGCGGTCCTCGTCTTCCTGATCGTGTCGGGATACGCCCTTCGCTCGTCGCACAAGAGCGTGAGACTGCAGCTCGGCCTGGCGCTCATCCTCGGGGGAGCGGTCGGGAACCTGCTCGACCGTGTGCGCTTCACCTACGTCGTGGATTTCCTCGACTTTTCGATCTCCGGCCATCACTGGCCGGCGTTCAACGTCGCCGACTCCGCGATCTGCATCGGGGTCGGGTTGCTCTTCCTCGACATGCTCCAGAAGGAGGAGGAAGAAGCGGAGGCCGTCCCCCCGCCCGCCGCCTGACGCGATGTTTCCCCGCCTCATCCAGATCGGCTCGTTCTACATCCCGACGTACGGCGTCATCCTTGCGTTCGCCTACCTCGTCGGCATCTTCATGCTCCGGCGGAAGGCCCGCGACGAGGGGCTGCCCGAGCAGAAGATCTTCGACTTCTCGCTCTACATCCTCGCCGCGGCCATTCTCGGCGCGAAGCTTCTCCTCGTCATCGTCGAGTGGCGCCACTACGTCGAGAACCCGCGCAGCCTGGTCGAGGTGCTCCGCTCCGGCGGCGTTTTCTACGGCGGCCTGATCGCCGCGACCGCCGTGGGCATCTGGTACATGCGCAAGCACCGCCTCCCGGCGTGGAAGATCGCCGACATGGGCGCCCCTTCCATTGCGCTCGGTGAGGCCATTGGCCGCTGGGGATGCTTCGCGGCCGGCTGCTGCTACGGGAAGCCCACCGACTCGCCGCTCGGCGTCACCTTCACGGACCCCTTCGCGAACGAGGCGGTCGGGACTCCGCTCAACGTTGCCCTGCACCCGACGCAGATCTACCTCTCCGCCAACGCGCTCCTGATCTTCTTCGTGCTCCAGTGGGCCTATCGCCGCAAGACGTTCGACGGCGAGGTGTTCTGGCTCTACGTTCTCCTCTACGCGATCACCCGCGGTGTCCTCGAGACGTTCCGCGGCGATTCGGTGCGCGGCTTCCTGATCCCGGGCGTGATCTCGACGTCGCAGTTCATCGGCCTGGTGGCCGCCGCGGCGGCCGTCGGAATGCTGGTGTACCTGTCGCGCCGCAGACGGGCTGCGGCGTAGCGCGTTGATCCGGCGCTTCCGCGTCGGAGTCCCGTCGGAGGGCACCCGGCTCGATCTCTTCCTCGCCGCCGCCTGCTCGGACCTCTCCCGTTCCCGCATCCAGAGACTGATCGCCGAGGACGCCGTCACGCTCGGAGGCCGGACGGCCAAGCGCTCCCACGTCGTGCGCGCCGGAGAAGTGGTCGAGGTCGACGTCCCCGAGCCGCGCGCGAGTGCCATCGAACCGGAAGAGATCCCGCTGTCGATCCTCTACGAGGACGAGCACCTCCTCGCGATCGACAAGCCCGCCGGGCTCGTCGTCCACCCGTCGCCGGGTCACGACTCCGGCACGCTCGTCAACGCGCTCCTCCACCACGTGCGCGATCTCGGGGGCATCGGCGGAGAAATGCGACCGGGCATCGTCCACCGTCTGGACCGCGGGACGTCCGGTGTTCTCCTCGTGGCGAAAACGGATCGGGCGCACGCCTCGCTCTCCCGCCAGATGAAGAAGCGGGCCCTCTCGAAGCAGTATCTCGCGGTGGTCGCCGGGTTTCCGAAGGTGCGCAAGGGAGAGATCGCACTCGCGATCGGCCGGGATCCGAGGGACCGCAAGAAGATGCGGGCGTTTCGTGCGAGCGACTCCCCGCCGGCCGGCGTTCGCGAGGCGCGGACCCTGTACTCGATCGAGCGCGAGTGGCCGGCGTTCGGGGTCACGCTCCTGCGCTGCCGTCTCGTCACGGGTCGGACGCACCAGATCCGGGTGCACCTCGCGGCGACGGGCCTGCCGATCGTCGGAGACCCCGTATACGGGCGACCCCGTTACGGCCGTGTCCGCGACGCCGCGCTGCGGCGCG
>DATIBN010000211.1:0-32276 GCA_035457525.1 Thermoanaerobaculia bacterium | reverse complement strand
TTCCCTGGATCGCGATCTCCTCCACGGCGAACTTGGGCCCCGGCTCGACGTTGATGGCGACGGTCTGCACGTCGGTCGCCTCCGGAGACATCGTGTAGTCGACCTTCGCCCGGTAGTAGCCCTTGCGCTGAAGGCCGCGCCTCTTGTTCTCGACGTACTGGAGGATGAGATCTTCGTCGAAGATCTGCCCCTGCAGGAGATCCATCACCTCGCGGCGAACCTTCCGCTCGCGGATGCCTCTCGTCTGGAAGACGATCTTCGGTCCGACGACGACGCGGTAGACCGGCATGACGCGCCCGTCGTCGGTCGGCTGCGCCGCGATGAGCTCGACCACCCCGCGCAGGTGCATCTGCTTCTTCATGTACTTCGTCATCCGATCCGCGTCGGCGCGCGCCTTCGTCTCGCGGTACCGGTCGCCCGGGTCCAGACGCGCCTTCTTCAGGAGTTCTTCGCGGGTAAACGGTTTCAAATCCCCGTCGAAGAACGCGGGCGCCGTGCGCGCAGGCTTCCCCGCCTCGATGTGGTAGATCACCTCGGCGTCGAACGTCTTCGGGTCGAAGAAGACTTCCGGCTCGACCGTCGCGTTGACGTAGCCCTCGGCGTCGAGGCGTCGCTTCAACGCGGTCTCCCCCTCCTCGAGCTCCTCGGCCTGGAAGACGGCGCCCTCTGCGAAGGGGACCGCGCGGCGCAGCTCTTCCTTGGATACGGAAACCCCATCGTCGAACCGGAGCGGGTTGACGCGGTACGACCGGAAAAGCAGGATGGTGACCGCGACGCCCCCCTCCGCCGGCTCGGCCTCGATCCGGATGTCCGCGAAGCGACGCGTCGCGAACAGGTGCCGGATGGTCGATCCCGTTGCCTCCTCGGTGAGCGGCTGCCCGGTCTTGATCGTCACGAGGCGCGCGACCTCGTCGTGGTCCACGGGACCGTCCGAGGAGTACGCGACGGTCACGACCATCTGCCCGAAAAAAGATTGCGGCGCGGCCGCCGGCTGCGCGCCGGCCCGCCCGGCCGCCGCGAGAAAGAGTGCGAGCACCGGGGCCGCGAAGCCCGCCGCCCGTGACCGGCTCCACGTCCGTGTCGTACTGCGGTTCAAAGCCGCTGCCGCCGCCGGACGTTGATCGAGTACACCCCGTTCTCGTCCCGCAGGGCCTGCAGCGTGACGGAGTTCGTGATCCGCCACTCGAGCTGGACGACGGATTCCTTGTCCGAGTTGAGCGACTGGGAGTAGGTCACGAGCAGGTTCGGCGTGATCTGCTTGCCCACCGTCGAGCGGATGTCCGTCAGCTGGCTTCCGGTGAACACCGGGTCGATCTGGAACCGGTCGAGCCGGAAGAGCCGCTGAGCGGGGCGCGTCGCTCCCCCCGCGAGCGCGCCGGCGACGAGGCCGCTCGCGGCGGAGACGAGGCTCTGCGTCGTGTCGGTGCCGGTGCGCTGGTTCGGCTCCGCCCCCGTCAAGAGCAGCCCGATCACGGCCTCGTCGGAGAGCGGCGGGTCGGAGGTGAACGTCGACTGGATCCGCGGCCACGTCCCGACGAGGTTGACGACGAGATCGTAGCCCCGTACCTCGGCGCGCATTCGCAGGTCCACGATCGGCGCGATCCGGGCGGTGTTCGCGAACGTGATCGTCCCGGACTCGACCTCGTAGGGCACGTCGCGGAAAGTGATGCGCCCCCCTTCGTCGAGCAGGATCTGCCCGAGGATGATGGGCTGCGCGACGGTCCCGCGCGCGACCAGGTCCACCTCGGCGGTCAGCCGCGCGAGGTTGTTGCGCACCTCGAGCGCGGCGGCCGAGACGATCCGCACCTCGAGCGAGGTCTCCTCCTTCCACGGCTCGCGCGCGGCAACCGCTCCGCTCGGCCGGCTTCGCTCGAGGAGCGACGCGAGCGTCACGTCGAAGTCCTTCGAGTAGGTGCCGCGAAGGAGCGTGACTTCGCCGCGGATGACCTGCCCGCTCCCCGGCGCGCCCGTCGCGACGAGATCCGCGTCCACGACGAGCCGCATGTCCTCCGGATAGCGGACGGCGACGTGCCGGGCCTGGATCGTCAGGCGGAAATCCGTCACGGAGAGCCCCTTGAGGTTGATGCTCCCCGCGGCGAAGAGGTCGCCTCCCCCCACGCGGGCGCGGATGCCGTCGATCTCGGCCCTCGAGCCGTGGAGCGAGATCACGCCGTCGATGTCGTCGACGATCTGCGTCAGGCCGGTCAGGCGGTATCGCCCGTTCTCGATGCGCAGGTTCCCGGAGAGATCCGGCTGCGAGAACGTCCCTCCCGCAGTCATCTGGACGGTGAGACGCCCGCGGAGGTCCGTGCCCGGCACGGCGAGCTCGACGAGCGATGCGTCGATCGGGCCCGAGACGGTGATCGCCAGCGCGCGCGCGGGTGAAAGGTCCACGGAGCCGCTGACTTTCAGGTCCGTGCCCTCGCCGACCGCGTGGAACTCGTCGAACACGAGCTTCTGCTGGGCGAGGACGATGCGCACGTCCCCCGACGTCCGAAGGATGCCGGGCCGGTCCGGGAAGTCGAGGCGCGCTTCGGTGACCGTGAAGACGCCGGAGAGGAGCTCCTTCTCGGTCGCCGGAAGCGTCAGCTCGCCCCGAACCGAGAGCGCGCCGCCGCGTCCGGGCTCGAGCTCGAGCGGCGTGAAGAGAAGGAGCGCGGCGAGGTCGCGCGCGACGAGGTTGACGCTGACGCGGGACCCGGGCTCGAAGAGGTTGCCCGAGGCGGTGACGCTCCACCGGTCGGCGACCGTGACGGAGCCGTTCAGGTCTCCGCGCACGAGCTTGACGTCGAGGCGCGGCTCCTCGGCGTCCGGGATCCGGTGCCCGTAGATCGTCGCGTCCGCGAGCGTTGCCGTTGCGTCGAGGCTCGGGCGATCGATCTCGCCCGAGCCGCTCACCTGGAACGACAGCTTGCCGGTCATGTCCTTCGAGGCGTCCGACAGGGCGGTGATCGCCTCGAGCGGAATCGAGTCGCCGGCGAAGCGCGCCTCGAAGGTCTTCTCCTTGATCTGGATCGCGCCGCCGCCCCCGATCATGCCGCCGCCCAACTCCGCGCGGACGTCGGCGAGCTCGAACCGGCCGGGCGAGAAGAGCACGCGACCCGAGATGAGCGGGAACTTCTGTCCCCAGACGACCGCGTCCGCGAGCGAGATGGGTCCTCCGCCCGTCAGGGACTCGGGCGAGCCCGCGATCGGGAAGCTGCCGGTGACCCGCCCCTCGACCGGATAGTCGAAGTCCAGGTACTCGAGGAGCCTCGTGAGCGGATAGTCGCGGGCGGCGACCGAGACGTCGAGCCTCGGCCGGCCCGGCGCCTCCCGGAAACGGACCGTGCCCTCGAGCGAAAGGCTGGCGTCGCCGTCGTAGGCGCGCAGCGGTCGGAAGATGAACGCCCCGTCGTGGACGTCGGCGGTGCCGCGGACGCTGCCCCACAGGACGCCCGCCCACTGCGTGTCTTCCGCCGAGAACTGCAACGTCGCGTCGGGATTTCCCCACTCGCCCGCGAGGTGCCCCGTTGCCTCCCCGACGCCGCCGACACCCAGAGGCTCGGGGGCGCCGCCCGTGGCGGCGACGATGTTCTGGTAGAAGCGATCGACCTCGGAGAGGTCGCGCGACTTCAGCACGAAATCGAAGTCCGGCTTCCACTCCCCGATCTTGAGTCCGCCGGTCAGGTCGATCGTGGTCTGCGGGAAGCGGAGCGTGACTCCCTCGAACCCGATGCGGCCGTTCGCCACGGAGAGGGGTCCTCCCCCGCCGGTCGGAATGCCGTGGCGCCCGCGCACGATGGAGGCGGCCGGCCCGGGATGCACTTCGAGGGTGCCGCCGCCGTCGGCGTGCTCGATCCCCTCCCCTTCCGGGAAGCGGAGCGCGAGCGTGACGTCGGCCGATCCGGAGAGGCCGATCCCCGGCAGATCGAGGTCCGCGAAGAACCGCTCGAGCGACAAGCCCTGTCCTTCGAGCGCGATCGTGAACACGCGGGGCTTCGTCGAGAGCCCGGCGATCCGGACGACGCCCGTCGCGTCGCCCCCCGCGTAGCTTCCGCGCTCGATCTTCGCCACGAGCTCCCGGGGACGTGCGTCGACCGACGCCTCCACGTTCTCCAGCAGGAACCCCCGGGCGTCGATGCGCGGAGAGGTGACGCGCCCCGCGATGTGGAAGTCGCCGCCCGCCGGTACGTCGATGCGCGCATCGACCCTCCCGTTCGCCACGAACCCGAGCTTCGAGCGGAAGATCCTTTCGATCTCGGTGACCGACACGTCACCGGAGGCGACGAACGTGGTCTTGCGCGTCCCGCCCGTTTCCATCGCGCCGGCGGCGGTCAGCGATCCGAAGCTTCCGTTCAGGCGGACCGTCTCGAACACGATCCCGCGCCCGGGCTCCATGTGGAACCGCGTCGAGAGATCCGACACGATCGGCTCGGCGTCCGGGAGCTGGAGCGTCATCTTCCGCGAGCCGAGCGAACCGGTGTAGTGGTCCTCGCCGATCGACGCGAGGTTGCCCGCGAAGTCTTCGAGCGCCACGGAGAGGTCCAGCTTGCGGCCGGCGAGCTCGAAGTTGCCGTGCTCCAGGACGACCTCTCCGACGCGGACCTTGAGGCCCCCCTTGCGCGCGGGGCGGTTGATCCCGGGCGGCAGGTTCCAGGAGCCGTCAGGGAATTGCACGAGGACGACTCTCGGGCGCACCGCTCGGATGCGGCCGAGGCGAAGCTCGTTGCCCGACAGCGAAACGCCGCCTCCGATCGACACCTCGTCGGCCGCGAGGAAGGGGCCTTCCGGGAGCCGCGGGTCGTTTCCGATCCGGACGTCCGCGAGCCTCAACGAGGGGGGCAGGAAGCGGAACTCCACCTGTCGGAAAGTGACCGGCCGTCCGAGTGCGTCGGAGATCCGCGCCTGCGAGACGCCCTGGAAGAGGGTCTGGAAGCGCTCGGAGTGCCAGACGGCGTAACCGGCGAGCACCAGGAAGACGACCATGACCAGGAAGAGACGCAGCGTCGAGAGGCGCCGCAGGGGATGGTGGACGCGGTCGTCCGGAGGCGGTGAGCTCACCCTACACGCCCCACTTCAATTTCTCCGCCAGGTTGCGGAAGTGGTCCGCCTCCGGCGGCCGCAGAAGCGTGACCGGTGACGAGCTCGCGCGGACTTCGACCGGACAGTCCGGGCCGATGGGAAGACCCTCCTGCCCGTCCAGGGTGAGATAGACGCCTCCCGGCCGGCGTCCGGGGTCGATGACGAAGAGGCCGATCCGGGTCGACGACGGCACCACCAGAGGACGCTGCGAGAGCGTATGGGGACAGATGGGGGTGATGACGAGAGCCGGGAGCTCGGGATGGAGGATCGGCCCGCCCGCCGACAGGTTGTACGCGGTGGAACCCGTCGGGGTCGACACGATGACGCCGTCCGCGCGGAACTCCGAGACGGGCCGGTCGTCGAGGTCGATTCGAAAAGTCGAGATCCGCGCGAGAGCCTCCTTGTTGAGAACCGCGTCGTTCAGCGCGCGGAACCGGCGCGCCCTCGGCATCCCGCTGACGGTGACCTCGAGCCGGAGACGCGGGTCCTCGCGGAAATCGCCGGCGAGGACGTCGTCGAGGCGCGTCAGCGCTTCCTCGCGCGACAGGCCGGCGAGGAAGCCGAGCACGCCCACGTTGATGCCGAGGACCGGCGTGGACGACGGCGCGGCCCGCGCCACCGAGAGGAGCGTGCCGTCACCGCCGACGACGATCACGAGGTCGACCGACTTCGCCAGCTTTTCGCGGGGCAGTCCGTTCTCGCGGCCGAGCACGGCGGCCGTGTCCGAGTCGAATCGCACGTCGAGGCCGCGACTCTCGAGCTCCGATTCGAGGGCCTGCGCCAGGTTGCGGGCCGCCTTCGATGTGCATTTGCAGGCGAGGCCGATCCGCCGGTAACGGCTCGCCACCGGACGCGCGGAGCGTCGAGCACGCGGCCGCGACCCCTTCATTCTTCTCAATTTACACGAAAGGCGAGGAGGAACTCTTCGTTGCCGTGAGCGCCCCGGATCGGAGAGGGAATCGAGCCGATCGGTTCGAGACCGATTCCGCGGCCGAAGGCGGCGATCTCGGAGACCACGCGGGCTCGAACTTCCTCCGACCTCACGATGCCGCCCTTGCCGACCTCGGCGCGGCCCGCTTCGAACTGCGGTTTGACGAGGACGACGACGGCGCCTCCGGCCGCGACGAGCGGCACGACCGCCGGGAGGATCAACCGCAACGAGATGAACGAAACGTCGACCGCGGCGAGAGCGACCGTTTCGGGGATGTCCTCGCGCGACAGCGCGCGCGCGTTGACCTTCTCGCGGACGACGACGCGGGGATCGGAGCGGAGCTTCGCGTCGAGCTGTCCGTAGCCGACGTCGATCGCATAGACCCGGGCCGCCCCGCGCTGGAGCAGGCAGTCGGTGAAGCCGCCGGTGGAGGCGCCGACGTCCAGGCACACCCGGCCGGCCGGGTCGAGGCCGAAGTGGTCCAGCGCCGCCTCGAGCTTGACTCCGCCGCGCGACACGTACGGGTGCGGCGGCCCGGCGACTGCGATCTCCGCCGCCTCGTCCACCGGAGCGCCGGCCTTGTCGACCCGGCGTCCATCGACCGAGACGGCCCCCGAGAGGATTATCGCCTGCGCCTTCTCGCGCGTGGCCGCGAGGCCCCGCGCCACGAGAAGAAGGTCGAGGCGAGCGCGCGGCATCGAACCGGGTCAGCCGCCGAAAGTCAGCAGGACCTTGAGCGACCCCTCCGGGCGCGCCGCGCGCGCGAATGCCTCCGGCGCGCGCTCGATCGGGAAGCGGTGGGTCACGAGGTCGGAGACCGAGACGCGACCCGACGCGATGAGCGCGAGCGCTTCGCGCATGTCGTCGGGTCCGGCCGAGTACGAGGGCACGATGCGCACCTCGCGGAAGTAGAGGTCGTGCGGAGAGACGATGAGCCGCTCCTCCGGCGCCGCCATCGTGAAAGCGAGCAGCGTCCCGCCCGGCGCGACGGCCGCAAGTGCCGACTCGATCACCTCCGCCTTGCCCGGCCCGACGAACACGAAGTCGAAGCTCTCGGCGGCGACGTCGGGGAGGCGGTCCCGCGACACGTCGAACGTCTCGGATGCGCCGCTGCCCCGGGCGAGCTCGAGACGCGAGGCGACGCGGTCCGCCCCCGCGACGCGGGACGCGCCGGCGGACTTCGCGAGGCGCACGGCGAGCTGACCCGTCGTGCCGAGGCCGACCGCGAGAAGGGACTGCGCCGCCGTGAATCCGCCGCGCGCGAATGCCTTCACGACCGTCGCGAGAGGCTCGACGAAGGTCGCCTCCTCGTCAGAAAGCACCGGAGGGACCGACAAAGTGTCGCGCGAGAGGTTCTCCGCCGGGATCCGGACGAACTCGGCCATCCCTCCCGGGTCGAGCGACGACGACTTCCACTCGCGGCAGTGGACCGCGCGCCCGTTGCGGCACTCGGCGCACTCCCCGCAGGCCGCGTGGTGGTGCGGCACGATCCGGTCCCCCACTGCGAAGCCGTCGACCTCGCCGCCGAGCTCGACGATCTCGCCCGCGACCTCGTGACCGAGGACGGAGCCGGCCTTCCTCCGCACGTACCAGGGAAGGAGGTCCGAGCCGCAGATCCCGGCGGCGCCCGTTCGCAGGAGAGCGTCGCCGGGTCCGATCCGCGGCACGGGCACCCCGACGACCGCGACGGACCCGTCTTCGGCGACGCGGACCGCTTTCACGGCGTCACCGCGTATCGGATGCCTTCGCGCCGCTCCTGCGCCTGCAGGAACCGCGGCAGATCCGACAGCTTCCCCTTCGCGGTGACGAGCGGCGACGGGTCGATCTCGCCAGACGCGAGCATCGTGAGCGCGGCGCGCGCCTCATCCGGCGTGGAGTGGAAGGACCCGACGAGCGAGATCTCCGAGTAGTGCAGCCGCGCCGCGTCCCACGCGACGGACGTGCCCGGAGCGCAGCCGCCGAACAGGAGCACTCTTCCGCCGGGCACGACGAGGTCCGCGAGCCGCCTCCAAACCTCGGGGTCGCCCGTGCAATCGACCGCCATGTCGGAAAGCCCTCCGGAGTTGGGCCCGTCACGTTCGAGGTCGATGACGCGCGCGCCGAACGCCCGCGCCGCAGCGAGCCGGGCGGCGCCTCCGCGTGCGGCGACCGTTGCTGCGATTCCTCGCGCCCTCGCCGTCGCCGCCCACAACAGCCCGAGCGCGCCGGCGCCGTAGACGAGGAGCGTCCCGCGCGCCGGGGCGAGCCGCGCCCAGCCGTGAAGGACCGAGGCGAGTGGGTCGAGAAACGCGGCGATCTCGTCGGGGAGCCCGGGGGGAACGGGATGAAGGTTTCCGGCGACGACCGCCGCCGGAACGCGAAGGAACTCCGCGAACGCTCCCCACGTCCGATCGGCATGGCCGGCGGCGCAGAGGTTCTCGAAGCCGCGCGCGCATTCGGCGCAGGCGCCGCAGGGGCCGGAGATTCCGGGGACGACGCGGTCGCCCGCCGCGAAACGCTCGACGCCGGCGCCGACTTCGACGATCTCGCCGCACGCTTCGTGCCCCATCGTCACGGGAAGCGCGATGCGCGGGTGGCCGCGCGCGAGCAGCTTCCGGTCGGTCCCGCAGGTCAGAGCGGCGCGCACGCGAATCACGACCTCGCCCGGCGCGGCGGACGGCCGGGGTACCTCGCGCTCCTCGAAGCGGCCGACCGCGGTCTGGACGAAGGCCCGCATGGCGGGTGAGCCCTTCAGGAGCGGCGCTCGCCCACGAAGCGGGCGAGCTCGGCGAGCCGGACGCCGCCGCCCGGCAGCTCCTGGGCCGCCGCGACCGCTTCCGCGATCTTCTCGTCGAGCAGCGCGTGTGAACGCTCCCGGCCGAACACCGCGGGGAACGTCCGCTTGCCCGAAGCGGCGTCCGCGCCCGCGCTCTTGCCGAGCGCGGCGGAGTCGGACTCGACGTCCAGCAGATCGTCCTTGATCTGGAACGCGAGGCCGACCGCGCGCCCGTATCCGTCGAGACAGGCGAGCGCGGCGGGAGATGCGAAGGCAAGAAGTCCCCCCGCCGCGAGCGAGGCGCGGATCAAACGGCCCGTCTTGGCCTCGTGGGTCGCGATCAGCTTGTCCTCTCCCCCACCACCCTGCTCCATGTCCGCCACCTGCCCCCCGATCATTCCGACGCTGCCGACCGCCTCCGCGACGGCCGCGACCACCTCCGCCCGGACGGGCGCGTACCGCTCCGCCTTCGGGTGCGTGGCGAGCACCGCGAACCCGAGCGTCAGCAGCGCGTCACCCGCGAGGATCGCGACGGCTTCGCCGAAGACGACGTGCGCCGTCGGCGCTCCGCGGCGCAGCGGAGAGTCGTCCATCGCAGGGAGGTCGTCGTGCACGAGCGAGTACGTGTGCACGAGCTCCAGCGCGCATGCCGGCGCGAGCGCGACCGACACGGGCGCTCCCAGAGACTCCGCCGCCGCGAGGCAGAGGATCGGGCGGAACCGTTTCCCTCCCGCGAACAGGCTGTGGCGCATCGCTCGGTGAAGCGTCTGCGGCCAGAGCGACTCCGGGGGCACGAGGCGATCGAGCTCGGAATCGATCTCCTTTCGTCGCTCCCCGAGATACGCGGCGACGGAGTCAGCCGCGGTCGTCGTCGTCCGAATCCTCGTCGGAGGCCGGCTCCCCTTCGAAGGGAACCGTCTTCCACTCCTCGCCCGATTCCTTCAGGACGAGCTCGACGGATTTCTGAACTTCTTTGAGCTTCGCGTCGCAGAAGCGCGCGAGCGTCATCCCTTCCTTGAACAACTCGAACTGCCGCTCGAGGCCGAGCTCGTCCGACTCGATCTCGGTCACGATCGCCTCGAGACGCTCCATCGCCTCCTCGAAGCTCCGGTCCTTCCGGCCCGCGCGCGCCGTCACTTTTCCTCCTCCCCCGCGTCCGAGAAGAGCGGGCCGAAGTCGAACGCGTCGGTGGCGGCGTCGTGGCGCCCTGCCTTCGCGGGAGCGCGGACCTCGCCGCGCACCACGGCCTGGAGCTCCCCTTCGTGGAGCCGGACCCGGATCCGCTCCCCGCTGCGCACCTGGCGCGGAGAGAGGAGGGGACTCTTCGTCCCCTCGCGGTAGGCGACGGCGTAGCCGCGCGCGAGGATTGCGAACGGGTTGACGAGCGCGAGCTTTTCGAGGCAATCGGTCAGGGCGTCGCGCCGCCTCTCCGTCGCCCGCTCGAAACGGCTCTCGAGCGCCGAGCGGTGGAAGACGACGGCATCCCCCTTCCGGGAGAGCTCGGCGACGCGGGGGAAGGCGAGGAGCGACGCGACGGCGCGTTCGAGGCGGGACGCATCGCGGGCCGGACGGCGCTCGAGGGCGACGCGGATCGCCGTCGTGCTCTGCGCGACGCGGTCGCTCCTCTCGCGGAGCCGGTAGCGGAATCGGAGCAGTCCCTCGGCCCGGGAGAGCTCCGCGACGTGGGCGCGTCCGAGCGCGAGGCGCGACTTCATCACCCTCTCCACCCGCAGCCGCCATCCCTCCGCGCGGCGGAGCACCTCGACCTTCTTTTCGACGACGAGCTCCGCCGCCGCCGACGGCGTCGGCGCGCGGAGGTCCGCGGCGAGGTCCGAGATCGTCACGTCCGTCTCGTGTCCGACGGCCGAGATCGTCGGAATGCGGGAGGCCGCGAGAGCGCGCGCGACCCGCTCGTCGTTGAAGGGGGCGAGGTCCTCGGGAGAGCCTCCCCCTCGGGTCACGATGATCACGTCGAAGCCGTCCCGCCGGTTGAGCGCACGGATCGCCTCGGCGATCTCGGCGGCCGCGCCCACGCCCTGCACGCGGGCCGGGTAGAGCGTGATCGCGAGACCGTCGTGGCGACGCCGGATGACGTTCAGGATGTCGCGGATCGCGGCGCCCTCGGGAGATGTCACGACCGCGATCGACTGCGGGAAGAGGGGGATGCGCCGCTTGCGCGCCGCTTCGAAGAGGCCCTCCGCCGCGAGCCGCGCCTTGAGCTGCTCGAACGCGAGCTGGAGCGCCCCCGCTCCGACGGGCTCGACGTCGTATGCCTTGATCTGGAACTTCCCCTGGGGGGCCCAGAGGTCGAGCGAGCCGCGTACGACGACCTCGAGACCCGGCTCGATCCGGAACGGGATCCGCTCCCGGTCCGACGCGAAGATGATCGCGGAGAGGCATCCCGTCCGGTCCTTGAGCGTGAAGTAGCCGTGGCCGCCCCGGACTTCCCAGCGGCCGATCTCGCCGACGACCGCAATGTCACGCCAGCCGGTTCGCAGGCTCGTCCCCACCTCGGCGAGGAGCTCCGAGACGGTGTACGGCCGCGGGGGCGCGGGAGAGGGAACGGGGCGGAGCATTCCGGTCAAGATTGTATCCGGGGGAGATCCCGCGACTCCCGCGTGTCCGACATCGCGCGAGCAAACGGCAGGGCCAGGAGCGGCAGCGTCGCCATCAATACTTCTTTGTCGCCGAAGTTGTACTCGAAGAGACCCGCGACCGTGACCGCGGCGGTCCCGAGGAAGGCGGCCGCGGCGACGATGGCCCGAAGCGTCGGATCCCCGGAGGGGGTCCGATCGACATTTCGCCTCTCGACGCGCAGGAGCCGCCCCGCGCGCGCGAAGAACAGCGCGAGCAGGGCCAGGTAGGCGCCGGCGGCGAACACACCGCTCGCCGCCGCGATCTGGAGGACGTTGTCGTGGAGGTGGGGAACGCGCCAGCGCGGCGCGTCGGGGTCCCGGTAGAGCGTGTAGTACGGCTTCACCATCTCCGGCCCGAGCCCGAAGACCGGCCGGTCGGCGATCATCCGCGCCCCCGCGCGGGCCATCGCGATGCGGTCCCGGTTCGTCGTTTCGGTCGGGTCCACGATCGAAGCCGCGCGATGCCGGACGTCGGCCGGGAGGAGGAAGAACAGGGCGAGCAGGGCCGGCACGAAAACGAGCAGCCCGCGCGGCCGCCGGAGCGCCAGGTACGCCGTGACCGCGGCCACCGCGCCGACGTAGGCGCCTCGCGTCAGCGTGAATACCATCGCGGCGAACGGAACGGCGGCGGCGGCGCCGAGCCAGCGCCACCTCCCCCTCCCCTCGAAGAGGAACGCGAGAAGGATGCAGCCCGCGATGAGCGTGAGGCCCGAGAGCGTCATGTAGTGCGAGAGGGTGCCGCGGATCCGGTTCTGGAGGTCGGCGCCGGACCGGGCCACTTCGAAGAGGCCGATGGCCGCGAGCGCGACGCCCCCCGCCGCGGAGGCCAGGAGGAGCGTGCGGGCCCGGCCCGTGCCGTCCACGAGGTCGATGGTGATCGGCACGAGCAGGAAGAGCGAGAGGCCCGGGATCGCGCGGAAGCTCGCGCGCGGATCGACCGAGAAGACCACCGAGAGCACGACGAGCAGCGCGTACACGCCCACGAGTGCGGTCAGCGGGTGCGCGAGAGCGCGGCGGAGCGACTCGCGGCGCCAGCCCGTCCACACCCAGGCGGCGGCGAGAGGGAGAAAGAGAGCGTAGCCGATCGAGATCTGGGAGGAGAGGAGAGCGAACGCGACGAGGAGTGGAAAGAGCGCTCTTCGAATGGAACCCTCTTAAGCCTTGCGTCTCACGTCTTACGTCTCACGTCTCACGTCCCCGGGCAGCGCCTCGTCGATCAGCATGACCGGAATGTCGGAAACGATCGGGTATACGAGGTTCGCCTGCTTCGAGTAGAGGCCTTGCGTGACGACCGGCTCCTCGTCGCGGAACTTGTCCCGGTATTTTTCGACCAGCTGGCGGCGGGTTTCCTCCGAGAGGGCGACGAGCTCGAGCGGGCCCTTGGTCTTGGGACAGACCAGAATCGCGAGGAGCTCCGGATCGACGGCCATGTTCGGAGTCTAGTGTAGGTTTCCCGCCGTGCGCATCCTCCACCTGGTCGCCGGCGAAAAGTGGACGGGGGCGGCGGCCGTCGCCTTCGACCAGACCGCCGCCCTGGTCGCGGCGGGCGTCGAGGCGCAGTTCGGGTTCCCGCGGGACAGCCCTCTCGCCGACCGGCTCCTCCCGCTCGGGTGGGCGCGCCCGCTCCTCTCCCCCGCCCGCGATCGGCTGCGCTTCTTCCGGGACGTGCGGACGCTCTCCGAGACCCTCGGCCGCGAGCCGTTCGACGTCGTCCACTGCCACGCCTCCCACGACCATTACGTCGCCGCCCTGGCCCGGCGTCGCGGCAGTTCGCTCCTCGTCCGCACGATCCACAACCTCGGCCACGTCCGGGGCGATCCGCTCACCCGGAGCCTTTTCCGGCGGACGGACGCGTTCGCGTTCTCCAATCGGGCGATCGCGCTGAGGTTCGGCGGCGACGGACCGGTCCAACCGCCGGTCGTCGATCTCGAACGGTTCCGTCCCGGCGAGAAACCCGGGGCGCGGCTCCGATCGCTCGGGATTCCGGCGTCCTCTTTCGTCGTCGGCACCGTCGGGAAGATGGCGGCCGGCCGCGGCCATCGGGCGGCCATCGAGGCGGCCGCGACGCTCCCCTCCGACGTCGTGCTGCTGCACGTCGGAAAGGGGGAGCTCCGGCCGGAGCTGGAGTCCCGGGCCGCCGCGCTCGGGGCCGCGGACCGCAACGTCTGGGCGGGATACGCCGACGAGGAACTTCCCGAGCTCTATCGCGCGATGGACGTCTTTCTCTTCCCGGCTTCCGGCTCCGAGCAGGGCCAGCGAGCCCTTCTCGAGGCGATGGCCTCGGGCGTGCCGGTCGTCGCGGTCGACGTGCCCGGCGTCGCCGACCTCGTCTCGCACGGGCGGGAAGGTCTCGTCGTGTCCGGACCCGGGGAGCTCGCTCCCGCGCTCGCGCGCCTGCGGGAGGACGCGCCGGAACGACGCCGGATGCGAGAGCAGGGCCGGGCGCGCGCTCTGGAGTTCGGGGCCGCGCCGTTCGCGGCGGCCGCCCGGGAGTTCTACGCGCGCCTGCTCGTGAGGAAGTCCATGACCTCCCGGGCGTGGGACGCGGGCGACACCGCCGGATAGGCCGCGGCGATCTTTCCCTTCTCGTCGATCACGTACGAGATGCGGCGCGCGGACCGGGCGTCCGCCGAGTCGGCGGCCCCGTACGCGAGCGCGGCTTCCCGCCGCTCGTCGGAGAGGAGCGGGAAGGGGAATTTCTCCTTCGCCACGAAGGCGGCGTTGCTCTTCACCGGGTCGAACGAGATCCCGAGGATCTGGGCGTTCCGACCACCGAACTCGCCGGCGAGAGCGCGGAACCCGCGCCCCTCGATCGTTCAGCCGGGAGTGCGGGCCTTCGGATAGAACCAGAGGACGACCGGGCGTCCGCGGAAGTCCGAGAGGTGTCGGATCGCGCCGGTGTGGTCGGGCAGCGCGAAGTCCGGCGCCGCGTCTCCCGGGGCGAGCGGCAGGGCCGCCGGCCGCTTACCGAACATGGATCGACTCCGCGCTCTCGCCTGGAGTCCCCTGCCACGTCTCTTCCGAGTCGTCGAACGCGGGTAGCTCGAACGCCCACCCGTTCTTCTCGAAGCGCCGCCACTCCCAGAGCTTCGCCCACTTCAGGAAGACACCGTATGCCTGGAGCGTGCAGAGGACGAGGCCGTGACGTCCGTCGAGAAAGCCGGCCTGGAAGACGTACATGCGCACGAACCGCCACACCGGGCGCAGGAAGAGCTGAACGGCGCCGGGCTTCTTCCCCTTGCGATACGCGTCGGCGGCGCCCCACTCCGCGTACCGGTGGAGTTTCTCCAGGTACTGGCCGAGCGACCGGAACGTGTAGTGAAGGAGCGAATGCTGCAGAACCGGAGCGGGCCCCTCGGGACGGATGTCCGCGTGGACGCGCCGCTTCGGATACCGCGCCGCTCCGCGCCGGACGAGGCGCACGACCTTGTCCGTGGACCAGCCGGAGTGGCGGATGAGGCGGTCGAGGAAGAGGTTGCGCCGGCGGATCGAGTAATAGTCGGCGGACGGGCCCGTCTCGAGCAGATCGACGATCTCGCGGGCGAGCTCGGGCGTGACGCGCTCGTCGGCATCGACGATCAGGATCCAGAGGTTCGAGGTCTGGTCCATCGCCCAGTTCTTCTGCGCGGCGGACCCGAAGTATTCGCGCTGGAGCACCCGGACCCCCGGGATCTGGCGCGCGATTTCGAGGGTGCGGTCGGTCGAGAAGGAATCCACCAGCAGGACCTCGTCGGCGAATCCGAGGCTGTCGAGACACTCGCGGATGTTGACCTCCTCGTTGAAGGAGGTGACGATCGCGGAGAGCTTCTCTCGGGGCATTGCCGATGTCATCCCGAGCGAAGCGAGGGATCTCCTCCTATTTTCGCAAGAGATTCCTCGTCGCTTCGCTCCTCGGAATGACAACTATGCATCATTCCACCTTGACCTGGATGCGCTCGATCGCGAGCGCGCGTCCGGTGTCGGGGTCCACTTCCACGAGCGATCCGCTCAACCGGATGTCGCGCTTCGCCGTCTCGAAGGACCGCGGCGTCTGCGAGAGGAATTTCTCGATGATGCGCTCCCGCGCGAATCCGATCACACCTTCGTAGGCTCCGGTCATGCCGACGTCCGTCTGGTAGGCCGTGCCGCCCGGCCGCACGGTCTCGTCGGCCGTGGCCACGTGCGTGTGGGTTCCGAGAACCGCCGAGACGCGGCCGTCCAGATACCAGCCGATGGCCACCTTCTCGGAGGTCGCTTCCGCGTGCATGTCGACCACGATCACCTTTTCCTCGGTCAGACGCGCGAGCTCCTCGTCGGCGACCCGGAACGGCGAGTCGCACTGCGCCGGCATGAAGACCTGCCCCTGGAGATTGAGGACGGCGACCGGGATCCCCGCGGCCGTGGTCTGCACCGTCACGCCCCGGCCCGGGTTTCCGGGCGGGTAGTTCGCCGGCCGCAGAAGGCGGTCGGAGGAGTTCAGCAGGTCGTAGATCTCCTTCTTGTCCCAGATGTGGTTGCCCGACGAGAAGACGTCGATGGGGAGCTTCGAGAGCTCGTGGAAGAGCTCCACGGTCAGGCCGAAGCCGCCGGCCGCGTTCTCGATGTTGACGATCGTGAAGTCGACCCGGCGGCGATCGATGAGCGTCAGGAGCCCGTTCTCGAGCGCGCGGCGGCCGGGAGACCCGACGACGTCGCCGATGAACAGGATGTTCATCGGGAGGTCATCGGGCGTACTCGACCGACCGTGTTTCTCGGATGACCGTCACCTTGATCTGCCCCGGATACTGCAGCTCCGCCTCGATCTTCTTGGCGATGTCGCGGGAGAGCCAGAGGGCCTCGTCGTCGGTGACCCGGTTGGCCTCGACGATGATCCGCAGTTCCCTTCCGGCCTGGATCGCGAACGCCTTCTGCACGCCCTTGAAGCCGTCGGCGATGTGCTCGAGCTTTTCGAGACGCTTGACGTAGGTCTCGAGGATCTCGCGCCGCGCTCCGGGGCGCGCCGCCGACAGCGCGTCGGCGCCGTTGACCAGGACCGCTTCGAGAGACCGTGGCTCGTAGTCCCCGTGATGGCACTCCATCGCGTGGATCACGTCGTCGGTCTCCCCGAACTTCTTCAGGACCTCGCGGCCGAGCTCGAGGTGCGTGCCCTCCATCTCGCGGTCGATCGCCTTTCCGATGTCGTGGAGAAGGCCGGCGCGCCGGGCGACCTCGGCCTTCGCCCCGAGCTCTGCTGCCATGCTCGACGCGAGCCACGCCACTTCCTTCGAGTGCTGGAGCACGTTCTGCCCGTACGAGGTCCGGTACTTCAACCTCCCGAGGAGCTTGATCAGCTCGGGGTGGAGGTCCGGGATGGAGAACTCGAGCGCCGTCGACTCCCCCTCCTGCCGGATCTTTTCCCACAGCTCCGACCGGACTTTCTCGACGATCTCCTCGATGCGGGCGGGATGGATGCGGCCGTCGACGACGAGCTTCTCGAGCGCCAGCCGCGCGACCTCGCGCCGGATCGGCTCGAACGCGCTGATGACGATCGCTTCGGGGGTGTCGTCGATGATGAGGTCCACGCCGGTCGCCGCCTCGAGCGCCCGGATGTTGCGCCCCTCGCGGCCGATGATGCGGCCCTTCAGATCGTCCGACGGAAGCTCGACGACCGACACCGTCGCCTCGATGACCGTGTCGGAGGCGAGCCTCTGGATCGCCATGCCGATCTGGTGGCGGGCCTTCTGGGTGGCCTGCTCGATCGCCTCCTCCTCGATGCGGCGCATGAGGCCCGACGCCTCCACCCGGGCCTCGTTCTCGATCGACCGGATGAGGTCGCGCTTGGCGTCGGCGGCCGTCAGCCCGGAGATCTGCTCGAGCCTCTTCTGCTGGTCCTCGATCAGCTTCTGGACGTCCGCGTGGGCCCGCTCGACCCCCTTCTGGGCGTCGGCCAGGGCCCGCTCCTTGCGGGCGAACTCCTCCTCCCGCTTCTCCTGCTGGCCGAGCTTGCGGTCGAGGTTCTCCTCTTTCTGCGCGACCCGTTTCTCGAGGGCCGCGACCTCCTGCCGCCGGACCTGGATGCCCTTGTCGAATTCGACCTGCGCGGCGAGGACCTTCTCCTTGGCCTCGATCGACGCTTCTCGCAGGCGGGCCTCCGCCGCCCGGTTGGCCTCGACCAGAGCCCGGTCCGCTTCGACGCGGATCTCCGCGCGCTCCCGGCGGACCTTGGCCCGGAGGAGAAAGTACGCGATCAGCGTGAACGCGACGGCGAGGATTGCCGCCGCGATCGGGATCGCGATGGATGTGTTCATCTCGGCCCCCTCACACCGGAGGGCGCCGAAGTCGGGACGCGGCTACACGATTTCCCGGAAGCGACTCTTCCGACGAGGGTTCGGGATTGGGAAAACCGTTCCTTGTTTCAACGGGCCTCTCGTTTCATATCGTGTTCCCCGGGCCTTCCCGGGGGCGCCGACGCCTCGCTTCAGCTGCCCAGGGCGTCGTCCAGTTTTCGAATCAGACGCTCCGCGCGGACCCGGAAGTCCAGCGGCTCGCCCGTTCGACGTTTCTCCGCCTGATAAAGATCGTCAGTTATGTTCAATGCAGCGAGGATGGCGATTTTTGTCGTGTCCACCGTCGCTGTCCTTTCCGCTACCTCTTTCATGCGCGAGTCCACCAGCCGCGCGAGGTCGTGGATGTAGGTCGAATCGCCTTCGGCCCGGACGTTGTAGGTCTGACCGAATATCTCGACCTGGGTCACGCTGCCTCCGCGGTTGGCCACTGTTTCGACTCCGGAAAGACTCCTTTCAATGGCTGAGTGTAGATTTTGCGGGCCTTCGGAGTCAACGATTTACGCCCGGTTCGGACGTTTCAACCCTTCCCTTCGGCGGACTCGAGCGTGCGGATCAGCTTCTCCAGGCGCTCGCGAACAGCCTCCTGGTCGCGCTCGAGCCGCTCGGCCGCCGCCGCCGAGTCCGCGGCTTCCTTTTCGGAGCGCCGCGCCGCGGCCAGCTCGGCCTTCAGCTTCTCAACAGTCCCGCGGGAATCCGCAGCGTCCTTTTCGGCCCGGCGGGCGGAGGCGAGCTCCGCCTTCATCCGGTCGTTCTCCTGCTCGACCGTCTCCAAGCGTTCCAGGAGCTTCTCGATCTTCCGGTCGAGCGTGTCGAATATGCGGCTCGTGTCCATGGACGGGAAACCTATCTCAAATGGCGACGCCGAATTTTTCGCGAAGGGCCTGCGCGAGCCGGTCCCTCTCGCGGTTCACGGCGTCCTGCTCGAGGGTCCGCTCGGGCGACCGGAAGGTCAGGCGGATCGTCGTCTTGACCGATCCTTCGGCGACGCCGGGACCCTCGTAGCGGTCGAGGAGCCTCGTCGACTCGAGGCTCGCGAGGCCGAGCCCCGCGACGAAGCGATCGATCGCATCCCAGGTCAGGGACCGCGCGTGCGAAAACGAGAGGTCGGCGACGACCGGCGGAAAGGCGGAGTACGAACGGAACCGAGCCGCCCGCCGGCCCACAGGGATCGCCTCGACGACGATTTCGGCGGCGCAGACTCCTTCCGGGAGCCTCCGCTTCTCGCGCTCCGACTCCCCGATCACACCAACGACCCCGACGAGCTCGCCGGCGGACGTCTCGCAGAGCGCGGCGGCTCCCGAGACGAACGCATGGTCCGCGAACGGCTTCCAGAGGAGCTCCCCCGGCTCGAACCACGGTTCGAGCAACCGCTCGAAGAGCCCTTTGGCGTCGAAGAAGTCGGCCGTACGGGAGGGGGTCGAAACGCTCCAGTGGGGCCGGATCTCGCCCCCGAGCGCGAACGCGAATCGACGGGACTCGAAGGTCTCGGGGCGCGAAGGGTCTCCCTGCGCGCCGAAGGCGCGCCCGACCTCGAAGAGTTCGACTTCCGGGGCGCCGTGCCGGAAGTTGCGCGAGACCGAATCGAGAAGGCCGGGGAGCAGCGTCGAGCGGAGGTGGCGCCGCGAGGCGTCCACCGGGTTCGACACGGAGAGGGGCGTCGGCGCCGTCCGAGTCCCGACCAGCCAGGCCGCGAACGATCCCTCGTCGGTCTCCCGGTCCACGAACGGATACGAGAAGGTCTCGTGCAGGCCCGCCGCGACGGCTTCGTCGGTCAGCTTCTCCTCGATGACGCGCCGCGGCTCCAGAAAGCCGCCCGCCCCGGCCGTCGCCGGCAGGCGCGAGGGGATGCGGTCGTAGCCCCAGAGCCGGAGGGCCTCCTCGACCAGGTCCTCCTCGATCACGACGTCCGGGCGCCAGGACGGGATCTCCGCGGTCAGCCGCTTCGCGCTCCGCTTCGTCAGGACGAACCCGAGCCGGCCGAGCGCGCCGGCGGCGAAGTCGAGGTCGAGCCTCGGGTCGCCGGCGAGGAGGCGCAGTCTCTCGAGCGTGAGGACGACGCGCCGGCGCGGCCAGGCGATCCCGCGGGCGTCGATCCAGCCGGGCGCGAGCGTCCCTCCGGCGGCGTCGAGCAGGAGGCGCGCCGCGTGGTCGAGCGCGCCCGGGATCGCCTCCGGATCGGCGCCGCGCTCGAAACGATGCGAAGCGTCCGTGTGCATCCCGAGACGCCGCGACGTCCGGCGGATCGAGACCGGATCCCACCACGCCGCCTCGAGCAGGACGTTCGTCGTCTTCGCCGTCACGGCCGTGTCGAGGCCGCCCATGATTCCGGCGAGCGACACCGCGCGCTCCGCGTCGGCGACGACGACGTCGGACGGCTCGAGCACGCGCTCGACGCCGTCGAGCGTGACCAGCTTCTCTCCGCGCTTCGCCTTTCGCACGACGATGCGTCCGCCCGCCAGCCTGTCGAGGTCGAACGCGTGGAGCGGCTGGCCCGAGTCCCAGAGCACGTAGTTCGTCGCGTCGACCGCGGCGTCGATCGGCTTGCCGCCGATCGCGGCGATGCGCGACCGCACCCGGTCGCCCGACGGCACGCTGCGGGCGCCGCGGATGACCCGCGCGCCGAACCGGCGGCAGAGCCGCGGCACCCGGATCTCGACGGACGCGAGCTCGCTCGCCGGCGGCCCCTCCGACCGGAGCCCCCGCGGAGCCGCCGCGCCGGCGCCGGAAAACGGGATCGCCGCCATCGCCGCGATCTCGCGCGCGAGGCCGCGGTGGCTCATCGCGTCCGGGCGGTTCGGGGTGATCTCGACGTCGAAGACGGCGCTGCCGCCGGTTTCCTCGACCGATTCCACCGGCAGCCCCGCCCGGTCGAGGAGTTTCCTCGCGCCCTCGGCGCCGCCCGCTTCGGCGAGGGCGACGTGATCCCCGAGCCAGTCGACCGAGAACTTCACGACAGCGGCGCGAACTGCGACAGGAAGCGCTCGTCCCCGTCGAAGAGGAGGCGCAGGTCGGGGAACTCGTAGAGCATCATGGCAACTCGGTCGAGGCCCAGGCCGAAAGCGAAACCGCTGTATTCCCGGGGATCGACGCCGCACGCCTCGAGAACCCGCGGGTGCACTTCTCCCGCGCCGGCGAGCTCCATCCAGCCCGAGCCCTTGCAGGTGCGGCAGCCGGCGCCCTTGCAGAAGATGCAGCTGACGTGCACGTCGGCGCCCGGCTCGACGAAGGGGAAGAAGGTCGGGATGATGCGGACCTTCGTTCCGGCCCCGAAAAGCGCCTCGAAGAACGTCTCGACGGTTCCCTTCAGGTCCGCCATCGAGATCCCGCGGTCGACGACGAGAGCCTCGACCTGGTGGAAGACGGGCTGGTGCGTGGCGTCGACCGACTCGTTACGGTAGACGCGTCCCGGAGCGATGATCTTGATCGGCGCGCCGCGCTTCGTCAGCTCGCGGATCTGCACCGGCGACGTGTGGGTGCGGAGGAGCAGCGGCGACGGGGCCTCCCGGTCCACGAAGAGCGTGTCCTGCGCGTCGCGCGCGGGGTGCTCCGGCGGGAAGTTCAGCGCCTCGAAGTTGTGGAAGTCGTTCTCGATCTCGGGGCCGTCGGCGATCGAGTACCCCATCCGCAGGAAGATCTCCTCGATGCGCCGCCGCACGAGCGTGACGGGGTGGAGTGAACCCGCCCGAGTGCGCCGGCCGGGCAGGGTGACGTCCACGGCGGCCGCGCGCTCGCGGCGCTCCGCCTCGCGGCGCGCCAGGGCCTCGCCGAGCCGGGCGATCCCTTCTTCGACCTCCCGCTTCGCGGCGTTGGCGCGAGCCCCGTACGCCGCGCGCTCCGCCGGAGGGATCTCGCGCATCCGCGCGAAGAGCGCGGGCACGAGACCCTTGTCGCGGCCGAGGTAGCGGCCCTTGAGCGTCTCGAACTCGGCCCGCGAAGCCACGCCCCGCCCCGCCTCCTCGTGAAAGGACGCGAGAACGTCTGCGATCGTGTCTCGTCCCGGGCCGGATGGACCGGACTGTCCGGTCACGCGCCGCCGAGCGCCTGTTTTGCCACCCCGACGAGGTGTGTGAACGCGGGCGGGTCGGTCACCGCGAGGTCGGCGAGCATCTTGCGGTTGATGTCGTTGCCGGCCTTCTTCAGACCGTCCATCAGCTTGCTGTACGAGATCTCGTTCTCACGCGCGGCCGCATTGATGCGGACGATCCACAGCCCGCGGAAGTCCCGCTTGCGCGCCTTCCGGTCGCGGTAGGCATAGAGAAGCGACTTCTCGACGGCGAGCTTCGCCATCCGGTACGACTTGCTCTTCGTTCCGTAGTAGCCCTTGGCCAGCGCGAGCGTTTTCGCGCGCCGGTTCTTTCTCTTCGGTCCTCTTTTGACGCGAGGCATCTTCTAAAACCTCCTCCCTCCTTGTCATTCCGAGGAAACTCTTCCCTTCCGGAAGAGATCCTTCGCTTCGCTCAGGATGACCGCTTCGCGGTCAGATCCCTCGCTTCGCTCGGGATGACAGCGAAAGGGATGTCTTACGCGTAAGGCAGCATCTCCTCGACGCGCTTCTGATCCGAGGCGGACACGGTCGTCGAATGCGCGAGACCGCGCTTCCGGCCCGGCGCCTTCTTCGTCAGGATGTGACTCTTGTAGGCTTTCGCCCTCTTGAATTTGCCGGACGCGGTGCGCTTGAAGCGCTTGGCCGCGCCGCGATGGGTCTTGATTTTCGGCATCGATTCTCCTCGTCAGGCGCCCTTGACGGCCTTCTCGTGCACCTTCACGGGAGCCAGAATCTGGTAGAGACGGTTTCCGAGCATTTCCGACCGCGACTCCGCCACGGCTTTGCCGGCGAGGTCGCCGAGCAGCCGGTCGAGGACCTTCTGCCCGTTCTCCCGGCGCGCCATCTCGCGGCCGCGGAACTGGACCGTCGCCTTGACCTTGTCGCCGTGCGCCAGGAACTTCAGGATGTTCTTGATCTTGAAGTCGTAGTCGTGGTCGTCGATGTTCGGCCGGAACTTCACTTCTTTGACCTGCGTCGTCTTCTGTTTCTTCTTCGAGTCCTGCTGTTTCTTCTTCTGCTGGTAGATGAACTTCCCGAAGTTCATGATCCGGCAGACCGGCGGGGTCGCGGTCGGCGCGATTTCCACCAGGTCGAGCGCCGCGTCCTTCGCCTTCTGGAGGGCGTCCGACATCGGCACGATGCCGAGCGGCTCCCCCTCCGCTCCGATCAGGCGGACTTCCTTCCACCGGATCTGTTCGTTGATTCGGATGCTCTTCTTATCGATCTTTCACCTCCGTCGTGAGCTCCCGGCTCCTCGCCGCATTGGCGCGGAGCGCGACTGCCACGAAGTCGTCCAGGCTCATCGTTCCTGCGTCGCCGCCGTGCCGCAGCCGCACCGAGACCGCGCCGGCCGACGCCTCCTTCTCTCCGATCACGAGCATCGCCGGGATCTTGAACATCTCGGCCCGGCGGATGCGCGCACCGAGCTTCTCGTTGCGGTCGTCGGTCTCGACGCGCACCCCTGCCTCGAAGAGCCGGGCCGCCGTCTCCCGGGCCGCGGCGGCGTGCTTGTCCGAGACCGGCAGCACGACCGCCTGCACCGGCGAGATCCAGAACGGGAAGTTGCCCGCCGTGTGCTCGATCAGGATGCCGAGGAACCGTTCGACGGACCCGAGGATCGCGCGGTGGAGCACCACCGGACGGTGGGCCTTCCCGTCCTCGCCGATGTACGTCAGGTCGAAGCTCTGCGGCTGCGCGGAGTCGTACTGGATCGTCCCGAGCTGCCACGGCCTCCCGATCGCGTCCTTGACCCGGAAGTCGATCTTGGGTCCGTAGAAGTTCCCGTCGCCGGGCGTCACGACGTATGGCCGGCCGATCTTCTTCAGCGCCGACTCGAGCGCCGCCTCCGAGCGGTTCCAGTCCTCGTCCGAGCCCATGCGCTGCGCCGGGCGCAGGCCGACGGAGATGTCGACCTCGTCGAAGCCGAAGGTCGAGTAGACGGAGTCGAGGAACTCGACGAACGCGTGGACCTCGGACTCCACCCGGTCGACCGGCGTGTAGATGTGGGAGTCGTCCTGGGAAAACGTGCGCACGCGCGTCAGTCCGGCCGTCACGCCGGAGCGCTCGTAGCGATGAAGCCTGCCGAAGTCCGCGAAGCGCACGGGAAGCTCGCGGTACGACCAGAGCCGCTCCTTGAAAAGGAGGTGGTGCCCGGGGCAGTTCATCGGCTTGACCCCGAACTCCCGCTCCTCGATTTCCGTGAAGAACATGTTGTCGTGGTAGTTCTCGTAGTGTCCGGAGATCTTGAACAGCTCGGCGTCGTAGATCTGCGGCGTGATGATCTCGTCGTAGCCGCGCCGGCGGTACTCCTCGCGCATGTAGTTCAGGAGCTGGTTGTAGAGGACCGCTCCTTTCGGGAGGAAGAACGGCGACGCCGGCGCGAGCGGGTGGAACGATACGAGCTCGAGCTCGCGTCCGAGCTTGCGATGGTCGCGCGCCTTCGCTTCCTCGAGGCGCTGAAGGTGCAGGTCGAGCTCCTTCTGCGTCAGGAACGACGCCCCGTAGATGCGCTGGAGCATCGGGTTCTTCTCGTCACCCTTCCAGTAGGCGCCCGCCGTGTGCGTCAGCTTGAAGACCCCGAGACGCCCGGTCGAGGCGACGTGGGGCCCGCGGCAGAGATCGATGAAATCCCCCTGCCGGTAGCACGACACGCGCTCGTCTCCGAGCTCGCGCGCGATCTGGACCTTCAACGGATCGTTCTGTCCCTCGAAGATCGAGATGGCCTCGCCGACCGGCATCTCGTGGCGGGAGATGGGAAGGTCCTCCGCGATGATGCGGCGCATCTCGGCCTCGATCTTCGCCAGGTCCTCGGGCGTAAACGGGCGCTCCGGCAGGAAGTCGTAGTAGTAGCCGTTCTCGATCGGCGGCCCGATGCCGATCTGGACCTCGGGGAACAGCCGCTTGACCGCCTGCGCCGTCAGGTGCGCGGTCGAGTGGCGGTAGATCGGCACGACGTCGGGAGATCTCCACGTGACGATCTCGAGAGACCCGTCGGCCTCGAGCGGCGTCACGAGATCCACGATGCGCCCGTCGAGCTTCCCGGCGACGGCGTCCTTCGCGAGACGGGGACCGATCCGCTCCGCGACTGCGCGGACGGTCGTGCCGCGGGGGACCTCGAGTGTCGTCCCGTCGGGCAACCGGATCGTCACCTTTTCCGCCAGCGCTTCCATGTTCTCTCGATTCCGAAAAATCTTCCCGTGAAAAATCGAAAACGCGGGTCACCCCGCGTCGGTTCTTCTCTGGTAGGCGCTAACGGGATCGAACCGTTGACCTCTACCGTGTGAAGGTAGCGCTCTCCCAGCTGAGCTAAGCGCCTTCGTTTCTCGAAGAATTGGTAGGCTCGAGCGGATTTGAACCGCTGACCCCTACCGTGTCAAGGTAGTGCTCTCCCCCTGAGCTACGAGCCTGTTTCGTCCCGGCGGCGAACCGCCGAGGGGCTACGGGCCGGAAGCCCGCGGGGGCATTTCATCCCGGCCTTCGTCCCTGATTGATAAAGAGCAACTCCGACAAATCGGAGGGTCCGGCAATCTAGCAGGTCCGCGGGCCCGAAGCAATCGAGTCGGAAAACGGGAAACGGGAAACGAACGGGGATCCCTGTTTTCCGTTTTCCGATTTCCGATTTCCGCCCGTATCATGTTCTCCAACAACTCGATGTCATCCCTGCGCGCCTCGCTGTCGAACCTGGCTCGACGCTGGACCTCGCTGCGTGAGGAGCGCGCCGAGACCGCCGCCGCCCGCCGTTTCTGGAGCTCCGAAGGGGTCCGCGAGGCCGAAGACCACTACTGGGGCGCGCAGCCGCTCGTCCGCCGCGCCATCAACCGCCGCGTCACCGGGGACCCGAACCGCTGGCCCATGGAGTGGTTCGCGCAGACGTACGCCCGCGAGCCGTTCGCCCGCGGCCTTTCGGTCGGGTGCGGATCGGGGCTCCTCGAGAGGGACGTGCTCGCCAAGGGGATCTGCGAGACGATCGAGGGGATCGACTTTTCGGAGGAGTCGCTGGAGCAGGCGCGGTTCGCCGCCGAGGAGGGGCACCTCTCGGACCGGCTCGAGTACCGCGCCGAGGACATCAACGCGCTCAAGCTGCCCCGCGGCCGCTACGACATCGTTTTCTTCCACGGCTCGCTCCACCACGTCCGCCAGATCGAGAGGGTCCTGACGGAGGTCCGCCACGCCCTGAAGCCCGGCGGCCTCGTCTATCTGGACGAGTACATGGGCCCGTCGCGCTCGGAGTGGACCGACGGGGAGTGGGGCTTCGCCCGGAGCGCCTTCGACTCCCTGCCCGAGGACCTGAAGAACCGGCCCAATCTCATGATCCCGCTCCCCCTGGACGATCCGTCCGAGTCCATCCGTTCGAGCGCCATCCGGCCGGCGGCGGCGCGGCTCTTCGAGGTCGTGGAGGAGCGACCCTACGGCGGCAACATCCTGTGGTTCGTGTTCCCGTGCCTCGACATGGAGCGGCTCCGGCAGGATTCGACCGGGGCGCTGTCGCGGCTGATCGCGCTCGAAGAACACCTGCTCGAGCGGGGATGGGTGGAGTCGTACTTCCGGGTGATCGTGGCGAGGAAGCGATAGCCTTCCCGTCATCCTGAGCGCCTCGACGACAACCAACCGACTCGGCCTCGCGACCCTCCTCGTCTTCGACCTCGTCCTCTTCGCGCCGCTCATCCTGCGCGGCCGCGTCCTCACCTCGCACGAGTTCGTGCGCGCGCATCACCCGTGGCGGCAGACCGGGCAGGGGATGCGGGAGGCGGAGAATCCGCTCCTCGCCGACCCCGCCGCCTCGGGTCAGACCACCCTCGTTCGATACCGCGACTTCCCGCGCGGCTTCTTCTGGAACCCGTGGATCTCCTCGGGGACGATCGGGCCCTTCCACCTCGCGCAGGGTTTCCTATCCCCTTTCGTCGCGATCCCCGCCCTGCTGCTGCCGGAGGCGTGGATCGAAACCGGGGTCCTCTTCCTCAAGTTCAACTTCGCGTTTCTCGCGGCGTACTTCTTCCTTCGGAGCCGGAAGTTCTCGGATCTCGCGGCGGCCGTGGGCGCCGCGACCTGGGCGTTCTCCACGGGCCAGACGGTCTGGGGCCTCTGGATGCAGACGTCCGTCTCGGTCACGTACCCGCTGCTCCTCCTCGCGGTCGACCGCGCGTTCGAAGACGATCGGCCGGCGCGCGCGCTTCTCTTCGCTTCGGCGACCGCGCTCCTCTGTCTGGCGGGAGGCTTCCCGCACTGGATCCTCTACGGCGCTTTCGCCGCCGGGCTTTACTTCGTGTTCCGGGCGGCGAGCGAGCGGGGGAAGGCCGCACGCGCGCTCCGGAGACTCGCTCTGGCGGCGGCGATCTCGGTGGCGATCCTGACGCCTTCCATCCTCGCCTCGTCGCGCTTCGTCGGAGCGTCGGGCTATCGCGAGGCGCGGAAGGGCATGGGAACCGCCCATCCCCTGCCGCTGCGGCACCTCCGGCTGTATCTCCTGCCCGAGTACCAGGGCACGCCGCGCCGCGCGGACTATCGCGGCATCGGATGGATTCCGGGGGACAACTACGTCGAGACCGCCGTCGGGATCGGCGTCGTCGCGGCGTTCCTCGCGGCGGCCGGGATCTTCTGGCGCCCCCGCCGGCGGCTCGTCGCCTGGGCAGTTACGCTCGGGGCGATCGTCGCCCTCCCCCTCTACGGCGGCGGCGCGCTGCTCCGGGCCGTGGGGTCTCTCCCCTTCCTCGACATCACCCTCTTCGCGAGGGCGAAGATCCTGATCGTGTTCGCGCTCGCGGTGCTCGCCGCGTGCGGGACCGAGGCGCTCGAGCGGCTCGCGTCGAACGCCGCGCTCCGACGGACCGTGCTCGTGGCGGCGCCCTTCGTGATCGCGGTTCCGCTCGCCTTCCTCGTGCTCGACTTCCACTCGATCGCGCGACCCCGTGACGCGATGTTCGTGGAGACGCCGGGCCTCGCGCGGCTGCGGGAAAGGGCGGGCCCGGCCCCCGCGCGGTTCGCGGCCGCGGGATGGACGCTCCTGCCCAACGTCTCGGAGGTGTTCCGACTCGAGGACGCCCGCGGACACCTTCTGCACGAGGCGGCCTACCGGCGTCTCCTCTCGGGCGCCGATGCAAACGCGTACGGCCGCTACGGGACGTACCTGCTCTTCCATCCGGGGTCGTTCGATCCGGCGTCCCCGGTCCTCGACCTTCTGAACGTCACGACGCTCGCGGCGCCGCCGGGATCCCGGCTCCCCACCGGCGGCGAGGTCGAACGGCGCGACGCGGCGGTCATGGAAGCGCTCGACGCGCGGACGGTGCACCCGGATCCGGATCCGGATCCGGCGAGGTTTCCGAAGATCTACGACGGAGGGGATCTGACGCTCTTCGCGAGGCCGAGCGCGTTCCCGAGGTTCCGGCTGGTCTCGCGCGCGATGCCCGGAGGGGTGGAGGAAGCGCGCTCGGCCGACCGCGCGACTCTCGCGAGCGGCGTCTTCGTTCCACCCGACGTCGCGAGGCGGCTCTCGGCGGCGGAATCGGCCCGGGGGTCGGGCGGAGAAGTCCGCGTCACGCTTCGGGAACCCGAACGGTTCGAGCTCGAGACGACGACGCCGCTCCCGTCGCTCCTCGTCTCCTCGCAGAAGAGCTTTCCGCCGTACTGGCGGCTCTACCTGGACGGCGCCCGCGTCTCCGGCTTCACGGCGAACGGCCTGTTCCTGGGGCTCGAGCTCCCGGCGGGGCGACACCGGGTCGAGGGAAGATTCTTGATTCCCCGGCGGGAGCTCGTGATCTCCTTTCTGGGATTGATCACGCTCGGCGCCCTCATCGTTCGGGCCCTCGGCCGTCTCCCGGCATGAAGCTCGTCGTCCAGATCCCGGCCTACAACGAGGAGGAAATGCTCCCGCGGGCGATCGCCTCCGTGCGCCGGCCGGTGCCCGGATTCTCGAAGGTCGAAATCCTGGTGGTCGACGACGGCTCGACCGACGGCACGTCGAAAGTGGCCCGCGAGAACGGCGCCGACCGCGTCGTGCGCCTGCCCGCGCATCGCGGGCTCGCGGCCGCGTTCTCGGCGGGGCTGGAGGAGGCGCTCGCGATGGGCGCCGACGTGATCGTGAACTTCGACGCCGACCTCCAGTACGACGCCTCCGACATCCCGGTACTCGTCGCTCCCATTCTCGCGGGCAACGCGGACCTCGTCGTCGGAGACCGGGGTCCCGGCACGCTCGCCCACTTCTCCGCCGGAAAGCGGCTGCTCCAGAGATTCGGTAGCTGGGTCGTGCGGCAGGCGTCGGGGCTCGCGGTCACCGACGCCGCCTCGGGCTTCCGCGCGCTGTCTCGCGAGGCCGCGCGTCGGGTCAACGTTTACTCGCGGATGACGTACACGCTGGAGACCCTGATCCAGGCGGGATCGAAGGATCTCCGGGTCGCTTCGGTGCCCGTCGCCGCACGGCCCCCCGCGCGCCGGTCGCGTCTCTTCACTTCGGTCGGCAAGTACGTGCTGGTGCAGGGCGCGAACGTCCTCCGGATCACGGCGCTCTACAAGCCCCTCAAGATCTTCTCCGCGGCCGCAGCCCTGTTCCTGCTGACCGGCCTCGCCCTCGGAGTGCGCTTCCTGTGGTTCTACTTTTTCAGCGGGAACCCGGGAGGCCACGTGCAGTCGCTCATCCTCGCCGCCGTGCTGATCGTGGTGGGCGTTCAGACGTTCCTGATCGCGCTCCTCGCTGACCTGGTCGCGATCAACCGGACGTTGCTCGAGGAGCTGAAGTTGCGTGCGCCGGGAAACGGGAAACGGGAAACGGGAAAAGAGGGGAACGAGCCGTCCTAGGCCCAGTCCCCCGGCTTCCGCTCGAGAACCGGGGCGCCCTCCAGGAACGTCAGGATGGCCTGCGTGTTGTCCGCGAGGGCGTAGAGAATCCGGTGCTCGGGCCGGGCGTAGCCGGATCGGATCGCGTTTTCGAGCTGCTGCACGAGAGGGTCGAAGTACCCGCCGAGGTTCGCGATCACGATCGGCTTGCCGTGGATGCCGAGCTGCTTCCACGTGATCATTTCCATGAGCTGATCGAGGGTCCCGAACCCTCCCGGAAAAGCGACGAACGCGTCGCCGAGGTCCGACATCGTCTGATCGCGGTCGTGCATAGTGTCGACGACCTTCAGCTCGACCCCTTTGTGCGCGGCCTCCCGGCCGACGAGCGTCTCCGGGATGACCCCGATGACCTTGCCCCCCGCCGAAATGGCCGCGTCGGCGAGAGTGCCCATCAACCCGAGCGACGAGCCACCGTACACGAGCGTGATGCCGCGCCGAGCGACTTCCTGGCCGAATGTCCGGATCTCCTTCTCGACGACGGGATCACGGGTCGCGCTCGTTCCGCAGAACACGCTGACCCGCCGAACATCCATGCGGCGATCTTACAAGGCCGAGGCGAACCGACTGCCCGGCGCGTCGAGAGGTACGCCCTTCTCGCAGAGCGGACAGCGCTCGGCAGACCACGACGGAACGGAGAGCGACAACACGGAGCGCGCCGGGACCGAGAACGCGTCCCCGGGGACTCCGCGGTCGACGAGAGAACCCACCGCGACGACCTCGCCGCCTTCCGACGCCACGGCCTCGCAGACCTCGCGCGTCGAGCCGCCGGTGGTGAAGACGTCCTCGACGACCGCGATTCGCTCGCCGGGCGCGATCGCGAAGCCGCGCCGGAGCGTGAAGACCCCTTCCCTGCGCTCGGCGAAGAGCGCGCGGACGCCGAGAGCGCGCGCGACCTCGTGCCCGATGACCACTCCGCCCAGGGCCGGGGAGACGACGGCCTGGGGAGAGAACTCCGCGAGCCTGCCGGCGAGCTCGCGGCCCGCCCGCTCCGCGCGATCCGGCCACATGAGGAGCCGTGCGCACTGGAGGTAGTGGTCGCTGTGGAGGCCGGAGGAGAGACGGAAGTGGCCGGTGAGATAGGCGCCGGTCTCCTCGAAGTCCGCGAGCGTCAGCACGTCCGCAGATTATCGGAGAAGAGTCTCTTCCCGCCTACCGCTCGTCCCGGCTGATCTTGTGGTGCTCGATCTTCTTGTACAGGTTCGAGCGGGGAGTCTGGATCACCTCGGCCGTGCGGCTGATGTTCCAGCCGTTCTCCCGCAGCTTCGCCATCAGGAACTGCCGTTCGGCGAACTCCTTGAACTCCGAGAGGGTCGTCATCGTCAGGCCCCGCTCGGAGATCTCCGACGGAGAGACGCGCGCCTCGGGTGGCAGGTCTCGCGCCTCGATCGGATCGGCGTCCGTCATGATGAGGACCCGTTCGACCAGGTTCCGTAGCTCCCGGACGTTTCCCGGCCAGGAGCGCGCCTTCAGGAGCGCGAGGGCGGAGGGGGCGAAACGCCGGGGCTTGCGGTGGTCGCGCTCCACGAAGCGCCGCGTGAAGTGTTCGACGAGATCCGGGATGTCTTCGGCGCGCTCCCGCAGCGGCGGGGTGCGGATGGGAACGACGTTCAGCCGGAAGAAGAGGTCCTCGCGGAAGCGGCCGTCGCGGATCGCTTCGGTCAGGTCCCGGTTGGTCGCCGCGATCACGCGCACGTTCACCTGTCGGACCCGGGGCGCTCCGACCGGCTCGACCTCTCCCGCCTCGAGGACGCGAAGCACCTTGGCCTGTGTGCGGGCGGACATGTCGCCCACCTCGTCCAGGAAGATCGTGCCGCCGTCGGCCTCGACGAACTTTCCGGTCTGGCGGCGCACCGCTCCCGTGAAGGAGCCCTTTTCGTGGCCGAAGAGCTCCGATTCGATCAGCTCCTCGGGGATCGCGGCGCAGTTGACCTGGACGAAGGGACCGCCGGCGACCCGCGACGCCGCGTGAGTCTCGCGCGCGACGAGCTCTTTGCCCGTGCCGCTCTCTCCCATGATGAGGACCGTCGCTCCGGTGGGCGCCGCTCGCACGATCTCCTGGCGGAGCCGCAGCATCGGAGGGCTCTTGCCGACGAGGACCGACTCCTCGTCGAGCGCCATGCGCAGCCGCTCGTTCTCCGCCCGGAGCTGGTTGCGCGAGAGCGCGTTCTTCAGAGAGACGAGGATCCGCTCACGCTGGGGCGGCTTCTCGAGGAAGTCGATCGCCCCCCGCCGGGTGGATTCGACCGCAGTGGCGATGTCCCCGTGACCCGAGATCA
This sequence comes from Thermoanaerobaculia bacterium, assembly GCA_035457525.1. Classification (GTDB taxonomy): domain Bacteria; phylum Acidobacteriota; class Thermoanaerobaculia; order UBA5066; family Gp7-AA6; genus Gp7-AA6. Next base: position 437 of record DATIBN010000211.1, on the reverse strand, counting down.
TGAGGACGGGCGGGGCATTCTCCCGCGCCGCGATCTTGTCCAGCACCTCGAGGCCGTCCATGCCCGGCATCTTGATGTCGAGCAGCACCGCGTCCACGGGCGCGGCGTCGAGGTCGGCAAGTGCGGTCCTGCCGTCGGGCGAAGTCCCGACCTCGTATCCCTCGTACTCGAGGATCATCCGCAGCGTGTCGCGGATGGCCGCGTCGTCGTCGACGACCAGGATCCTGTGAGTCATCCCGACCGTGTAAATGCGGTCGCGGCGCCGTTCCTTCCCGGGGACGGCCAAGAAGGTTGCGGGTGCAGGCCAAGGCCTGTCCCCGCGTAAGAAGGTTGCGGGTGCAGGCCAAGGCCTGTCCCCGCGAAAGAGGGTTGCGGGTGCAGGCCAAGGCCTGTCCCCGCGTAAGAAGGTTGCGGGTGCAGGCCAAGGCCTGTCCCCG
>DATIBN010000210.1:0-24175 GCA_035457525.1 Thermoanaerobaculia bacterium | reverse complement strand
GAGGACCCGAGAGCCTGATCGAGCATCGTTCCTCGAGCGAGGGGCCGCATTCGACGACCCCGAAAAATCTCCTCCGTCTCTCCGTCGGACTCGAGAACGCCGAAGACCTCATCGAGGACCTGGGGCAGGCGCTGGCTTAGAGCTCGATCCGCCGCCCGCCGTCAGCGTGGCAGCGGGATGTAGCCGACGGGCGCCCGGAGGGAACGTCCGAACTCCGCCGCGATCGCCGCTTCGCGCGTGAGCCCCGGGACCAGGAAGCCGAACGCCGGGCTCGAGAGATGAGACACCGAGACCGAATCTCCCCGGAGGAACTTCGCCGTGATCTTCCGGCCCTTGGGGAGGTTGAAACCGAGCAGGCAATGCGCTCCCCCGTCGACGAGCACGTGCCGCCCGTTCGGGAATCCCGCGAGGACCTCGCGGGCATTCGACGTCGGAGTGTGCGCGTCGAGCGTGCCGCTCACGAAGAGCACCGGGACTTTCGACGAGATAGGAGCTCGGAATTCGGGGCCCAGGTCGGGGACGTGCCAGGCGTCGCAGACATCCGGAATGGGAAAGTCGGCCGCGTTGCCGAGCAGCGTGGCCGAGGCCTGGGCTTTCACCTTCGCGCGTCGCTCGCCGGACGCTCCGGACGCGCAGCGCATGGTGAAGTCCACCGCCGGCGGGGCCGCGCTCCGCCGGCCGGTCAGGGAGCTGGATGCGAGCTCGCTGAAGTCGCCCCGGAGCATGGCGAGATAAATGCCGGGCAGGCGCGCGATCTGCTCGCGCGACGCGAGCAGGTTGCGTGTGTAGCACTGCAGGTCGAATTTCCCGACCGTGACCGTCCGGCGGTTTCCCGTGCGGGCGTCGACCGCCTCGACCCGGACCGGATCCTGCTCGAGTTTCGCGAGGACGGTCTGGACCGCTCCGAGGAAGCTCGGCATGCGAGCCACCAGGAGCGGGGTGCGTTTCACCATCTGATCGATCTGGACGAGCACCTCCTGGTAGTCACCCGGCAGCCTCTCCATGTGGTCGGGGCCCTGGACGCCGAACAGGACGGCGCGTTCGATCGAGCTCTCGAAGAGGCGGATCGTCGCCAGCGCGAGATGGGTGCCGTAGCTCCCCGCGAGAAGGCTCACGCGCGGCACGCCCAGGGCGCGGCGCAGGTCCTCGACGTCGCGGGCGCTCTCGTTCGTGTTGTACGACGCGAGGTCGACGCCGCGGGAGCGCCAGTGCTCACGACATTGATCCGCCTTCTCACGGAAGGCGGCGAGCACCACTCCTTGGTCCATCGGGCGATCGAGCGGCAGATCGAACTCTCCGGGGCACTCGAGGCGCGGCTCGGAACGTCCCATCCCCCGCTGGTCGAGGGCGATCACGTCGGAGAACTCGGCGATCGTCTGGAACAGCGGAAGGATCGGTCCTTCCGAGTCCTGGCTTCCCGAGCCGCCGGGCCCTCCCGCGAGCCACACGACCGGCGTGCCGGGCCGGGAGGCCCTCGCCTTGAGCCGGACGAAGGCGAGCTCGATCGTCGGACCATCGGGTCGGGAGCGGTTCTCGAGCACGGTCAGGCGCCCCAGCTCCGCGCCGACCGAGGGCGAGCCGTCCCGCGGCGTCAGCCGGATCGATTCGAAGCGCAGCCGCCCGGGTGGGACTTTCGCGGCGGTGGGAGGCGTCGCGTCCTCGGCGATAAGGACAGCGGCAGTCAACGCGAACGAGGCAGAGAGCACTGTGTGGCGCATCGCGAACCTCTACGGGAGAAACGCGCCGCGACGCGCGAGGTTTTGCTTCCACGGATGAATCGTGTCGGCAGTGGGACGGCGGTACGGGGCGGGAGGACGCCGACGGCGCGCGTCCCGCTGCCCTCGAAACGGACCGGCGTCAACGATCCGACCTGTGGGCGTCAACTCCCACTAGCCTAAACCCCGTCGAGACGGGGCCGTAAACACCCCGATAAAGAAGCCGGGTCCCGCGGAGCCTCCGTGCGGCGCCCGGGCTGTCAGGAGGACACATGAGACGAATTGTCCGAACGACGACGCCCCCCCTGTTCGCGCTCTTCTTCCTCGCGGCCGGCGCCGCGGTCGGGCAGGCTCCGTTGACCCTGCCGCAGCCGAGCCCGAAGGCGACGGTCTCCCAGACCGTCGGCCTGACCGACATCGCCATCACGTATCACCGGCCGGCGGTCAACAAGCGAACCGTCTGGGGAGACCTCGTGCCGTGGGATCAGGTCTGGCGCGCCGGCGCGAACGAAAACACGACGATTGCGTTCTCGTCGCCGGTCACCGTCAACGGAAAGCCGCTCGCGGCCGGCACGTACGGCCTCCACATGATCCCGAAGAAGGACGGGGACTGGACGATCGCGTTCTCGAACGTGAACTGGGCGTGGGGCAGCTTCACCTACGACGAGAAGGAGGACGCCCTCCGCGTCACGGCGAAGCCGCAGCCGGCGGACTTCCAGGAGAGGCTGTCGTACACCTTCGACGAGCCGACGGACGGGTCGGTGGACGTCTCTCTGCGATGGGAGAAGGTCCGCGTGCCCTTCCGGGTCGAGGTGGACACCCCCTCGGTCGTCATGGCCAGCATCCGGAAGGAGCTCCGGGACCTCCCGCGTTTTTCGTGGCAGGGGTGGAACCAGGCCGCGGCGTACGCGCTGAGGAGCAAGACGAACATCGACGAGGCCATCACCTGGGCGGACCGCTCCATCGGGATGCAGGAGAACTTCAACAACCTCCGGACGAAGGCCGGGCTGCTCGAGCTCAAGGGCGATACGAAGACGGCGTCGGCGCTGCGCGACCGATCCATGAAGATCGCGACGGAGGCCGACATCAACAACTACGGATACCAGCTGCTCGGCGCGGGCAAGACCGACGAGGCGATCGAGATGTTCCGCAAGAACGTCAAGGATCACCCGCAGAGCTGGAACGTCTACGACAGCCTGGGCGAGGGATACGACCGGAAGGGGGACAAGAAGCTCGCGATCGAGAACTACCGCCGCGCGCTGAGCATGACCCAGGACCCGGACCAGAAGAAGAGGATCGACGGGATCCTCAAGCGGCTCGGCGCCTGACGATCGGGTGGGTTACGGCGGCGCGGCGTTTCGCGGCGGCTCGATCCCGAGTGCGCGTGCGACCCGAGCCGCGATCTGCCAGGACCCGATCTTCTCGACCCGCTCCCGCGGGATGCCCGGCCCGGCCGCGAAGAACGTCGCGTCCACCTGCGGGTGGACGTTGCGGTAGCCGTGCCCTCCGTAGCTGTGGGGGAGGCGGACCGGATGTCCCTCCGCGCTCCACGTGAACTGGAAGCCCGGCCGGAGCAGCACGATGAGGTCTCCCGACTCGGGAGCATTCAGGCCGAGGTCGCCGGCGGCCTCGCGCCGGACGATGCGATCGAACGGGCTCTTTCCGTCGACTCGGAAGTCGCGGAGAACGCGCTCTGCGCGATCCAGGGTCGACGGCGGGGCATTCCGGTTCCGGTGGATGTGTGCGATGCCGCTCGACGTCACCCCGATCACCGGCGAAGATGGCGCGGGTTCGTTCTTCGCGTCTACGTTGAGGAGCCCCGCCTCGCGAAGAATCGAGTTGACCGCGATCTCCGCGAAGATCGGCGTCATGCCGTGGTCCGAGGTCACGAAGAGGGTGTCCGAGGGGCCGAGTGCCTTCTCGATCGCGTCGAGCGATCGGTCGGCGAGCGCGTAGCTCTTCTCGACGTACCCGAGAAAACGCGTCGCCCGCTCCGGCGTGTAGCGCGACTGCCCCGGATCGACGAGAAGGAACTCGTGCGAGGTCTCGTCGACCTCGGGTTGATAGAGGAGGAGCAGGTCCCAGTCGCTCCGGGAGATCGCAAGCAGATCGGCGCGCGTGAGGAATTCGACGAGCCGCTCCGTCTGTTCGAGAAACACCTCCGGCCGCGCGCTGTTCTCCCCGAAAGCGTCGGTGTCGGGCATGCCGGGCCAGAAGCCGATCTCCTCGTCGAGCCGGCGGACCCAATCCCGTGGAACGCCCGTCGTGCGCGAGAGCGGGCCGAGGTAGATCTCGGCGACGCCGAGATCCGGCGCGAGCGCGAGCAGCTTGCACCACGCGCCGGTGCGCCCGTCGAGGCTCGACACCTCGACTGAGAACCAGTCTCCGACGCGTACCTCGCGGCGCTCCCCCGTCTCGGGGAGCACGAGGAGGCGGTCGTAATTGACTCGTCCGTCGTCGGTCGCGTCGAAGGCCAGCAGCACGACGCTGTGAGGCGTCTTCTCGAAAGCGAGAACCGTTTTCCGCGGCGGTGAGAAGCTGGCCGGCGCATCGGGCGTGGCGCCCGTTTGCCAGGCGGCGGGCGTGACCGAGTAGAGCCGCCCGGGCGCGAGCGGATCGCCGGGCCACGTCATCATCCAGTCGGCGGTGCGTTCCGGGCCGTTGCCGTCCGCGCCCGGGTAGAGCATCACGCCGACGCGCTTGCCCTGGCGGCGCGCTGCCTGCCACAGCGTCTCCGCGCGGATCGGCGCGAAGAAGCCGGAGATGGTCGTTCCGAAGGGCTTCGTCGGATCGAGCATCGTGTTCGCCACGATCCCCGTCACCTGGGGCAAGGCTCCCGTCACGTGCGTGATGTGGGAGACCGCGGTCAGCGAAGGCGTCGGCGGGACGGAGCGAACGGCGTGAAAACCGCGGGCGGCGAGGCGGCGGAAGGCGCCGGCCGGAAGCTTCGCCGGATCGTCGAGCATCGCTTCGAGCCGCTCGCCCGCGACTCCGTCGAACGAGACGAGGACCGCGCGTCCATCCGGCGGAGGAGGCGGCGCGGCGGCCCGAGGAGACGGAGCCGGCGCGCATCGGAGGAGCGCCGCGAAAGAAAGGAGAGCGAGAGCGCGGAGGAGAGGACGGCGCGCAATGTCGATCACGAGTTGGAGAAAGGGTACATCGAGATCCCCGGTCGCCGCGCGAGGAGTCTCCCGAGACATTGAGGGCTCTGGTCGCGGCGCGAGGAGTCTCCCGAGGTAATCGAGGGGGGAGCCTCGCTGATCGCGCGAACCCCTCACCCCAACCCTCTCCCCGTCACCGGGGAGAGGGAGAAGGGCTTACGGGAGAACTCGGGTCGCGGATCCCGAGCGAGCGAGAGCGACGTGGTCGGGCATGCCATTTGCGGCGGCAGGGTCCGGCATGAAGAAGGGGAAGCTGAAGGTCTGGCGCGACGTCATCTTCACGACTTTCAAGAACTGGTTCGCCCACGATTCGATGTCGGAGAGCGCGGCCCTCGCGTACTACACGGTCTTCTCTCTCGCGCCGGTGCTCCTCGTCGTGGTCGCGATCGCCGGAGCGGTCTTCGGACACGACGCCGTGCGGGGGCGCATCGTCCACCAGTTCGGAGGCTTGATGGGCGAAGAGCAGGCGAAGATGGTGCAGACGATCCTGCAGAAGACGGAGCAGGAGAAGTCGAACGGTCTTGCGGCCGCAGCCGGGATCGTGACTCTGATCTTCGGCGCAACGGCCGTCTTCGCGCAGCTCCAGGCCTCGTTGAACCGCATCTGGGGCGTGACGCCGAAGCCCGGACGCTTCTTCAAGGACTTCATCCGAAAGCGGCTGCTCTCGTTCGCGATCGTCGTCGCCATCGGCTTTCTGCTTCTCGTTTCGCTCGTCGTGTCGGCGGGGGTCGAATCGCTCCAGAACTACGTCGCGGATCGAATGGCCGGCGAGGCCCTCTGGCTGCAGTGGGCGAATGCGCTCTTGTCGTTTCTCATCTTCTCCGCCCTCTTCGCCTTGATCTTCCAGTTCCTCCCGGATGCGAGGATTCCGTGGCGCGACGTGTGGCTCGGCGCCGTCGTGACGGCGGCTCTCTTCGTGGTCGGGAAGTGGGCCATCGGGCTCTACCTGGGGCGCACGGCGGCGACGTCCACGTTCGGCGCCGCGGCTTCGGTCATCGTCCTGTTGCTGTGGGTGTATTACGCCTCGTTCATCGTGCTCCTCGGCGCGGAGTTCACCCATGCGTACGCCCGCCGGCACGAGAAGCACGTCACCCCGCCGGAAGCGGGGGCGGAGCGCCGGCCCCCTCCCCGAAAAGCCTGATCCGCGGAACCTTCTTCCGTTTCTCGCGTTAGGACCTGCAGGAGGGCGGCAACGCCTGCGCCGCCCGGAGGGAGGATCCATGAGAACAGCCGTATTCCGGCGGCTTCCGATCGCCGCCCTGAGCCTCCTGATTCCGGCGCTCTACCTCGCCGCAGAATCCCGGATGGAAAAGACGCTGCGCCTCGAGCCCGGCGGCCGTTTCTTTCTCGACACCGACATGGGAAGCGTCACCGTCACGGGCATGAACACCTCCGGCGCGAAGCTCGTCATCACGTCGCGCCGGCGGGACCTCGAGGAGCTGCTCCGGTTCAACTTCCGCGAGGACGCGGGCTCCGCGTCGATCACGGCCCGCCGCAAGCACGGCCGGATCTTCGGATGGTTCGGCAGCGGCGACTCCGTTCACTGGGAGATCCAGGTGCCCGCCGCGACCGAGCTCGACGTCGACACATCCGGAGGCGCGATCCGGGTCGCCGGGCTCCGGTCCGACGCGAACCTGGAGACGTCCGGTGGCCGGATCTCGGTCCGCGACATGGTCGGCGACCTCGACGGGCACACGTCCGGCGGGGGGATCGAGCTCGAGCGGATCCGAGGCCGGATGCGCGTCGAAACTTCCGGCGGCGGGATCGAGGGAACCGAGCTCGACGGGCCGATCGACGCGGACACGAGCGGCGGCTCCGTGAAGCTCGATCGCGTCACCGGAGACATTCGCGCGCACAGCTCCGGCGGCGGCATCCACATCCACGACGCGGGCGGACGCGTGGAAGCGGACACGTCCGGCGGCGGGATCGAGGCCTCCTTCGCGCGCGGCAACGCGCACGGCGGGACGCTCTCGACTTCCGGCGGCGGCATCCGGGTCGCCGTCGATCCCACCGTGGGGCTCCGGATCGACGCCTCCGGAAACTCGGTTCGCGCCGACGTCCCGATCACCGTGCACGGCTCGGTCTCGCGCGGCAAGCTGCAGGGCACGCTCGGAGCGGGCGGAGCACTGCTGCGTCTGCACACGAGCGGCGGAGGAGTGCGGATCCAGGGTCTCTGAGCCCGGAGGTTGGACTGCTGCGGGTGCAGGCCCGCAGGACCTGTCCCCGCGACTCTGAAGTGGGCGCTTAGAATCCGTCCGTGGACACGGTCGCGATCGTCGGAGCCGGCCCGACCGGGATCGCCTGCGCGATCGAGCTCGGCAAGCGAGGAATCGGGGCAGTCTGTTACGACCGCGGCCACATCCTCCACTCGGTCTACCGCTTTCCGGAAGAGATGCGCTGGTACTCGACGCGTGACCTTCTCGACATCGCGGGTGTTCCCTTCACGGTCCCCGAGGCCCACCCCACCCGGCTGGAGACGCTCGCCTACTACCGCGGCGTCGCCGAGAGGTTCGGGGTACGCGTCGTGGCGCGGACCGAGGTCGTCGCGATCGCCCCCCACCCGGGGGGCGGGCTCGAGGTCTCGACGCTCGCCTCCGGGAAACCCGGCCGGTTCACCGCGCCGGCCGCGATCCTCGCGCCCGGCTTCTTCGACAACCCGCGGCGGCTCGGCGTGCCGGGCGAGGACCTGCCGCACGTCCATCGGCGGTTCGTCTCGGGATATCCGTTCCACGATCGCGACGTCGTCGTCATCGGGGGAAAGAACTCGGCTTCGGAGGCGGCGCTGGACCTCTACCGGCACGGAGCGCGCGTGACGCTTCTCGTGCGGAGCGCGGCGATCTCCGACCGCGTGAAGTACTGGATCAAGCCGGACCTCGAGAACCGGATCCGCGCCGGCGCCATCCCGGCGATCTTCAATGCCCGGATCGTCGAGATCACGCCCGACGCCGTCCGGGTCGACAGCCCGGAGGGGCCGCGGGCCGTCCCGGCGCAGGCGGTGTTTCCGCTGATCGGTTACGAGCCGGACTTCGCGCTCTTCGAGCGATGCGGCATCCGGCTCGAAGGGCCGGAGAAGGTCCCCGCCCACGACCCGGACACGCTCGAATCGAACGTCCCCAACCTCTACCTCGCGGGCGCGATCCTGGGAGGGACCGAGATCGGCCGGATTTTCATCGAAAACAGCCGCCACCACGCCGTCTGGATCGCGGCGGCGATCGAGAAGCGCTCGAAATACGTCCCGGCCTGAAAACGCGGGCCGGGCGCGGTGCAACCTTCCGGGGGGCTCCCGTGTTCTACCCCTCGAGAGGGCGAAATGAGCACCACCTGCGTGACGGAGGGCCCACCGGCCGGTATCGAGGGGTCGCGGCTGCGGCTGGTCGAAGGCCGGACGCGGCTCGGAGACCGGGGAGGCGGTGCGATGTCGGAGACGGAGTCACTGGTCAACGGACTGGCCGGGGACGTGGACGGCACGTTCGAGCGGCTCGTGCGGGTTTTCCAGGACCGGCTCTACTCGTTCGCGCACCGACTCTGCGGCAGCCGGGAAGACGCGGAGGAAGTCGCTCAGGACGCCTTCGTCCGGGCGTACCGCGCTTTGAAGTCGTACCCGCCGGAGCGGATCCGGGCTCTCGCCCTTCAGGCGTGGCTCTACCGGATCACGCTGAACGTTGCGCGCAACCGCCGGAGAAGGAAGCGCGTCGCGCAGGTGTCGATCGAGAACGGGGGCGCGGCGGGTGAGGCGGCCCGGCGGGCCTGGGATTCCCCGGACGATCCGGACTCGCGTCCCGACTCCCGTCTCGAGCGGGGGCAGCAACGCGCCGACCTCGCTTCTCTCGTCGCGACGCTTCCGGAGCGATACCGGTCGGCGATCATCCTCCGCTACGTCGAGGGCCTGACCTTGGACGAGGTCGCGGACGTGCTGAAGCAGCCGGTCGGCACGACGAAGTCGAACGTCCACCGCGCGGTGAACATGCTGCGGGAGGCGATCACGAATTCCCGGCGCGGTAATGGACGCGCAGAGGTGACGGCATGAAGACTCGAACGAAGGGGGCCCCCGTGAACCAGACGCTCACGATCGTGCGTGGACTGAAGAGTCTCCGCCGAGAGCGCGCTCCGAAGTCGCTCCTGCCGGCCGTGCTGCGGCGCGTGGGGCTCGCCGACTCCTACTGGCGGCTCGAGACGTCGATCGGGCCGGTTTTCATCGCCCACAGCCGGGCCGGTATCTCGACGGTGACGCGGGCGCACTCCTCGGCGGAGTTCGAGAAGAGCTTCGAGAAGCGGTTCGGCCGGCCGATCGCGCCGGAGGCCGGCTCGCCGCCGTCGAAGGTGCGCGCGCTGGCGCAGGGAAGGCTGCGCGGATCCGACGCCGGACTTCAGTTCGACCTGCGCGGACTGTCGGAGTTCGAGCGGGCAGTCCTGCTGAAGGCGCTCGAGATCCCGCCCGGCGAGGTCCGGCCGTACAGCTGGATCGCGCGCGAGATCGGGCATCCCGAGGCGGTGCGGGCGACCGGCTCGGCGCTCGCGAAGAACCCCGTTCCGCTCCTGATCCCGTGCCACCGGGTCGTGCGAAGCGACGGCCACATCGGGAACTACTCGCTCGGCGGACCCCGGAACAAGCGCACGCTGCTCGAGTCCGAAGGCGCCCAGCCCGAGACGCTCGAGAGGCTGGCGGCCGAAGGAGTGCGTTACTTCGGAAACGAGGAGGAGCGTTACTTCTGCTTCCCGACGTGCGGCGGGATCTCGTCGCTCCTGAAGGACAACCGGGTGCGCTTCGGATCGCAGCAGGAGGCGCTGGCGGCGGGCTATCGGCCCTGCGGCGCGTGCCGGCCGGCGGCGGTGGCGGCGTGAGCGGAGGGTAAGCTTCGTGACGTGGCCCGCTACTCGATCGAGGAGTACGTCCGCTGGGAGGACATCGACGCGGCGGGCATCATCAACTACCAGGCGTACCTGCGCTTCTTCGCCCTCGCGGAGGCGGAGCTCCTCCGTTCCGCCGGGCTGACCTACCGGTTCCTGTTCGAATCGCTCGGGATCTGGCTGCCGCGAGTCCGGGTCGAGTGCAACTTTCACCTCCCGGTGAAGCTGGACGAGCTCCTCGTCGTCGAGGCCTTTTTCAGCCGGATCGGGCGCACGTCGATCAACCTCGACTTCGAGGTCGAGCGCCGGGAAAACCCGGAGGTGCTCGTCGCGACCGGCCGCTACGTCCTCGTCTGCGTGCGCCAGAAAGACTTTCAGCCCGTCCCGGTCCCGGCGGAGATCCGCAACCGGATTGCGACCTACCTCGAAGAGCGCTGACGTTCCCGGGGTGGCCGATTTCTTGCTCGTGCACGCGCGCGAAAGGAACTCACCATGGCCTCGAAAAAGATGCAAAAGCTCTTCGAGCTCGTCGAAGGAATCGAAACGGCGATGTTCACGACCCGCCGGCGGGACGGACATCTCGTCTCCCGCCCGATGGCGACGCAGGTCCGATCGCCCGGCGCCGACTTCTGGTTCGTGACGTACCAGGGAGCCGCCAAGCTCGCCGAAATCGAGCGGGACCCGCACGTCAACCTCTCCTACTACCGGGACCGGACGCGGGAGTGGGTCTCCGTTTCGGGGATCGCGGAAGCGAGCCGGAACCGTAAGAAGATCCGGGAGCTCTACCGGCCCGACTGGCGCGCCTGGTTCGGCGACGAAGGCGGGAAGAAGGACGGCGGGCCCGACGACCCGCGGATGGTCCTCATCAAGGTTCGGGCGAAGGAGGCCCTGTTCCTGAACGTCGACAAGCCGCAGCCCGTCGTGCTCTTCGAGGTCCTGAGGGGCATGGTGACCGGCAAGACTCCCCGGCTCGGCCGCACACGACGCGCCCGCGCGTCCGACTTCCGCCCGCGCTCGCGCCCGAGAAAGCCCCGGCGAAAGACGTCTTCTAGGGCGTGAAGAAATACCGCGTCAGGTGGAAGAAGACCGGCGCGGCAAAGCAGAGCGAGTCGATCCGGTCGAGCATCCCTCCGTGTCCGGCGATGAGGACGCCGTAGTCCTTCACGCCGCGGTCGCGCTTGATGGCCGACATGACGAGTCCGCCCGCGAAACCCGCGAGCGTGATCGCGACGGACATCCCGAAGGCGACGCCCGGACGGAACGGCGTCGCCCACCAGATCGCCGCTCCGACGAGCGACGCGACGAACGCGCCCCCCAGGAATCCCTCCCAGGTCTTGTTGGGCGAGATCACCGGCGCGACGGGGTGCTTCCCGAAGAGCTTGCCGAAGACGTACTGAAGGACGTCGGAGATCTGGACGACGAGCACCAGGAACACGAGCAGCCGCGCGTTCGTCCGGAAGCCCGGGATGTCGAGGATCAGGAGGGCGGGGGCGTGGCTGACGCAGTAGACGCACACCATCAGGCCCCAGTGGACGGTCGCCGTGCGCTCGAGGAAACGGTCCGTCCGCCCCGCGATCACGTTCGACACCGCCACGAGCACGAACGCGTAAACCGGGATCATGATGGCGAACAGGCCATACCAGCGGATCGCGATCAGGTAGTACTGCAGCGGCAGCACGACGAAAAAGGACCACAGCAGCGTCCGGTGGTCCTCGCGGCGGGTCGGAGCGAGCGTGACGAACTCGCGCAGCGCGAGCAGCGACATCAGTGCGAAGAGAACGATCGACCCGATTCCTCCGGTCCAGACGGCGATCGCGAAGACGACCACCATGACCCACCACGCCCGGATGCGCGCGTTCAAGTTCGCGACGGTCGCCCTTGCCGGTTCGGTCCGCGCACGTCGGGCGAGGACGAGGCCCACGGCCGTCGCCACCACCAGCAGGACGAGCACTCCGCCGACGAGCCGGGAGAGCGCGGGATCCGAGAAGCCGGTCACAGTTCGCCGAGCTCCCGGACCGCGGCGCGCGCCCGCTCGAGAAACGCGGGCTTCGTCTCCCCCGCCTCGAGCCGCATCGGACGTCCGAAGACGACGCGGGAGAGCATCGGCACGGGCAGGAGCTCTCCCTTGGGAAGTATCCGGTTCATGTTGTCGAGGTAGACCGGCACGAGCTCGAGGCCCGGCTTCTCACGGCAAAGGTGGTAGAGGCCGCTCTTGAACGGCGCGATCTGTTCGCCCGAGCCGCGCGTCCCCTCCGGGAAAACGATGATGGAGTATCGCTCTCCCATGTCGATGGCGAGGCGGTCGATCGTGCGGCGCGCGGCCGCGATCGACAGCGTGGACTCGCCGTCCTCGGTGTGCCGGGAGCGGTCGATCAGGATCGCGTGAAAAACCTTCTGGGCGAGGTAGCGCCGCAGGGCGCTTTTCTCCCAGTAGTCCCGACCCGCGACCGGGCGCACGAGCGGCCGCACGTTTTCGGGGAGAGCCGACCAGAGAACGACGAAGTCGAGGTGGCTCGTGTGGTTCGCGAAATAGACGCGCTGGGCCTCGTCCGGCGGCTCGTCGAGGTAGAAGACCGACGCGCCGCTCACGAGGCGGGCCGCCGACGCGAGGATCGACGCGATCACCGGTGGCGCAGCTCCCGCGCGATCCGCGCCGTTCGCAGCACGACGGTCGCCGCGGCGCCCGCGACGACGACGGCCAGGGCGATCCAGAGGGCCCACGGAGGCCGCCCGAGGAAGCTCTCGATCGCCCCGCCGACGCACCCGACGCTGACCGCGAACATCCGATGCTGTTTGGCCATCGGGCCCGAGAAGCTCTGTATCAGTCCGACCGAGCCGCCGAGGACCCGTACGTAGGCCGTCAGGAGAGCGAGGAGAGCGGCGAGCCACCCGAGCAGGAGGCCGCCCGGCAGCGTCCGGACGGCGAGGCCGGCTCCGACCAGGATGAGCGGGTCGGCAATGCGATCGGGCAGGTCGTTCCAGATCTCGCCGGAGGGAGTCGCGAGGCCCCCCTCCACCGCGAGAAGCCCGTCGATCATGTTGCAGAGGAGGCGCAGCTGGATGCCGGCGACCGCCGCGAGGAGGAGCGGCCCGCAGGTGTCGCCGGTCTCCTCGACCGAAAGGGCCAGGCAGACGCCGGCAGCGCCGGCGAAGACGATGCTCGCCGCGGAAACGGCGTTGGGGCGGACGCCGGCCGAGGCGAGCCGCCGGGCAAGGAAGTGCGCCCAGGCGCGCGACCGGGTCTTCAGGGGGCGTCGGGCGGGGGCGCTCAGTCGTCCATCCTGGAAGTGCCGGATAGATTGCCACAGGCTTCCGGAATCCCGGGGAATAGCTGGACGTTTTCTCTTTGCGAGGTCTCTCCCGCCAGGGCTTGCGGCGGGCCCTGGACCGAACCCGAGGGCTTCGGCGCACCGTAATTAGAACGTAGAGCGAAACCGGGGACAGACCCCGGTTTTCTTGAAAGGAAGCCATGCCTGAGTCTCACAACCTGCCGGTCGTTCCGATGCGGAACTCGGTCCTGTTTCCGGGCGTCGGCCTCCCGATCAACGCCGGACGCCCCGGGACCCTCCGCGCGATCGAAGCGGCAGTCAACGGTTCGGACAACCGCATTTTCGCCGTCGCGCAGCGGCAGGACGGCGAGGACGTGGCTCCCGAGAACCTGTACACGATCGGGACGATCGCCACGATCGGCTCTCTGCAGCGCGGCCTCGGCGGAGTCCGTCTCCTGCTCGAGGGCCAGTCGCGCGCGATTGCCCTCCGCTACGCGCCCAAGAAGGGGTACCTCGAGGCGACGATCCAGGAAGCGCGCGAGATGCTTCCCCTCGACGCGCGCGACCCGGCCTTCATGGCGCTCCACCGCGAGGCCCGGGAGCGGGCCGCGGAGCTCGGCCGCAAGCTCGGCCTTCCCGAAGAGACGGTGAACCAGGTCCTCGCGGAAGTCGCCGACCCCGGCAAGCTCGCGGACCTCGTTGCCGGCTACATCGACATCCCGCCGGCGGAGCGGCAGGCGCTCCTCGAGACGCTGGCGGTCGAAGACCGGCTTCGTCGTGTGCTGGTTCACGTCCAGCGGCAGATCGACGTCCTCTCTGCGCAGGAGGACATCCAGGAGAAGGTCAAGGAGGAGCTGGGCGGCCGGCAGCGCGAGATGTACCTGCGCGAGCAGATGAAGGCGATCCAGAAAGAGCTCGGCGAGGGCGAAGGCGCCGACGACGAGTCTCTGAAGGAGCTCCGCACGAAGCTCGACGCGCTCGACCTGCCGGAAGACGCCCGCAAGGAAGTCGACCGTGAGTGGGCGCGCCTGACGCGCATCGGCCGGGAGTCCATGGAGTCGCAGGTCATCCGCACGTACCTCGAGACGATCGCCGAGCTTCCCTGGAACACGCGGAGCGACGAGCACCTCGACGTCGGTGAAGCGGCGCGGATCCTGGACGAAGATCACTACGGTCTGAAGGACGTGAAGGACCGGATCCTGGAGTTTCTCGCGGTCCGTCAGCTCACCCAGGCCACGGAGAAGGAGAGCGAGACCGAGGCCGCCGCCGACACGGCGCCGACGCCCGAGCCGGGCGCGCCGAAAGACGCGCTGCGCAAGTCGGCGCGGGCGCGCGGTCGGATCCTCCTCTTCGCCGGACCGCCGGGAGTCGGCAAGACCTCGATCGCGAAGTCGATCGCCCGCGCGATGGGGCGCAAGTACGTCCGGATCTCGCTGGGCGGCGCACGCGACGAGGCCGACATCCGCGGGCACCGCCGCACGTACATCGGAGCGATGCCGGGCCGGATCATCCAGGGGATGAAGCAGGCCGGAACGAAGAATCCGGTCTTCCTGCTCGACGAAGTCGACAAGCTCGGGGTCTCCTTCCAGGGCGATCCCGCTTCGGCGCTTCTGGAAGTCCTGGACCCGGCGCAGAACGACTCGTTCACGGATCACTACCTGGCGGTTCCGTTCGACCTCTCGGAGGTCCTGTTCATTGCGACCGCGAATTTCATTCAGAACATTCCGGGACCGCTCATCGACCGGATGGAGACCGTCAACTTCGCCGGCTACACCGAGGAGGAAAAGCTCCAGATCGCGAAGAGCTACCTCGTTCCGCGGCAGCTCGAGGAGAACGGCCTTCGCGGCGATCAGCTCACGATCGAAGACAGCGCGATCCTCGAGGTCGTCGCGAGCTACACCCGGGAGTCGGGCGTGCGACAGCTCGAGCGCGAGCTCGGGAAACTGGCGCGCAAGGTCGCGCGCCGCGTGGCGGCGGGCGAGGTGCAGAGCCTCGCCGTGAGTCAGGAGGAAATCCGCAGCCTGCTCGGCCGGCCGCGCGTCCACCCCGAGAAGATGGCGCGCGAGGACCAGATCGGCATCGCCACCGGGATGTACTACACCCCGGCGGGCGGCGACATCATGTTCGTCGAGGCGTCGCTCATGCGCGGCAAGGGAGAGCTCATCCTGACCGGGCAGCTCGGCGACGTCATGAAGGAGTCCGCGCGCGCGGCGTGGTCGTTCGCGCGCTCCCACGCGGGGTGGCTCGGCATCGAGGAGGACGAGTTCGTCCGCGACGTGCACGTGCACGTGCCGGCGGGAGCGATCCCGAAGGAGGGACCGTCGGCGGGCGTTGCGATCGCGTCGGCGCTCGTGTCCGCGCTCTCCCGGCGTCCCGTGAGGAACGACGTCTCCATGACCGGCGAGATCACGCTCTCCGGACGCGTCCTGCCGATCGGCGGGCTGAAGGAGAAGATCCTCGGCGCGATTCGCGCGGGCATCACGACGGTCGTGATCCCGAAGGCGAACGAGCCGGACTTGGACGACCTGACCGAGGAAGTGCGGTCCAAGCTCGAGGTGCACCCGGTGGAGACGCTCGGCGAGGCGCTCGCCGTCACGCTGCGGGACACGTCGCTCGAGGAGGGGCGTCTGCTCTTCGGCACGAACCGCGACCAGGAAGGTACGAGGCCCCAGTAAGAAGTCCTGGGTCCCGGTCGCGGCGCGAGGAGTCTCCGCGAAGTAACCGAGCGGAGGAGCCTCGCGCCGCGGGAGCGCGAACGCCGCGAGGGATCAGGCGCTCGGTCGAGCCGGGACTTGGCGAGCCGAGCGCCGGTGGCGTCAGCCAGATCCCGAGCAAGGGAGCGCGACAAGTGTGGTAGACTCCCCCCGTTCTCGGCTCGCTCGCCCTTCGCCAGCTCTCCTGTTCTGACGAATCCCGAACGAAAAGCAACACGAGAATGCGGAGCGCCGCGCCGGTGGCGCATCCGGTCCTGACTACCCGGCGAACCGGAGAAGTCCGGTAACAAAGGATGGATCATGAAGCTCTACGTCGGAAATCTCGCCTACAACGTCTCCGAGGATCAACTGCGCGACCTCTTCGCGCGTTTCGGCACGCCGGACTCGGCGCGGGTCATCACGGACCGCGACTCCGGTCAGTCGAAGGGATTCGGCTTCGTCGAGTTCAGCGACGACCAGGCGGCCAAGCAGGCCATGACGCTGAACGGAACGGAGTTCGGAGGACGCCGGCTCACCGTCAACGAAGCACGACCCAAGAACGAAGGCTTCGGCGGCGGCGGCGGCGGCCGCGCCCGCTACTAAGACTCGGCCCGCGAGGAAAGGGGGCGCTTTGGGGAGTCTCTGGAAGGTGAAGGTACGGGATTCGGCGGGTAAGCCGTTCAAGTACCGCGTCACGTTCGTCTGGGATTCGTCGGGCGCCCGCCTGACCCCGCTTCTCGCCGCGGACCTCTACGCCGAAGGAGACCTCGCGGTGTATCTCGAGGACTTCGGCGCGGAACGCGAGGACATCTCCGCTCTTCTCGACGGCCTCTCGGCGACGCGCGACTCCGAGATCGTCGTCCGGCCTTCCGAGGAGCTCCTCGAAGTGCTCTGGGCGGGGTAACGCCCGCTAACTCACCCGGATCGGCAGCTTCCGAACCCGCTTTCCGGTGAGCGCCGAAACGGCGTTGGCGATCGCCGAAACCGCCGGCGGAACCGGAATCTCACCCAGGCCCGTCGGCGCCTTGTCGCTCTCGACGAGGAATCCCTCGATCCGCGGCGGCGACTCGCGCATCCGCACGGGCGGATAGTCCGTGAAGTTCTTCTGGACCACGCGCCCCCTCTCGAAGGTGATCGCGAGCTTCAA
Source organism: Thermoanaerobaculia bacterium (assembly GCA_035457525.1). Taxonomy (GTDB): domain Bacteria; phylum Acidobacteriota; class Thermoanaerobaculia; order UBA5066; family Gp7-AA6; genus Gp7-AA6. The sequence goes on along the minus strand of DATIBN010000210.1, from coordinate 7,342 downwards.
CGCGAGATTCAGGGCGTCGTTGACGGCGCCCTCGATCTGCTTCCTCGCCCCGGCGGGGTTCACCACGCGGCCGCAATCGACGCTCGACGTCACGCGGTGCACCCGCACGCTGCGGTCGCGCGCGATCGACACTTCCGCGACCGCCGCCGAGTAGGACCCGAACACGAATCCTCCCGCGATCCCGCGGGCGCGGCCCTTCGGCGCCGCCTTGCCCCAGTCCCCCTTCTCCGCGGCGAGCTCCAGGACCCGGCGGAGCCGGCCCGTGTCCATCTTCGGTCCGCCGTAATTCGAGTAAGGCAGCTCGCGCCCCTCCCCGATCAGGGCGAGGCGGAATGCGAGCGGGTCCTTCCCGGCGGCGCGCGCGATCTCGTCCAGGAAACACTCCAGGGCGAAGTTGGTCGCGCCCGGTGCCATCGAGCGGTAGTACCCGATGGGGATGGCGCTTCGCGCCTCGGAATAGGCGACGCTGAAGTTCGGGACGTGTCCCGCGGGAAAGTCGTCCTGGTAGATCTCGGACGCTTCCGGCGGCGACTGTCCGTGCTGATAGCGGTAGCGCGAGCAGTTCGCCAGGTGCTGTGACCAGGCGACGAGGTTCCCGCCGGCGTCCAGCCCGGCGCGCATGCGGTGATATCCGTTCGAGCGATACAGAGAGTGAGCGAGCTCGTCGCGCCGCGTCGACAGCACCTGCACCGGCTCGCCCGGAACCTGCGCGGCGAGATAGGCGGCCTCCGCAGCGTAATCCGTATCGAGCCTCCGGCCGAAGCCACCGCCGGGCCGGATCATGTTCACGGTGATCGCCGTTTTCCAGGAGTCCTCCGGGAGTTCGAGGGCGGTTCCCGCGAAGCTGCGGGTGTTGTAAGGGTTCTGGGTCGGCGCCCACAGCTCGCACTTGCCGTCCTTCACCAGCGCGGTGCAGTTGACGGGCTCGAGCGGCGCCGCCTCGACGAAGGGCACCTCATAGACCGCGTCCAGGGTGCGCGCCGCGGACGCGAGGGCCGCGTCCACGTCACCGTCGTTGCGGACGACCTTGCCCGGCGCGCCCGACGCGAGCTTCTCGAGCCGCGCCCGTAGAGCCGAGGAGCTTTCCGATGCGTGCGGACCCTCCTCCCATTCCACGGAGAGCGCCTTGCGTCCCTTCATCGCGGCCCAGGTGGAGGTCGCGATGACGGCGACGCCGTTGGCCACCATCACCGGGCGGCCGGACTTCAACGCGAAGCGATCGGCCGGGAGCTCCACGACCTTGCGAACGCCGGGGACGGCGAGAGCACGCGCCGCGTCGAAGCGCGCGACCTTGCCGCCGAGAACGGGGCTGCGCTCCACGACCGCGTGGAGCAGGCCGGGCAGGCGGACGTCGAGGCCGTACGTGATCCGTCCCGTGACGATGTCGTGGAGGTCGACGGTCGCCGTCGGCTTTTCCGCGATCCGGAAATCGGCGGAGGACTTGAGCGTCGGGTTGTCCGGCGGTTTGAGCTCGGAGGCCCGTCCGACGAGGTCTCCGTACGCGAGCCTCCGGCCGCTCGCCGCGTGGACCACCGCGCCGCGTTCCGTGGTGAGATCCGCCGCGGCGACCTGCCACCGTTCGGCGGCCGCGGCCACGAGCACGGCCCGCGCGGCCGCGCCCGCTTTGCGGAGCGGCTCCCAGGAGTCCGAGATCCCGGCGCTCCCTCCGGTGAACTGGTCGAGGTACTTCGGATCGAGGAGCGACGGCTGGCGGACCCGCACGGTCTTCCAATCCACGTCGAGCTCTTCCGCGATCAACATCGCGAGCGCCGTCTTGACGCCGGATCCGACCTCCGGCCGCGGCGAGTAGACGAAGACGGTGCCGTCCGGCTCGATCTCGACGAAGGCGCCGAGCGCGAGCGCCCGACCGGGCGCGGCCGCCGCCGCTTCCTGTCCGGACATCCGCCAAGTTCCGACGAGGAGACCTCCCGCCGCGGTCGCGCCGACCTTGAGGAAGGTGCGGCGATCCAGGCCCGGCGCCGTGCGGCTCAAGACTTCCGCCCCGCGGCGATCGCGGCCGCGCGATGGATCGCTTTGCGGATCCGCGGATACGTCCCGCACCGGCAGATGTTGCCGGACATCGCGTCGTCGATCTCGGCGTCCGTCGGGTTCCGGCGGAACGCGAGCAGCGAGGCCGCGCACATGATCTGTCCCGGCTGGCAGTAGCCGCACTGCGGCGTGTCCTCCTCGATCCAGGCTCGCTGGACGGGGTGGTCGCCCTTCGACGAGAGCCCCTCGATCGTCGTGATCTTCTGCCGCGCGACGGACGAGACCGGTACGACGCACGAACGGACCGCCGCGCGGTCGACGTGGACCGTGCAGGCCCCGCAGAGACCCTCGCCGCAGCCGTACTTCGTGCCGGTGAGGCCCAGGGTGTCGCGGAGGACCCAGAGGAGCGGGGTGTCGGGATCGACGGACACGCGCCGCGGCTGGCCGTTGACCGAGAGAGTGAAACTTGCCATCCGACTTCGGATGCTACGTGACCGGATGCGAAAGGTTGAAAGGGCGGTCCCCGCAATCCGGCTCTTCGTCCGAAGGATAATCACGGCAACGCATGTCTCTCTCTCCCGGCACGCGGCTCGGACCGTACGAGATCCTGTCCCCACTCGGGGCGGGCGGAATGGGCGAGGTCTATCGGGCGCGGGACACCCGACTGGGTCGCGAGGTCGCGGTCAAGGTCCTGCTGCCGGAAGTCTCCGGCGACGAATCCCGGCGGAGCCGCTTCGAGCAGGAAGCCCGCAGCGCTTCGGCGCTGAACCATCCGAACATCGTCACGGTCTACGACGTCGGCTCGGTGGATTCGACGATCTATCTCGCGATGGAGCTCGTCGAAGGCCGGACGTTGCGGGAGATGCTCGCCGACGGCCCGCTGCACTCCCGGAAACTGCTCGACGTCGCCGTCCAGGTCGCCGAGGGGCTCGCGAAGGCGCACGACGCCGGTCTCGTGCACCGGGACCTCAAGCCCGAGAACCTGATCGTCTCGAAGGACGGGTTCGTCAAGATCCTCGACTTCGGCCTCGCGAAGCTGACGGAGGCGGCCTCTCCGGACGCTCAATCCGTGATGCCCACGGTCGTGGGGCCTTCCCGCACCGTTCCGGGAACCGTGATGGGAACCGTCGGCTACATGTCGCCGGAACAGGCGAGCGGCCGCGAGGTGGACTTCCGCGCCGATCAGTTCTCGTTCGGCTCGATCCTCTACGAGCTCGCGACCGGCAAGCGCGCGTTCCAGCGCAACACGGGCGCCGAGACGCTCACGGCGATCATCCGGGAGGAGCCGGAGCCCGTCTCACAGGCCAACCCGCGCGTGCCCGCGCCGGTGCGGTGGATCGTCGAGCGCTGCCTCGCGAAGGAGCCGGACGAGCGTTTCGCCTCGACGAAGGACCTCGCGCGCGACCTGCGCAGCCTGCGCGACCACCTTTCCGAGACGTCCGCATCGGAGGCGATCGCGACGGCTCGACCGCCACGCCGCGCCGTCTCGCCGTGGCTCGCGGCGGCCATTGCGCTGGTGGTCGGCGCCGCGGCCGCGGTGGCGGGCCTGCGGCTCATCGAGGGAACCGGTGGTCCGTCCGAGCGCCGGCTCCAGCGTCTGACCTATCGGCGCGGCACGATCCTGTCGGCGCGATTCGCGGCGGACGGCCGCTCCATCGTTTTCTCGGCGGCCTGGGACGGAAAGCCGAGCGAGATCTTCACGACGCGTCCCGAGAGCCCCGAGTCCCGCTCTCTCGGGCTCTCCCCCGCGTCCCTTTTCGCGGTCTCATCCACCGGGGACCTCGCGGTCTCGATCGGCTGGAGGCCGCTGCTCGGCTGGGAGACCAGCGGGACGCTCGCCCGTGTCTCTCTCGAAGGCGGTGCGCCCCGCGAGGTCCTGGAGAACGTCGGCGAAGCGGACTGGTCTCCCGACGGAAAGGAGCTCGCGGTCGTCCGGGACGCCGGACCGATGCGACGCGTGGAGTATCCGATCGGCAAGGTCCTCTACGAGACGGTCGGATGGATCAGCCATCCCCGCGTCTCGCCGGACGGAAATCTGGTCGCCGTCCTCGACCACCCGCAGCGCGGCGACAACCTCGGTCGGGTGCTCGTGCTCGACCGGTCCGGCGGGAAGAAGCTCGAAGGACCACAGGCGGGGACCGGGCTGGCCTGGGCGCGCCGCGGACGGGAGGTCTGGCACACGGGGGGGCTGACGGTCCAGGCGGTGACGCTCTCCGGAAGGACGCGAACCGTCGTGGACGCGATGGGACCGGTCATCCTCTACGACGTCGGCCCCGACGGGCGCGTCCTCCTCTCCCGGAACACGTGGCGCCGGGAGATCGTCGGGCTCGCGCCGGGCGAGACGACCGAGCGCAACCTGACGTGGCTCGACTGGTCCTTTCCCACGGCGCTCTCCGCGGACGGACGGGCGGTTCTGTTCGACGAGCAGAACGTGCCGGCATACCTGTCGTACCTGCGGAAGACGGACGGGTCTCCGGCGGTCCTGCTGGGTCAGCACCGATCGGCGGACCTTTCGCCCGACGGCAAGTGGGCGATCGTCGTGAACCAGGAGGGCACGGAGCTCACTCTGCTGCCGACCGGAGCCGGACAGGCGCGGAAGCTGCCGATCGTCGGGATGCGGACTCAACAGTCGGACTTCTTTCCGGACGGACGGCGGATTCTCGTCTCCGGCAACGAGCCGGGAAGGGGACTGCGCCTCTACGTTTACGACATCGAGCAGGGCAAGTTGCAGGCGGTCACGCCCGAAGGCGTGGGAACGATCAACTCCGATCCGATCTCCCCCGATGGACGTACGGCGTTCGCGTTCGGGCCGGACAAACGGCTGATGATCTACCCGACCCAGCCGGGCGAGCCGCGGAGTATTCCGGGCGTCGACATCGCCGACCTCCCGATCCGCTGGACCCCCGACGGACGAGCGATCTGGGTCTTCAAGCCGAACGAGGTTCCCACGAAGATCGACCGGCTCGACGTGAGGACCGGCGAGCGCACGCTCTGGAAGGAGCTCACGCCGCCCGACCCCGCCGGCGTCCTGCAGATGGGGCCCATCCTGATGACCCCGGACGGGAAGTCGTACGTGTACTCGTATCGGCGGACGCTGGACGAGCTGTTTCTGGTGGAGGGGCTGAGGTAGCCCGGCGATAACATCGCGTCGTGCGAGACGTCGTCATCCAGCCGACGCTCGAGAGCTGGCGCGCGGCGGCGCGGCAGCTCATCGCCGAGGGCGTCGCTCCCGACCAGGTCGTCTGGCGCGAGGCGGCGACGCAGGGGGGCCTGTTCGACGCGGTCATCGTCGCGGAACCCGCCGGCACACCGGCTTCCGACTTCCGCGTTCCGCGCGCCTTCGTCGAAGTCGCGGGTCAGGCCGCGCGACATAACGACCCCGAGCGCTGGCGGCTCCTCTACTCGGTCCTCTGGAAGATTGCGCGGGGCGGCGCGCCCGACGTTCTCGAATCGGCGACCGACCCGGAAGTCGTCCGCCTGAAGCGGATCGCGAAACACATCGCCGACCAGGACCTCGCGGCGCGCACGCCCGGCGCGGGGGGGTTCGTTCCGAAAGAGGCGAAGGGACTGGACGAGCTCCGCGCCGCGGCCGCGTCCTGCCGCGGGTGCGACCTCTATCGCGAAGCCACGCAGACCGTCTTCGGCAAGGGCCCGCAGACGGCGCGCGCGGTCCTCGTGGGCGAGTGTCCCGGCGACCAGGAGGACCTCCAGGGCGCGCCCTTCGTGGGTCCGGCCGGCGACGTGCTCTCGCGCGCGCTCGCCGACGCCGGGCTGCCGCGGTCCGACGTGTACGTCACGAACGCCGTCAAGCACTTCAAGTTCATCCGCACTCCGAAGCGGCGGATCCACCAGACGCCCGGCCCCGTCGAGATCGGCGCGTGCCGGCCGTGGCTCGAGGCGGAGCTCGCGCTCATCCGTCCGGAGATGCTCGTCTGCCTGGGAGGCACCGCGGCGAAAGTGCTCCTCGACCCCGACTTCCGCATCATGAAGCAGCGCGGACTGATCCTGAAGGGCACCGGCTGGGCTCCGAAGGCGATGGCCACGCTCCACCCGTCCGCCGTCCTGCGGGCCGAGGACTCGGCGGGCCAGGAGCGCCTCTACGGGATGCTCGTTTCGGACCTCCGCCTCGTGCGCAAGGAGGTGAGTCCGGACGAAAGCGCACAATCATCCAGAGGCGCGTAAGACCCCTTGTGGCAACCTGACCCTCGATGTGGCAAGTGGAGACCTGACCCCCCGTGGATCCTCGGTAAAGCGGCGCGTCAGAGCCTTGTGGCAGCCTGACCCCCGATGTGGCAAGTGGAGACCTGACCCCCCGTGAACCCTCAAAGGCCTCCCGGTCCACCCGGTCGATTCTTTCTGGGTAACCTGCCGGAGTTTGCCCGCGACATCCTCGGATACCTGACCTTCTGCGCGGGCGAGTACGGCGACGTCTCGCGCTTCCGGCTGGGAAGGTACGACGCGTATCTGCTCAACCACCCGGATCTCGCCGACGAGGTCCTGAGGACGCAGCGGGAGAACTTCATCAAGCACCGCTTCTTCTGGCGCCACGTCACCGCGATATTCGGAACGGGCCTGCTCACGAGCGAAGGGGACTTCTGGCTGCGGCAGCGGCGGCTCGCGGCGCCGGCCTTTCACCCGGACCGCATCGCGGCCTACGGCGGGACGATGGTGGCCTACACCGATCGACTCCTCGACGGATGGGGCGACGGCGAAACGCGCAACGTCCACGAGGACATGATGCGCGTGACGATGGAGATCGTCTCGAAGACGCTCTTCGACGCCGACGTCGGGAGCGACGTCGAGGAGCTCGGCCGCGCGTTCGAAATGGTCCTGCGGGAAATCCCGGTGCGGGTCCACCGGCCGATCAAGATCCCGGATTGGATCCCGACGCCCGGAAATCTCCGCTATCGCCGGGGCGTCCGGCGGCTCGAGGAGCTCGTGTACCGGATCCTGGCGGAGCGCCGCGCGGACCCGCGCGACCGGGGTGACCTCCTTTCGATGCTCATGGCCGCTCGAGACGACGACGGCAGGGCGATGTCCGACCGGCAGCTGCGGGACGAGCTCGTCACCCTCTTTCTCGCGGGGCACGAGACGACGGCGATCGCGCTCTCGTGGACATGGCACCTGCTCTCGCACCATCCGCTCGTCAAGGACCGCCTCGTCAAGGAGCTCTTCGACCAGCTCGGCCGGCGGCCCGCGACCGTCGCCGACCTGCCGAGGCTCCCCTTCGCCGACGCCGTCGTGAAGGAGGCGATCCGACTCTACCCGCCGGCGTACGTGCTCGGGCGCCAGGCGCTCTCGGACTGCGAGATCGGAGGATGGACGATTCCCGCCGGCGCGACGGTGTACTTGA
>DATIBN010000209.1:0-5125 GCA_035457525.1 Thermoanaerobaculia bacterium | reverse complement strand
GACGTCTTCTCGCTCGCGTTCGCCGGAGACGGCGGGACGCTCGTGAGCGCCAGCGAGGACGGAACGATCCGGCTCTGGTCGATCCCCGACGGCCTCGAGACCCGGGCGCTGCAGGGGCACAAGGACGACGTGAACTCGATCGCCCTCTCCGGCGACGGGACGCTGCTCGCGAGCGGGAGCGAGGACGAGACCGTGCGCGTGTGGTCGCTTCCAGACGGTCGAGCGGTCTCCGAGATGCGCGGCGACAACCGCGACAACGTGAAGTCCGTGGCTTTCCGCCCGGATGGCAAGCTCGTCGCGTCGAGCGGCAACAAGGACCGGAAGATCCGCCTCTGGTCGGTCCCCGATGGTAAGCAGTTGCCCTCGCTTGCCGGCCACGGCGGAGAGGTGAACTCGCTCGCGTTCAGCCCGGACGGGAAGATGCTCGCGTCGGCGAGCGAGGACGCGTCGATCCTCCTCTGGGTCGATCGTTAGAGGTCAGCAGCCCCGGAGGACGAGGAACGAGCCGGCCGCCAGCACGAGGAGCACGACCCCGATCACGACCGCGCGTGCGCCGGCGCGCCCCCGCGGTGCGGACTCCGGGGGCGGCTCCACGACGGGAGGGGTGAGTCGCTCGTGAACGGCGCGGAGGTCCGCGGCGAGCTCGCGGGCGGACGGATAGCGATTCTCCGGCTTTTTCGCCAGCGCCTTCGCGATGACGGCCGTCAGCTCGGGAGGAACGGGGCCGATCCGCGGGTCGAGGGGCGGAGGGTCGTCCCGCAGGATCGCCGAGAACGTGTCCACCGCGTTGTTGCGGCGAAACGGGTTGTCGCCGGCGAGCATCTCGTAGAGGACGACGCCGAGCGCGAAGACGTCGGACCTCTCGCTCGCCTTCCCTCCCATCAGCTGCTCGGGCGAGAGATAGCCGGCGGTCCCGATGATCATGCCCGTGGCCGTGCGCGCCACGTTCAGCGCGTTCTCCTCCGAAACCTCGCCCGGGCGAATGAGCTTCGCGAGGCCGAAGTCGAGGATCTTCACGACGCCTTCCTTGTTGATCATCAGGTTCTCGGGCTTCAGGTCCCGATGGACGATGCCGACGGCGTGCGCGGTCGCGACGCCTTCCGCCGCCTGGAGGGCGACGTCGACGGCCCGGGCAGGCGGGAGCGCCCCGTCGTTCAGGAGGTTGCGGACCGTGCTCCCCTCGACGTACTCGGTCACGAGGTACGGGCCGGCCGCGCTCTCGCCGATCTCGTGGATGGTCAGGATGTTGCGATGCTTGAGGGAAGAGGCGGCGCGGGCTTCCATCGCGAAGCGGCTCATCCGGTCGGGGTCCCGGACCGCGTCGGGCGAAAGCACCTTGATCGCGACGTCGAGGTCGCGGCGGGTGTCCCGCGCCCGCCAGACCTCCCCCATTCCGCCGGAGCCCAGCCGAAAGAGCACCCGGTAGGAACCAATCGAGCTGCCGCGTTCCAGAGCCATTGGCGCCGGCGATCCTAACCGAGCAATGAAAACGGCCGGGCGCACCCGGCCGTTTTCGCACTCGTCGAGAATCGCTCTAGTTCAGCACGCAGAACTCGTTGTTCAACGCGTCGAGCGACATCGCCAGGGTCAGCATCGTCTTGCGATTGCCGCTCGCCAGCGCCGCGTTGACGTCGGCGATGACCTGCGCGGTCGTCAACGGATAGTCGATGTCGGGGTGAGCGGCGTTCAGCAATGCGGCCACGGCCGCGCGAAGCAGGATTTCCCGGGCGCCGCAGACGTTCTTTCCGCCCTGCAGCTCCAGCGCGCCGAGCAGCGAGAGGCTGTCGGGCGTGGTCGCGCAGTTCGTGTTCGGAACGTCGAAGACGCTCTCGATCGACTGGCTCGGCGAGTAGCCCGTCGGAACCCACGAATCGAAGTGCTGCGGCTGCTTCCAGTAACCCGGCGTGCAGCCGTCGAACGGGTTCGGGGTCGGCGTCGACGTGGGCGTCCGGGTCGGAGTCCGGGTCCGGGTGTTCGTCGCGGTGTTGGTCGGCGTCCGGGTCGGCGTGTTCGTCGCGGTATTCGTGGCCGTGTTCGTCGGCGTCGGCGTCGGGGTGTCCTCTTCGCCGGGCGTCGGCGTGATCGGGGTGTTCGTCGGCGTGTTCGTTGGCGTATTGGTCGGAGTATTCGTGGGCGTATTGGTCGGGGTATTCGTGGGCGTATTGGTCGGAGTATTCGTGGGCGTATTGGTCGGGGTGTCCGTCGGCGTATTCGTCGGCGTGTTGGTCGGCGTATTCGTCGGCGTGTCGGTCGGCGTATTCGTCGGCGTGTCGGTCGGGGTGTCCGTCGGCGTATTCGTCGGCGTGTCGGTCGGGGTGTTCGTCGGGGTGTCCGTCGGCGTATTCGTCCGAGTGCTCGTCGGGGTCGGGGTCGGCGGCCCGCACAAGACAGTGCAGTTCGCCGGCGGCAGCTGAACGTATCCGGGGGGCGACGGTGCCGTCCCGCAGGCGTCCGCAAGAATCGTCGGCGGATTCGGGATCGTCGTGCCCGCGTAGTTCACGCCGTCGTTCGGGCCCACGTCGCCGCAGCCCTGGAGCGTCACGGTGCCCGGGTCGGGAACGGCCTGGCCGCCACCGCCGTCCGCGTTCAGCTCGCCGGGGAACAGGCCAAGAACGAGGCCGTTGTGCGCCCGGGCGAAGATGTCGCCGCCGGCCTGGTGGCCGCCGCCGCCGTTCGCGCCCCGCGCCTGGATCGAAGCGGTTCCGAAGTCGACGTTGTTGTAAGCCTGCACGTCGACGCTGCCCCCGGCGCTGCCATTGGAGGTCCCGTTCGCCTGGAGAGCCAGACCCGTGGTCGAGACGTTGCCCGCGATCGAGGCAACGGTGAGCTGCCCGCCGGTGCTGTTCGTGACGAAGCTCTGGTTGACGTGAACGGCGTAGGCGCCCGTGGTGTCGCCGAGGATGAAGATGTTTCCGTTCGCGAAGAGCTCGGCCCATCCGCGCCCCTGCGTTCCGCCGCTCAACGCGGTGTCGACGTTGATCTCTCCGTTGTGCGAGCCGGTGGCGTCGATGACGAGCGTCGCCCCCGCCCAGATCTCGACGCACGCCGTCGAGTTCGCCGGGTGGCCCGGCCGCGGCGGATTGTTGCAGAGGTTGTTGGCGGCGGCGTGCCCGGGGCCGGTCGATTCCACCAACCCGGAGATCGCGACGACGCACCCTTCGAGGTGCACGAGGTCCGCGCCCGGATCCTGACCCCGGCTGCGAACGACGCCGGTATCGCCGACCGTGAGGTCGCACAACGCGACGATCCGGATCGGGCCGCCGCGGCCGATGGTCGTCGATCCGAGCGAGGAAACCAGACCGTCGATGACGACCTCGGTTCCGGTGATCTCGATCGAGCCGGCTTCGCCCGGCGAGTCCGCCAGGATCTGGGCGCCGGCCGCCACGAAGACGTCGCCGGTCACGTGAACCGTGATGTCGCCGCCGTGGCCGGTGTCGCCCGCGCCCGAGATCTTGCGCGCCGACACGAGCGCTCCGGCTGCTCCGCCGCCCGGACCGTCCATCGTGAAGTCGCCGCCTACGGTGATCGTGATGTTCCCGCCGCTGCCGCCGCTGCGGCGGTTCTCGGCGTAGATCGTTCCGCCCGCTTCGATGGTGAAGTTTCCGCTCACGCTGATCGCGATCGGGCACGCGCTCGCGTTGGGGATGAGCGGGACGTCGTCGTTGCAGGTGATCGATCCGCCGTTCGCGATGGTGAAGTTCCCGTTCACGGTGAACACGCCGTTCGCGCTGCTGTCGTCGTCGAAGATGGACCCGTCCAGGTCGCCGAAGGTTTCGGCCGACGAGAGCGTGAAGTTGGCGGCCGTGCTTCCGAACGATCGCGTTCCCCATGCCAGCACGACGAGCGTGAGAACGGCGCCGACCGAGATCGCTGCGGCCGTCAGACGGCCTCGACTGCGGAGACGCCGGATGAGCGTGGCCATGAGAAACCTCCCCCTGTTCGGAAAAACGAACCCGATCCGCGCGATTGATTACACCAGCCGCAGCTGCGGTCGTCTATTGAACGAAGGTCTAGTCCTGGTCCGGTCTCCGACTTTGGTCGGAGGTGCGAAGTGATCAGTGACTCCGCGCCGGCTTCAGGCGAGCTCGGCGGGAGGCTGGTGGGAAAGCCGGTCGCGGCGGCGGCGGCGCTCGAGCGCCAGGCGGATCAGCTCGTCCAGAAGCGCCGGCAGAGGAAGGCCGCTCGCCTCCCAGAGTTTCGGGTACATCGAGATCGCCGTGAAGCCGGGCAGAGTGTTGCACTCGTTGACGAGGACGCGCTCGGTGCCGCGTTCGAGGAAGAAGTCGACCCGGGCCATTCCGGAGAGGCCGCAGAGCCGGAAGGTCTCGACGGCGAGCCGTTGCACTTCCCGGGACGTCGATTCGGAGATTGGCGCCGGAATGAGAAGTCTCGCCTTGTCCTCGCGATACTTGTCGTCGTAATCGTAGAACTCGTGCCCCGGAACGACCTCGCCGGGGACCGAGGCGCGCGGTTCCTCGTCTCCGAGGACCGCGCACTCGAGCTCACGCGCGTCGATCCCCTCCTCGACGAGTGCGCGGTCGTCGTATCGGAACGCCTCTTCGAGCGCGGCGTCCAGGGCCTCGAGGCTCTTGACCTTGCTCACGCCGACCGACGACCCGCCCGTGGCCGGCTTCACGAAGAGGGGCAGCGGCAGGTCGGAGACGAGCTCGCGAGCTCGAGCCCCGCGCTCGGAGGGGCGGACGACGACCGACCGCGGAGTCGGAATCCCCGCTCCCTGGAGCAACGCCTTGAAGACCGGCTTGTCCATTCCGATCGCCGACCCCGTCACTCCCGCGCCGACGTAGGGAATGCCCAGGAAATCCAGGAACCCCTGGAGGGTGCCGTCCTCCCCGGTGGAGCCGTGGATGATCGGAAAGACGACGTCGGCCCGGCCCGGCGAGATCTCGAGGGGAACGAGCGACTCGCCGGCCGGTTCTCCCCGGCGAAAGTGTTCGGGGACGGACCTCTCCGCGAGGAGCCGCGCGGAGTCCCGTGCGGAAAGGAAACGGCCCGCTTCGTCCACGGCGAGCGGAAGAACGTCGTACTTCGAGCGGTCGAGCGCCTGCACGATCGTGCGCGCGGAAATGCGCGAGACCTCCCGTTCCACGGAGCGGCCGCCATAGAG
>DATIBN010000208.1:0-2756 GCA_035457525.1 Thermoanaerobaculia bacterium | reverse complement strand
ACGAGGGAGTCGACGTCGGGATGGACAACGAGACGCCGGTCACGGAGGAGTACAAGCAGGACGACAATCGATTCACGGGAAAGATCCTGAAGGTGACGATCGAGAGGCCGCCGGCGTCTTGAGGGCGGCACGGAGGAAGGTAGGGAACCAGCGTGTTCCGTTTCCACGAGCCGCGCGGCGGGACATCCCACGCGGCAACAACCCGCACAGGAGGATGGGGACATGATGTCGCGTAAGGCAGGGATCCTTGGACTTGCGTTCGTGCTGGCTCTGGGCACGATGACGTCGCGGTCGGAAGCGCGCCAGATCTACATCTCGCCGATGGTCGGCTACACCACTGCGGGAAGCCTCGATCTGGGCGAGCAGGACCTCGACGACGTGAAGGTCGACGGCGGACTGACCTGGGGCGGCCAGATCGGATTCCAGGCGCAACCGGGCTTCACGTTCGAGGCGTCCTGGATGCAGCAGGAGAGCCACCTGGTCGTGGACAATTTCGCGAATCTGGGACTTCCGAACAAGGACGTCCTCGGGCTCAAGGTGGGACAGCTCCACGGCAACTTCCTCTTCGAGAAGGTGGGGTACGGCAGCACCACGCACCCGTACTTCCTCCTCGGGCTCGGCGCCACGTTCTTCAACCCGGATGGCAATTTCGATACCGAGTCCAAGTTCTCCTTCGCGATCGGCGCGGGCGTGAAGATCGAGGCGAGCGAGAAGATCGGGCTGAAGATCCAGGGCAAGTACAACCCGACGTACCTCGACGAGGACTGGGGCGGCGTCTGGTGCGATCCGTTCTACTGCTACCAGGTGGCGGATCCGGACTATCTCGATCAGGGCGAGTTCTCGGCGGGGCTCGTGTACAAGCTCGGAAGCGAGTGATCTCCGGACGAAGCTGACGCACCCGTCTCGAACGGCGGGGCGAAGACGAACGAGGCCGGGACGCGGTACCTTGCGTCCCGGCCTCGATGCGTTACCTGGACCTCATGGGCTCCGCCGAGCGCGTGCCCGGGAGTGCCGCTACCCCGCGAGCGGAATCTCCTGCGCGAGCTCGTAGTTCACGACGGCGCGGATCTTGTTCTCGATCTGGTAGTACCGAGCGACCTTGGTCTCGGGAAGCACCTTTCGGAACTTCGGAGCGTAGGTCTGCATGAGCTGGATGCGGTCCTTCTCGATCGCGAGGAAGGAGTCCACCATACCCTTCGCGGCGGGGTCCGTCATGCTCTCGTAGGTGGTCGCGTAGTCCTTGATCAGCTTCATCGTGCGGTTGTTGAGGGCCGTCAGGTCCTTCTGGAAGTTGTCGTAGACCGGCCAGAAGGCGGCGGCTTCCTTCTCCGTGAGGTTCATCGCCTCCGAGACGACGAGCTTCTTGTCCGCCCGGAGCTTCTCCCGAAGGAGATCCATGTTGTCGGCCGGCTGGTCGGCGGCCGGGGTGGACGTGGCGGGGGGCGCGGCCGTGCTTCCGTCCTGGGCGAGCGCGGGCGCGGCCAGCATGAGCGTCGCCATGACCGCGAGGAGCTTCTTCACGAGGGACCTCCTGTCGAAGGGGATTGGATCGAAGCCCGGAACGGGCCGATCGGGGTGTGACGACGGTGACCGACTGCGGGGAAGGTATCACGGGGGAAGGAAGGGATGAAGAGAATGGGAGTGCAGGGAGAGGAGGAACGCGCTCGCGACGGTTGGCACCCCCGCGTCGGGTCGCAGCCCCTCCGTGGGGCTCCCTGCACCGGTCCCATCCGTGGGAAAACAGATGGGCCACCAAGGGGGTGCTTCGGTGGCCCATCTGTCCGCTTGCTCTGGTCCGCAGGGGTTCGCCCAACTCCCACGGCTTTGGTGCGGTGCCTACTTACCAGCCAGCCTTGCCTCCGCCGCCGCCGGCGAACGCGATCGCGATCAGGATCACGATTGCTTCCATTCTCTGTTCACCTCCTTCCGCTCGGTTCAGGGTTTCTCTCACCGGCACTGCTTCATCGTCGACTTCGGGGAGTTACCAGCCAGCCTTGCCGCCACCGCCACCAGCGAACGTCACCGCGATCAGGATCAGGGCCAGTTCCAGCATTGCGCACCTCACAGGTTGGAAGGTCTCGGTTCACTTTGCTCGCCTTTGCGAGCCGCTGACGGGGACTGGCTAGAGCACCCGTCGTGCCATGTGCAATGCGACGACGTACAAACCCTGAAAGCGACTGTGCCGGAGCAACTTGGAGAGTTGCGAATCGCCCTGCCGGCAAGAGGGGAAATCGGCGGGAATCGTAATCGTTTGGCGACAGTTTTAAAGCGAGGCGATAACTCGATGAAGTTCAGCAAGATGGGTGAGTAATCAATTCTTGACTACAAGTGTCCGGCCGTCTTGTCTCCTAGGCGGCCACCGAGGACGTGTCCGGGCCGGCAGCGGGATCTGGAGACGACGTCGAGAGCGCGGGCCGGTCCGGGGGAGCCGCGTTGGACGCCGCCGCCGGGAGCGGTAGCCCGATCTGGTAGACGACGCCGTCCTCCCAGGTGATCTCGAACGTCCCCCCGTGGAGACCCGTGACGAGGCGCGCCATCCAGGGCGCCAGCTCCTGCGCCTCGGACTCGGCGGTCGCGCCCCCCTCGGGGGCCGAGCCCGCGATCCGAACCTCGATCCCGGCCGGGGACCTTCCGGCCGAGAGGATCACCTTGGTGGCGTCCGGCGCGGACTGCACCACGTGGAGCGTGAGCGCCTCGATCGCCCGGGAGAACCGGGCCTCGTCGATCCCCGGATGGACGAGCCCCGGCTCGACCGA
>DATIBN010000207.1:0-40623 GCA_035457525.1 Thermoanaerobaculia bacterium | reverse complement strand
CCCTTCGGGATCCGTTCGAGCAGGTCGTCCCGCAGGATGACGAGCGTCACCCCGGCCGGCCCCAGGTTCTTCTGCGCGCCGGCATAGATGAGCGCGTACTTCGTGACTTCGATCGGGCGGCTGAAGATGTCCGAGGACGCGTCCGCCACGAGCGGAACCATCCCGACCTCCGGCTCACGGTGCCATTCGGTCCCGAAGATGGTGTTGTTCGTCGTGAAGTGCACGTAGCACGCCTCGGGGTCGAGCCGCAGCTCGGACTGCTCGGGAATCCTCGAGAAGCCTTCCTCCTCGGTCGAGGCGGCGATCGACACCGTCCCCACCTTCTGCGCTTCCTTCACCGCCTTCTTCGACCACGAGCCCGTCACGATGTAGTCGGCGCTCCGTTCGGAATCGATGAAATTCATCGGGACCATCGAGAACTGAAGCGACGCGCCCCCCTGGAGGAAGAGCACGCGATAGTTCGAGGGGATCGAGGCGAGCCTCCGGATGTCCGCGTCCGCGGCGCCCAGGATCTCTTCGAACGTCTTCGAGCGGTGACTGATCTCGAGAATCGACATCCCCGTGCCGGGCAGCGCGAGGAGGTCACGCCGCGCCTCCTCGAGCACGGGCTCCGGCAGCACCGCGGGTCCCGCCCCGAAGTTGAAGATGCGGTCGGTCGTCCGGGCTTTTTCTTCCGCGACGGTTGCCATGGTCGTCCTCCTTGCCGTCAGATCGGGAGCAGCGTGACCTCGAGGATGTCCGGCGTCGCGGCCTGGATGTCGGCGACCACACCGTCCGAGGGCGCCTGGTTCAAGTGGATTCTCGCGACGGCGGCTTTCGCGCCGTCGAAAACGACGTTCTCGGTTTCCTGGACGTTGATCCCGGCCGCCTTGATCCGGTCGAACACCTCCGCGAGCACGCCCACCCGGTCGTAGTGCCGGACGACGAGAAGGTGCGTCGCCGGTGACTTCTTCGCGAGGTTGACGACGTTCGGCGGCCGCCCCGTCTCCTTGAACTCGCGGACGATGCGAACCGTCTCCGCCGCGATCGCTTCCTGCGCCTGCTCGGTGGACGCGCCGATGTGGTGGGTTCCGACGACGCCCGGAAGCTGAAAGATGGGGTCGTCGACCGAGCCGCCGCCCGACGGCTCTCCCGCGAACACGTCGAGGCCGGCCCGGATGCCCTTCTCGCGAACGGCCCGTTCGAGCGCGGCCTGATCGACCACCTCGGCGCGGGACGTGTTGACGAAGAAGGAGCCCGGCTTCATCGCGGCGAAGAAGTCATCGCCGATCAGCTTCGTCGTTTCGGGCTTCAGGGCCACGTGGATACTCACGACGTCGGAGGCCGCGGCGACCTGGAAGATCGAGTCGAGCGCCTCGACCCCGAGGTTGCGCGCCTTGACGTCGGTCAGGCTCCGGCTCCAGCCGACGACCCGCATCCCGAAGGCCCGGGCGCGCGGACACATCTCGCAGCCGATGCCGCCGAGTCCGATCAGCCCGAGCGTGCGCCCGTAGAGTCCCCGCGCCTTGCTGTACTCCTTCTTGTTCCAGACGCCGCGCTTCAAGTCCGCCGTGTTCTCCGGGATGCGGCGGTCGAGCGCGAGGATGAGACCGAAGGCGAGCTCCGCGACCGCGATGGCGTTCTTGCCCGGACAGTTGGCGACCGAGATCCCGCGCTCCGAGGCGGTCTCCACGTCAATCGTGTTGTAACCGGCGCCCGCGCGCACCACGAGCGAAAGACGTCCGGCCTCGAGCATCGGGCGCGTGACCTTCGTCGAGCGGACGACGAGGGCCTCGGCTCCGCTCGCGCGGATCGCCTCGACGAGCGCGTCGTCCTTCAAGTCCGGGTCGTAGAGGACTTCGCAGCCGGCCTCCGACAGCCCATCCAGGCCGCTCTTTTCGAACTTGTCGGCGACGAGGACCTTCATCGTGTGCCGGGATTCTATTCGCCAGGGGGGTGGGAGAGATCCCTCGCTTCGCTCGGGATGACCGCTGTCGCGGTCATATCTCGTGAATCAGCAGGCCGTCCCGGAGCTTCGGCTCGAACCACGTCGACTTGGGCGGCATGATCTCGTTCGCGTCCGCGATCCTCAAGAGGTCCTCGACGTCCACGGGGTGGAGCGAGAACCCGACGGCCGCGCGCCCTTCGTTCACCGCACGCTCGAGCGCCTCCGTTCCCCGGCTTCCTCCGACGAACTCGATCCGCTTGTCGATCCGCACGTCCCGGACGCCGAAGAGCGGCTCCAGGATCGCGTCCTGGAGAAGAGTCACGTCGAGCGCCTTCCGGGAGGGATCTCCGGCGGCGAGCGAGAGCCCGTACCAGCGCCCGCCCAGGTACATGCTCACCTCTCCCCGCCGGGCCGGGGTCGCGGGCGCCCCCTCCGAGACGGGGACCCGCTGCTTGAGGAAGAAGAGGAACTCGCCCGGGGACCGTCCGCCGAGGTCCGCGACGAGGCGGTTGTACGGAAGGATCCGGACCTGTCCCGCCGGAAACGCGACGCCGAGAAAGTAGTCGTACTGCGCGGCGCCGCCCGCCCGGTCCGATTGGTCCCGGAACTCCTCCCGCGCGCGGCTGGCGCTCGCCGCCCGGTGGTGGCCGTCGGCGATGTAGAGGAGCGGGACGCTCTCGAACTCGGCAGAGAGCCGCGCCGAGTCGTCGGCTCCGAGCCGCCAGACGGTGTGCCTCACTCCGTCCTCCGCCGTGAAATCGTAGAGGGGCTTCCCGGATGCGGCGCGCGCGACGAGCTCGTCGATCCGGGCGCGGTCTCGATAGGTGAGGAACACCGGGCCGGTCTGCGCCCGCAGCGCCACGATGTGCCGCGTCCGGTCGTCTTCCTTGTCTCTGCGGGTTCGCTCGTGCTTCCGGACGATCTCGGAGTCGTACTCGTCGATCGAGAAAGCTCCGGCGACGCCGGTCTGGACGTGCCCGTCGGTCGCCAGCCGATAGACGTAGAGAGCCGGCTCGGATTCGCGGATCAGGACGCCGTCTTCACCGAGGCGCGCCAGGTTCTGCGCCGCGCGCCGATAGACGTCCTTCGAATAGGGGTCGGTCCCCTCCGGAAGATCGATCTCCGCGCGCGACACGTGCAGAAAGCTCCGGGGTTTGCCCGACGCGAGAGCGCGCGCTTCCGCCGTCGTGACGACGTCGTACGGAACGGCGGCGACCTCGCTCGCCTGCTCGGGGACGGGTCGCAGGGCCGCGAAGGGGCGGACGATCGCCATGTCGGTCGCGGATTCTAGTGTCTCGGGAGGCGTCCGCGTATGATCGGCGTCCGATCGAGACCAAACATCAAGTGCTGAAGGAGAAACGATTCATGCTTCGAATTCGACTTTTCGCGTTCGCAATGGCGGCGGTTTGCGTGGCCGTCCTCGCCGCGTGCCGCCAGCAGGAGGCTCCCGCGGCTTCCGGGACCGAGGCTCCCCCGGCCGGATCGGCCGCGGTCGAGCCCGCGAGCGCTGCGCCAGCCGCTCCGTCGTCGGACCTCGTCGGCGGCGGGAGATACCTCGTGACGGTCATGGGCTGCAACGACTGCCACACCCCCTACAAGATGGGCAAGAACGGCCCGGAGCCCGACATGACCCGGATGCTCTCCGGCCATCCCGAGGGGATGAAGATGCCCCCGCCGCCGGCGTTGAAGGAGCCGTGGGGAATGGTCGGTGCGGTCACGAACACCGCGTGGGCCGGGCCCTGGGGCGTGAGCTACACCACCAATCTGACGCCCGACCAGAACACGGGGATCGGGATCTGGACGGAGGACATGTTCCTCCGCGCCATGCGCACGGGCAAGCACATGGGGACGTCGCGAACGATCCTCCCGCCGATGCCGTGGCCGTGGTACGGAAAGATGCGCGACGAGGAGCTCAAGGCGATCTTTGCTTACTTGAAGTCGATCCCGCCGATCAAGAATCGAGTGCCGGACCCGGAGCCGCCCTCCGGGCCGCCGCAATAACGCAGTCGAAGTCCCCGAGTCGGAAGTAGCCCGGAGCGACCGCGCACCTTAGACTTTCGCCAGACGTGGCGCCGACCGAGGAAAAGGCGAAAGCCGAGCAGCTCAAGACGCAGGGGGACGTCAAGGAGGCGCTCGAGCAGGCGACGCCGCCGCCGGAGGCTCACAAAGTCCCGACCCGGACGAGCCACCGGGTCTGGGCCGGCACCTGGGCCGTCCTGCTGGCCGTCTTCCTGGCGTCCTGGATTCTGATCGCGACGGGAGTGGTGTCGCTGCCCGAGCAGACGGCCGACATCCTGCGGCGGGCGAGCCTCGGCGCCGTCTTCATCTTTCTCGTCCTCCTCGCCGAGAGGCTCGCCGAAAGCTACTTCTTGCCGCGGCTCGAGAACACGGTCTCGCGCTACAACCTGCGGCGGGTCCTCCACCTCGTCGTCGGCCTGGCGATCGTGCTCATCGTGGTGACGGCGGTGTTCGTCAACTGGTACACCGCGGTCGTCTCGCTCGGGTTGATCTCCCTCATACTCGGGTTCTCGCTTCAGGCGCCGCTCACGAGCTTCATCGGCTGGGTCTACATCCTGATCCGGAAACCGTACCGGGTCGGCGACCGCATCCGGATCGGGGAGGCGGCAGGCGACGTCATCGACGTCTCGTACCTCGATACGACTCTCTGGGAGTTCGGCGGGCAATACCTCTCTTCGGACCACCCGAGCGGGCGCGTAATCAAGTTCCCCAACTCCACGGTGCTCACGACCGCCGTCTACAACTACTCCTGGCCCCTCTTCCCCTACATCTGGAACGAGATCAGGTTCCAGATCGCGTACGACAGCGACCTGGAGTTCGTGGCGAAGACGATGAGCGAGGTTGCCGAGAAAGAGCTCGGCGAGACGATGATGGAGCGCGTCAAGGTCTACCGGGAGCTCCTCGCCGAGACCCCGGTCGACGCTCTCCAGGTCCAGGAGCGACCGGTCATCCTCTTCCGCGTGAGCGACAATACGTGGCTCGAGGCGATCGTCCGGTACATCGTCGATCCGAAGAAAGCCGGGAGGACGAAAACCGAGCTGATCCGAAAAATGCTCCAGCGAATGAACGCCGAGCCCGATCGGGTCGGCCTTCCGAGGAGCAACCTCCGGTGAGCTTCGCCCTGTCGGCCGCGGTCGAACGCGCCCAAACCGGGGGTCGCGCGAAGTTTCCCATGTGGGGCGCGGCGGGAATCGTCCTCTTCGGTCTCGGCCTCTGGGCGCTCCTCGCGGACCTCGAGGCCTGGAATACGGTCTGGTACCTGCCCGCCTGGTACGGATACCTCCTCGTGCTCGACGCCGTGATCCATCTCCGGCGCGGCCGGTCCTGGGTGAGCGCGCGGCGGCGCGAGCTCGCGGCGATGATGCTCTGGTCGCTGCCGTTCTGGTTCCTCTTCGAGGCGTTCAACCTCCGGCTCGCCAACTGGTACTACGTCTTCGGGCTGCGCACGCTCTGGGGATCGTTCCTCATGAGCACGCTCGCGTTCTCGACCGTGCTGCCGGCATGTTTCTTCCACGCCGAAGTCCTCGATGCCTTCGGCGTCTTCCGCGAGAAACGGTGGCGGCAATTCCACGTCACGCCACGGCTCCTCGCGGCGTGCGTCGGGACGGGCGTTGCGTGCGCCGTCCTGCCGCTCCTCTTGCCGCGGTGGACGTTCTGGATGGTCTGGGGAGCGCCCTTCGCGATCTTCGAGGTGGTCAATTACCGCTCGGGCGCGCCGTCGCTTCTTCGCGACCTGGAGCAGGGACGGCCCGCACGGCTGCTGCGCCTCCTCGCCGGCGGGCTCGCGGCGGGGGCCGTATGGGAGCTCCTGAACTTCTGGGCGCGCACCAAGTGGATCTACACCGTTCCCGGGTTCGAGCAGTGGAAAGTGCTCGAGATGCCTTTCGCGGGCTTCGGGGGATTCCCGCCGCTCGCTCTTTCGGGTTTCGCGTATTTCTCCTTCGTTTCCGGCCTTCGAGGCCGGATGCGATTTGCCGTCGCCGGGATCGCCGTCGCCTTCACCGTGGTCGCGGCCGTTGCGACGCTCGACCGCAACGTGCAGTCGGTTCGACCGGTGCTTTCCGAGCTCTCGGGCCTCGACGCTGCCGCCGTCGAGCGTCTGCGCGCGTCCGGCATACCGACGCCGGAACGCCTCGACCGCGCGGTGCGGCGCGAAGGGCTCGAGGCAGTCGCGTCGCGGACGGGAGTCCCGGTCGCGGCGGTGCATCGCGCGGCACGGGAAGCGTCGATCGCGCTCCATAAGGGGATGGGTGTTCCGGCCGCGCGCCTCCTGCAGCAGGCGGGCATCCGGACCGTCGCCGATCTCGTCGCAGCGCACCCGCCCGCGCTCTCGCTCCGGCTGCAGCGCCTCGCGAAAGCGCAGGGCGAGCGCCCACCGCGGCTCGAGCACGTCCGCGTGTGGGTTCGCGCGGCCCGCCCGGACGGGAGGCCGAGACGATGACGACGCATTCCGAAGCCGCTCTTCCGCGATGGCTGGCCGTGGTTCTCGCGATCGCCACGGTGGCCTGCGCGGGAACGACCGCGCCGCGATCTGCGCCCGAGCCGACTGCCCCGCGCGCCGAGGCGCGATTCACGATCCTCCAGATCAACGACGTCTACAAGATCGAGGGGCTCGAGGGTGGCCGCGTGGGCGGCCTTGCCCGCGTTCGAACGCTCCGAAAGAGCCTGGAGGCCCAGGGTCACCCCGTCCTCCTCCTCCACGGGGGCGACGTGCTCTTCCCCTCCGTCATGAGCAAGTACCTGCGCGCGCAGCCGATGGTCCGGGTGCTGAACCTGCTCGACGGCGATCCGGCGGCTTTCGACCCGAACCTGATTGCGACGTTCGGGAACCACGAGTTCGACGACCGCGATCCCGGAGTTCTCCTGGGCCGACTCGCGCAGTCCGATTTCACGTGGCTCTCCTCCAACACGCGCTATCGCAGCGTCGCCTCCGCGCCGGGCGGTCCGTTCTCCGCGCGGCTTTCGAACGTCCGCGACACCGTCGTGAGAGATCTCCAGGGCGCCCGCGTGGGCCTCTTCGGCCTCACGATCGATACGCAGCCGCGCGACTACGTGGACTACGACTACGACCTGCCCGCTCGGCGCGCGGCCGTCACGCGGGCGCTCGAGCGGCTGCGGGCGGACGGAGCCGTCGCGGTCGTCGCGCTCACCCACCAGGACATGGAGGAGGACGTCCGGCTCGCGCGCGAGTTCCCGGCGGTCGGTCTCGTCGTCGGGGGACACGAGCACTTCTTCCTCGAGCGGCGCGTCGGGACGACCGCGATTACGAAAGCGGACGCGGACGCGAAGACGGCGGTGGTGCACGACGTCCGCGTCTCTCCGGACGGGAAGATCCGGGACTCCATCCGGAAAGTCGCGCTCGACGCCGGCGTCGAGAAGGATAAGGCTGTCGAAGAAGAGGTGCGGCGATCGCTCGCCGAGCTCGCCGTCGCCGTCAAGGCGCAGACGGGGCGCGAGCTCCAGGAGGTCGTCGGCGAGACCGAGAACCTTCTCGAGGGGGAGGAGCCGGCGGTCCGCGGGCGCGAGACCGCCCTCGGGAACTTCCTCGCCGACGTGATCCGCGACCGGATGAAGACCGACCTCGGATTCATCAACGGCGGCGCGATCCGCATCAACGACAACATCCCGCCGGGCCCGATCGGGAACTACGACCTCGAGGGAATCTTCTACTTCGACAACTCGGTCGTCTCTTTCGAGATCACGGGGATGGAGCTGCTCGAGCTCCTCCGCACGTCCGTCGCGAAGGTGCACTCGGGACACGGGCGCTTCCTGCAGGTTTCCGGAATCCGCTTCCGGTACCAGGTCGGGGGCGCGCCGGAAGAGCCGGTCTACACGGTCGAAGCGTCGGACGTCTCCGTCTCCACCCGGGCGAAACGGGAGTGGCAGCCGCTCGATCCCGGCAAGGTCTACTCCGCGGCCTCTCTCGACTACCTGTGGGAGAACGGGTACCGCGACGGCTACGCGCTCTTCTCGAAAGGGCGCGGCGGAAAGAGCCCCCGGCGGCTGGACTCGGGGGCGCTCGGATGGCGGGCGGTCACGGAGGAGGCGATCCGCGCCCTGCCGGGCCGCCGGGTGACTTCGAAGATCGAAGGGAGGATCGTCCGCGTCGCAACTCCTTGAGCCGGGAGGGTCCTCCTCGAACCGGGCTCTACGGCAAGGCGCTTGCACTCTCCGGCGGCATGGATCCCAGACCAACGTCCCCGGCCGGGCCGGTGCTCGAGCGATTCTCGACGCGCGTCACGCAGTGGACCGGCAGCACCGCCGCCTTCGTGATCGCGTTCGGATTCGTCCTGGCGTGGGCGGTGACCGGTCCGCTCTTCCGCTTCTCGCAGGGGTGGCAGATGGTCATCAACACGGGAACGACCATCGCCACGTTCCTGATGGTCTTCTTGATCCAGCGCGCTCAGAACAAGGAGTCGCGCGCCATCCAGCTCAAGTTGAACGAAGTCGTGGCCGCGCTCCAGGGGGCGAGCAACCGTCTCGTCGGCGCGGAGGAGCTGTCCGAGGACGAGCTGCGCGCGCTGCACGAGCGCTACCTGAAGCTCGTCCAACGGGTCCAGGATCCGACCGTCGGACCCTCGCTGCAGGACGCGGTCTCGGTCGAAGAGACGACCGGCGCGGTCGCGACGCGGGCGCGGTAGTCAGCGCTTCGGCGGGCGTGAGGGGCGCAGGTCGA
Organism: Thermoanaerobaculia bacterium; assembly: GCA_035457525.1. Classification (GTDB taxonomy): domain Bacteria; phylum Acidobacteriota; class Thermoanaerobaculia; order UBA5066; family Gp7-AA6; genus Gp7-AA6. The sequence goes on along the minus strand of DATIBN010000207.1, from coordinate 32,002 downwards.
TTCGTGATGCGATGGCGCGGCCGGGAAACCGGACGATGTCGGCGACCGCTTCCGCCACGTCCTCTCCCGTGAGCATCCAGGAATGATCTCGATTTTCGTGCGAGTGCCCGAACTCCGTGGCGACGGAGCCCGGAAGGATCGCCGCGACGCGGATCCCCTGATGGCGGAGGTCGAGCATCGACGATTCCGAGAAGCCGAGCAGGCCGAACTTGGACGCGTTGTACGCGGAGCCGCCGGCGAAGGCGTTCACGGCCGCGAGCGATCCGATGTTGACGATGAAGCCGCCGCCCCCTCTCTTCATCAGAGGGACCGCGAAGTGCGTCGCGTAGTAGGGGCCGAAGAGGTTCGTTTCGACGATGGCACGGAAGCGCTCGGGTTCGATCTCCTCGACCGATCCGAACTCGCCGATCCCGGCATTGTTGACGAGCACGTCGAGGCGGCCGAACCTCTCGTCCATCCAGGCGACGAGCGCCCGCTGATCCTCTTCGCGGCGGGCGTCGGACGGATGCCCGTCGAATTGCGCCGACGGGATCTCCCGGGAGAGTCTCTCCAGGCCCCCGGCGACGCTCTCGGAGCTTCGTCCGGAGATGCCGACGGCGAAACCCTCGCGGGCGAGGCGTCGGGCGACGGCGAAGCCGATGCCCCGCGTGCCACCGGTGACGAGTGCGACCCGCGGATGATCGTTCATGCGGCGATCGTATCCGACCGTCGGCGTTCGCGGCCGGGCCCGGCGGCGCACGGCCCTTCTGCTACTGTGCGATGAAGAACCTCCGGAGGATCGCGATGGCCGTCGGAATCGCAATCGTGGCGACGCTTGCGCTCGTCATCCTGGTTCTCAACCTCTCCTCCAGCGAAAAGAAGATCAAGCACCAGATCGAACCGCTGTATGCCGTGGGCGATCCCCAGTTCCTCCGTTCGATGGGGTCGCTCCTCGGCCCCGCCGTCCGGGCAGGCAACCGTGTCGGCACACTGCTGAACGGCGACCAGATCTTCCCGGCGATGCTGGAAGCGATTCGAGGCGCGAAGAAGACGATCGCGTTCGAAACGTACATCTACTGGTCCGGAACCGTCGGCCAGCAGTTCGCCGACGCGCTGTCGGAGAGAGCGCGCGCCGGAGTGAAGGTCCACGTCCTTCTCGATTGGGTCGGCAGCGGCAAGGCGAAGAAGGAGTACCTGGACGAGATGCGGGACGCCGGGGTCGAGGTCGAGAAGTACCACCCGCTCCGCTGGTACAACCTCTCGCGCATCAACAACCGCACCCATCGCAAGCTCCTCGTCGTCGACGGGAGAGTCGGGTTCACCGGCGGCGTCGGCATCGCCGACAAGTGGTCGGGCAACGCGCAGGATCCGGAGCACTGGCGCGACTCCCACTTCCAGCTCGAGGGTCCCGCGGTCGCGCAGATGCAGGCGGCGTTCATGGACAACTGGATGAAGACCCAGTCGAAGGTCCTGCACGGCGAGGAGTACTTCCCGGAGCTGGAACCGGCGGGCTCCTCGTACGCCCAGGTCTTCAAGAGCTCTCCCCGCGAGGGGAGCGAGAGCGTCCGGCTCATGTATCTGCTCTCGATCGCATCGGCTCGCCAGCGCCTTCTGATCGCGAACTCCTATTTCGTGCCGGACGACCTCGCCATCGAGGCGTTCGTCGCCGCCCGGAAGAGAGGGGTCGACGTCGAGATCATCGTGCCCGGGACGAAGATCGACTCGGAGCTCACTCGGAAGGCGTCGCGGTCGAGGTGGGGCGACCTTCTCGGCGCGGGCATCGAGATCTACGAATACCGGCCGACCATGTACCACTGCAAAGTCATGGTCGTCGACGACCTCTGGGTGTCCGTGGGGTCCACGAACTTCGACAACCGCTCCTTCCGCCTGAACGACGAGGCGAACCTGAACGTCTTCGACGCCGATTTCGCGCGCCGGCAGTCCGAAGTGTTCGAGAACGACAAAGCCCGGTCGCATCGCGTCACACTCGAAGAATGGAAGCACCGCCCGCTCTGGGAAAAAGTCGTGGAGCGCCTCGCGGGGCTGCTTCGGTCCCAGCTCTGAGGGAAACGTGATGCGCGACGGAACCGCCCGCCTGGACTTCCGGCGGAGGGTCACGCTGGGTTTCGGGGCCGCGGCTCTCCTCGTGCTCGTGGTCACCCTGCTCTCCGCGTACGCTCTCAAGGTCGCGCTCGACAGCCACCGCGCCTCCAACCGCCAGGCGGAGCAGCTGATCGAGCTCGGATTCCTGCGCGCCGCTCTCGAGCACCGGACGGCGAGCTTTCGCGGCTACCTCCTGATCGGGGAGCCGGACCTCCTGGAGAAGCTCCGGCAGGCGCGTACGGAGGTCGTCCTGCACATCCGGCGCCTCCGGGAGACCGCGACCGGCGAGGAGGCGGCCCTGCTCGGGGCGGTCGAGCGCGCCGACCTCGGCTACGAGGAGGCGGCGGCCGCAGGAGTCGCGCTCAAACAGTCGGGCGGTACGACCGAAGAGCTCGGGCGATTCATCGAGCGGATCACCAGCCCTCGCCGCGCCATTCTCGACGAAACGCTCGCCCGGTACCTCGCCCACAAGCGCGAGGATCTGCGGCGCGCCCAAGCGCGCACGGCGCGCGAGAACCTCTGGGCGTCCGCCGTGATCCTCGTGACCGGCGGCGGCGCGCTCCTGCTGCTGCTCGGACTCTCCATTCCCGTGACTCGAAGGCTCGCATTGCTCTTCGACACCGAGCGGGAAGCCCGCTCCCGTGCGGAAGCTTCCCAGCGCCGGTCGGCCTTTCTCGCGAAGGCGGGCGAAGTTCTGGCGTCCTCGCTCGACTACCGGGAAACGCTGGCGAGCGTCGCCAGGCTTTCGATTCCCGAGATGGGGGACTGGTGCGTCGTGGACGTCGCGGACGCCGAGGGCCGGCTCCAGCGCCTCGCGATCGAGCATGCGGATCCCGCCCGGGTCGCCGCGCTTCGAACGATCTCGACGCGCTATCCGGAGGGACCGGACGACGCGTACGGGCCGGGCGCGGTCCTCCGGACGGGGAGACCCGAGTTCGCTTCCGAGATCACCGACGACATCCTCCGCGCCGTGTCGAAGGACGAGACGCATTACCGCATGCTCCGGGAGCTCGGCTTCCGCTCGTACATGTCGGTGCCGCTCTCCGTGCGCGGCAGGACCATCGGCGTGCTGACATTCGGATCCGCGGAATCCGATCGGCGCTATCGCCCGGAGGACGTCCTGTTCGCGCAGGATCTGGCGCACCGTGCAAGTCTCGGGATCGACAACGCCCTGCTGTATCGCGAGGCGAGGGAGGCCGTGAATGCGCGGGACGACTTCCTCTCGATCGCGTCCCACGAGCTGAAGACGCCGGTCGCGACGCTCCAGTTGCAGGTTCAGAGCCTGCTGCGGCATGCGGAGACGCCCTCCGAATCCGCCCGCGATCCGAGGGCCCACCAGCGCCTCGCGGCCGCGGAGCGGCAGGTCCGGCGGCTCACCCGGCTGATCAACGACCTCCTCGACATCTCCCGGATCACGGGGAAGGGTCTCGAGCTCGAGCTGGAGGAGGTCGATCTCGCCGACGTCGTGCGCGAGGTCGTGGCCAGACACGAAGAGGAGCTCGCCCGGGCTCGCTGCCCGATCACACTCGCATTCGAGCCCGACACGCGCGGGACGTGGGACCGCTCGCGCATCGAGCAGATGGTGACGAACCTGCTCTCGAACGCGATCAAGTACGGCGCCGGTCGCCCGATCGAGATCGGGGCGTCGGGCGATGCGGCGAGCGTTCTTCTCACGGTACGCGACCACGGAATCGGGGTCGCCCGGGAGCACCAGGAACGGATCTTCGACCGCTTCGAGCGGGCCGTTTCGAAGAGCGACTACGGCGGTTTCGGCCTCGGCCTCTGGATCGTCCGGCAGATCGTGAAGGTGCACGGAGGCGCCGTCCGCGTGACGAGCGAGCCCGGCCGGGGGTCGACCTTCACGGTCGAGCTGTCCCGGTCTTCCGCCTCCGCGCCCGCGGCCCCCGCCCGGGAGGAGCGAGGGGCCTTATACTGAGCCGCGCTCCGGGCGTCATCGAGATGCAACCTCAAGAGTCCAAAGGCCAGGTCCTCATCGTCGAAGACGACACGGACCTCCGACAGGCGCTCTCCCAGGTGCTCGCCGAAGAGGGATACCGGGTCGGAGGCGCGGAGCACGGCCGCCACGCGCTGGAGCAGCTCCGTGACGGTGTCCGTCCCTGTCTCATTCTTCTCGACCTGACGATGCCGGTCATGAACGGCTGGCAGTTCCGCGAGGAGCAGAGACACGACCCGGACCTCGCCTCGATACCGGTCGTCGTCATCTCGGCGGGCGCGAATCTCCCGGAACAGGTCGCGCCGCTCGGCATCCGGGACTACATCCGGAAACCGATCCAGCTCGGTCAACTCCTCGCGACCGTGCAGCGTTACTGTCAGGACGAGGGATGCGGCGACGCGGGCGCGTGACGCCGACCTGCGGATCCGTTTGACGCTCTCCGGCGGCCCCGTTCCACTCTGACCGCCGCGACACCCGCCGACGCCGCGGAACCGAAGCCTCCGCGCGAGCCGCTTCGCCGGATCTTCCTCCGCTTCCTCCGTTTCGGCTTCCTCGCGTGGGGTGGCCCGGTCGCACAGATCGCCATGATCCGGCGCGAGCTCGTCGAAGAGGAGCGCTGGGTGTCGCCCGAGCGATTCAACCGCACGCTCGCCGTCTACCAGGTTCTGCCGGGACCCGAGGCCCACGAGCTCTGCGTCTACTTCGGGCTCCTCGCCGGCGGCCGTCCCGGAGGAATCCTCGCCGGCCTCGGCTTCATGCTTCCCGGTTTCCTCCTGATGCTGGCGCTGTCCGCGTTCTACGTTTCGATCGGTCTCGCTTCACCAACGGTCGCCTCTCTCTTCGCCGGGGCGCAGGTCGGGGTCGTGGCGATCGTCGTGCGCGCGGTTCACCGCATCGGGGCGGGAGCCCTGCGCGACCGCTGGCTGCTGGGTCTCGCCGTTCTCGCGGCCGCCGCCGAGCTCGCGCGCGTGCCGTTCGCGATCGGGCTCGCCGCCTGCGGCGTGGCGTACGTGCTCTCGAGGCGGCGGCTCGTCGCGATGGCCGTCGCGGTCGCGATCCTGCTCGCCGCGGCGACCGTGCTCTTCGCGCTGCGGCGGCCGGAGCTCGCCGGGGCGGCCGGGAGACCCGGGAGCGTTGCCGCCCGCCAGGAGGCGCCGGTCGGCGCCGTCTTCGCCTCCGGGCTTCGCGCCGGCCTTCTCACGTTCGGCGGCGCCTACACGGCGATCCCGTTCGTCCGCCACGACGCCGTCGAAAGGAACGGGTGGCTCACCGACCGCCAGTTCTTGGACGGCCTCGCTCTGGGCGGGATCCTGCCCGCGCCGCTCATCATCTTCGGGACGTTCGTCGGCTACGTCGCAGCCGGCAGCGCCGGCGCCCTGGCGATGACCCTCGGCATCTTCCTTCCGGCATTCGCCATCACTCTCTCCGGGCACGCGACGCTCGAGCGCGTGGTGCAGAATCGCGCCCTCCACGATCTGCTCGACGGGATCACCGCCGGCGTCGTCGGGCTGATCGCCGCGACGAGCGTCCACCTGTTCCGCGCGGGAGTCTCCGGATGGCGCCGTTTCGCGCTCTTCGCGGTCGCTCTCGCCGTCGTCTATCTCTGGAAGTCGAAGGCGGCCGTCGCCGTTGTCGTGATTGGATCGGCGATCGCTGGACTGCTCCTGTGAACTTCATTGCGCTCCTCGTCGCGGTGCTTCTGCTGCCCGACCCGTCCGGGGAAGGTCGCGGCCAGGAGACCGCCGCCGCGGTGTCCGAGGAGATCCGGCGCATCCCGCCCGGCTCGCTCTGGCCCGGGTTCGACCCCGCAAACGTGCCGCTCGCGTTCTTCGACGGGGAGCGCACGTATCTCTTCCGCCATCCGAGCCCTCCCCCGGAATTCGAGCCGTTGCCCGGCCGCCCGGCGGTCCGCGTGTTTTCCGGGCAGCACGCTCTTGTCCGCGCGAACACGTCAGTCGTCATCGGCGGAGCTCCGGTCGCGACGCAGCTCTCGAGCCGCGGCGACGTGCGCGACGTCCGGGAGCTCGCGTCGGTTGCGGTGCACGAGATATTTCACGTCTTCCAGTCCACACGCCATCCGAAATGGGGCGGCAACGAGGTGGACCTCTTCACCTATCCGATCGACGACGCCGCTCAGCTCCAGCTCTCGCGTCTCGAGACGGAGGCGCTCCGCCGGGCGCTCGCCGCGCAGCGCGATGACGAGTCGGCATGCTGGGCTTCCGTTGCCCTGGAGCTGCGGACCCGCCGGTTTGCTCTCCTCGGAGACGCGGGCTCGGCCTACGAGCGGGGGACGGAGCTGAGGGAAGGGCTCGCGCAGCTCGTCGAGAGCCGGGCTCGCGGCGCGACGACTCCCACGTCGATCCTTCCGCGCGACGGATTTCCGGCCGGCGAGGTACGGACCCGGAGCTACGCGATCGGTCAGGCCTTCGGCACACTCCTCGATCGCTTTTCCCGGGGCTGGGAGCGGCTCCTGGAGACGGGGGACCGGCCGCTCGACGATCTGCTCGTCGCGTCCCTGCGCCCCCGGCCCCGCCGACGCTGCCGCTTCTCGCGCTCGGAGATCGACGAATCGCTCGCGCGGGCGCGCCGGTCGATCGAGCTCGCGGAGCTCACGCGGCAGGCCGTGCGGAAGGATTTTCTCGAGCGCGGCGGGTGGAAGGTCGTCGTCGCCGCCGGATCTCCGCCGCTCTCGGTCGAGCGCTTCGATCCGTTGAACGTCGAGAGGCTCGGCCGCGGGGAGATCCTGCACACTCGGTGGGTGAAGCTCGCAGCGCCCTCCGGCTCGATCGAGGTTCTCGATCGGCGCGCGCTGACCGAGTCTGCCGGCGCCCATCCGCTCTTCGAGGGAGTGCGGCGGCTCACGGTGACCGGGCTGCCCGAGGAACCGCGCGTGAGCAACTCCGACGGATCCGTATCGATCCGCGGGCCGGGACTGACGGCCGACTTTCGTGCCGCGGCTCTCCGGCGGGACGACCAGACACTCTTCGTGACCCTCGAGGAGGCCCGCTGACGTGGAGATCCGGACACTCTCCTCCGGGGACGAGGCCGAGCTCGAGGCCTTTCTCGCCCCGCACGCCGCGAGCTCCATGTTCCTGCGCGGCAACGCGCGAGCCGCCGGGCTCGTGGATCGCGGAGCCCCGCTGCAGGGCACCTACGTCGCCGCGATCGAGAACGGCGCGATCGTCGGGGTCGCGGCGCACTTCTGGAACGGGATGCTCGTCCTGCAGGCGCCCGGACCGGGGACCCTGGAGCCCGTCGCGCGGGCCGCCGTCGCGCGCTCGGGCCGGGAGCTCCGCGGCCTGGTGGGCCGGGCGCGCCAGGTCGACGACACCCGTACGTCGCTCGACCTGAGGGACCGCCCGACCACGCTCGACAGCCGCGAGGGGCTCTACGAGCTGCAGCTCGACCGCCTCGAAGTGCCCGAACCGCTCGCCGCCGGACGTCTGTCCTGTCGCGCGCCCCGACGGGACGAGCTCGATCTCGTGACCCGTTGGCGCGTCGCTTACTCGATGGAGGCGCTCGGGATCGCGAACGGTCCCGATCTCGCCGCGAGCTCACGCGCCGAGATCGACCGGCTCCAGCGGGAAGGCTCCCACTGGATCGTGCTCGACGGCGGGCAGCCCGTCTCGTACTCCGCCTTCAACGCCCGGCTTCCGGACATCGTGCAGGTCGGGGGCGTCTGGACTCCGCCGGAGCTGCGCGGGCGCGGCTACGGCCGCGCGGTCGTCGCGGGGTCACTGCTCGACGCGCGGGCCGCCGGCGTCGATCGCGCGGTGCTCTTCACGGGAGAGGAGAACCGGTCCGCGCGCGCCGCCTACGAGGCCCTGGGGTTCCGGGTCGTCGGCGACTATGCGCTCGTGATCTTCGCTTGAACGGAGAGCGGGCTCATTCGCCCTGGCCCAACGAGTATCCCCGCTCCCCGTCGAACGTGTAGAGGTTCTCGGTCTTGATGAAGTCCAGGCCCGCCTCCGATGCTTTCGCGAGAAGTCCCGCGACCGCGGAATGCGTCGTTGCCCCCGCGGCGAGGAAACGGCACTGCCAGTGCTCGGTCTGCATGGTCTCCGGGAATCCGTCGGGCCAGACCTTGATTCCGCGATTGCTGATCGTCGCGAGCTCGAGGCCGTCGGCCGGGCGGGAGCGAAGCCGCTTTTCGAGATCCGCGACGTTGCCCCGAAAGCAGACGAACACGTCCACGCCGACGAGCACCCGGTCCGTGCGCGGCCGTTCGCGAAGAGGAGCGGCCTGCGCGGGCGCGGCGGCTTCGCCGTAGCTCGCCGGCTTCAACTTCTCGGGACGGCTCCCGAGCCGTTCGACCACGGCCTGCGCGAACTCGCGGGTGCCGACCTTCCGGGTGCTCACCCCTTCGGTGTAGACGTCGTAGGTGTGGATCCCATCCTCGATCGTCTTCAGCCAAGCGTTGTGGACGCGCTCGGCGACGTCGGGCTGGCCGATGTGCACGAGCATCAGGACGGCGCCGAGCATGAGGCCGGACGGGTTGGCGAGGTTCTGCCCGGCGCGTCTGGGCGCCGAGCCGTGGATCGCCTCGAACATCGCGCAGCGATCGCCGATGTTGGCCGAGCCCGCGAGTCCGACCGAGCCCGCGATCTGCGCGGCGACGTCCGAGAGGATGTCGCCGTACAGGTTCGGCAGCACGAGGACGTCGAAGGCCTCCGGAGTGTCGGCGAGCTTGGCCGCTCCGATGTCCACGATCCAGTGTTCCTTCTCGAGGTCCGGATACTCCTCGCCGACCTCCTCGAACACCCGGTGGAAGAGGCCGTCAGTCAGCTTCATGATGTTGTCCTTGGTGAAGCAGGTGACCTTCCGGCGCTTGTTCCGGCGGGCGTATTCGAAGGCGTAACGGCTGATCTTTTCGCAGCCTTGCCGGCTGATCAGCTTCAGGCACTGGACGACGTCGTCGGTCTGGCGGTGCTCGATGCCCGCGTAGAGGTCTTCCTCGTTCTCCCGGACGATGACGACGTCCATGCCGGGGTGCAGGGTCTGCACGAACGGGTGATAGGCCACGCACGGCCGGACGTTGGCGTAGAGACCCAGGGTCTTCCGCGTCGTCACGTTCAGGCTCTTGAACCCTCCCCCCTGGGGGGTCGTGATGGGAGCCTTCAAGAAGACTCGCGTCCGCCGCAGCGACTCCCAGGCGGAGGGCTCGATCCCGGAGCTCGCCCCCCGGAGGAAGACCTTCTCCCCGATCTCGATCTCCTCGATCGCGATCCGGGCGCCGGCCGCTTCGAGCACAGCCAGGGTGGCGGCCATGATTTCGGGGCCGATTCCGTCTCCGGCGGCGACCGTGATGGGGGTTTTTTCCGTCATTCGAAGATCGGGGATTATGTAGTCAAACTCCCCGGTCGAACCCGAAACTTGCGCCCTATAATCGAAATCGGCCGTGTCCGCCCCGATCCGCTTCCGGGAGACGAACGACGCGACGCCGTCCGGCGACGTTCGCGATGGTCTCGCGCTCCGGTTCGATCCGACGCGCCGGATCACGTTGCGGTTCCGGCTCGAGCTCGATTCCGAGGAGCAGGTCGAGGCGCTTCGTTATGCCCGGCGGCTCATGATCCGGGAGGAACGCACGCGCGGACTCGAGTGGGAGGAGCCTTCCATCGAGGACGCCGTCTTCACGGTCACCGACGTCTCCTGGTCGGCGCTCGCGTCGCAGGGCGCCTGGTGCCGCGACAAGATTCGCGAACTCATCGACCGGGCGAACCGCGTCGCGTCCGGTCTTCCCGACCCATCCGACCTCCCGGCTTGACGCCGGGGGCCGGGCTCCCTGTCACCGGCAGTAACACTTTCCCGTCGTGGGCGCCGTCCCGAGACCGCGGCTCGTGCCCCCAAGTGCTTTCCCATCGGACCATTGCGCTGTGACGGCGCTCACGGCACATCCTTCGCTACCTCTCTGATGGAAGTGTCCGAAATCGGCCTGGTGGAGGTGTCCGCAGGCGGGGAGAGCACCTCGCTGAATGGCGACGCTCTCGCGATGGCTGCCTCTGCGACCATCACGTTGCGGTTCCTGCTCTCGACAGAGGGCGGCAAGAGTCTCGAGGCTCTGCGCAACGCCCGTCGGTCCCTTCTGCGCGAAGAGTGGACGCGGGGGCGCGGGCCGGAGGAGCCATCGCTCGAGGACGCCGTGTTCTCCGTCAAGGAGATCCTCTGGGTGGTGCGCCCCGACCAGCGAGCCTGGTGTCTCGAGAAGATCGAGGAGCTGCGCCGCCGGGCCAACCTCCTCCTGATGGAAGCGGAGCCGTCCTGAAGTAACCCCCTTCGCCACAGCACTTGAGGGTTCCTCCGAGAGGTTTCGCGGCGGCCGGCGTACAATCCCGAGGATGAGCGGACAACGGGTCCGCGGGCTTCTCACCCTGGCCGTGTTCCTCGCGATCGGCTGGTGGATCTACGAGAAGCAACCCACGGTCTCGGGTTTCGTCGACACCATCACCCGCCCCCTCCTGGGGTCTCGCGTCGCCGTCAAGGAATCCGAGCGCAAGCGAGTCGTCGGAGACGCGAGCCAGGTCGTCGCGCTCGGCATCGAGAAACCGGTCGAGACGGTCCAGGAGGGAATGAGCGAGTCGGAAGTGCGGCGGCTCCTCGGCGAGCCCGACGAGATCAATCGGATCGAGGACGAGCGGGGGGACCGGGTCCGCTGGACCTACCGGGGAGCCGACCGGGTCGTCGTCTTCCACCGCAACCGGGTCGTCTCGATCGCCATCCGGTAGGCCTCGTCGGCCGCTCCGTAGAGAGCGAGCCTCGAATCCCGGATCACCCGCACGGGAATCTTCGAGAGGAGATCCACCAGCGGCGGCTTGTTGCGAAAGCTGTTGCGGAACGCGGGGCCGCGCAGCGCCGGGAGGATCTTGGGAGCGATGCCGCCGGCGAGGTAGACGCCGCCGGTCGCGCGGTACTGGAGAGCCAGGTTTCCCGTTTCGGAGCCGTAGATCGAAACGAACATCTCCAGCGCTTCGCGGCAGAGCGGGTCGCGTCGCGAGAGCGCGAACCGGCTGATGACTGCGGCTCGATCCTCGCGGCGAAACGCGCGCGCGACACCGGGCGCATCCGGACGACGCCGTTGCGACTTGACGAATTCGTAGATGTGGCCGAGGCCCTCTCCCGAGAGGAGCCGATCGCGGTCCACGCGCCCGAAACGCTTCCGAACGAAGCGGAGGAGCGCATCCTCGCGCCCGTCACGGGGGCCGAAGTCCACGTGACCACCCTCGGAGGCCAGGGGCAGAACGGCGCCGCCCGCCGTGACAAGGGCGGCCTGCCCGAGGCCCGTCCCCGCGCCGATGACGCCGATCGGGCCGCCCGGATCGGGGCGTCCGGGGAGGAGCAGGGTCATTTTCCGGGAGGAAATGCGCGGGATTCCGAGGGCGGCCGCGACGAAGTCGTTGACGAGACGAACGCGGGGGATGTCGAGCCGTCGAGCCAGTCGGCGCTCATCGAGCCGCCAGGGGAGCTTCGTGACCTTCGCGGACCCCTTCTGAACCGGGCCGGCCACCCCGAACGCGGCGGCATCCGGGCGGATCCGCTCGCCGGCGAGGAAGTCCCGGGCGATCTCCTCGAGTCCGGGCCAGTCGGCGCTCGGGTAGATCGCGGTGCGCGTGAGGACCAGTGACCCGGGGCCGACGTCGGCGACGGCGAGGGCGGTCTTGGTTCCGCCGATGTCGCCCGCGAGGACGCGCACCGGGAGAAGGTATCAGGTCCGAAGAAAAAAGCTCCCGGGGTCGGGGGTGGGCCCGCCCCGGGAAAAAAAAGCCCCGGGTCGGGGTGGGGCCGCCCGGGGAGCGAAAGGAGGAGGTTGAGGTTTTGTTCCTCGCGGGACCGAGATTGCAATGGCTCAGCCACACGGGTCGAGCGATCTAAGCTCCTGTTTTCAGTGAGTTGGCTCGAGGGCCCGACCGCGGAGTGACGACGATTGTCAGCCCCGCGCAGATTTCGTTACGCAAAAGTTGGCGGGTGGAGAACGGACTCTCTCTGTGGCAAGTGGAGACCTGACCCTCAATGTGGCAAGTGGAGACCTGACCCCGCTACGACTCTAAAGCTGCGATCGCACCGGGAGGAGCAGCCACTCGGTGAACCGGTTCCAGATCGACCGGCTGACCCACTGTTCGTAGGTGTAGGGCCGGGATTTCGCGAGGTCGGCTTCGAACATCTCCTCGAGCCGGCCGGCGACCTTCGAATCGTAGATGGCGAGCTCGATCTCGTCGTTGTATCGGAACGAGCGGCTGTCGAAGTTCGTGGATCCCACCGTGGCGAAGAGGTCGTCGACGACCATGGTCTTGGCGTGCATCATCGTCGGCTGGTACTCGTAGATCTTCGCGCCCGCGCGGAGGAGCTCGCCGAATCGCGAACGCGCTCCGGCTTTTGTGACCGGGACGTCGTTGACCTTTCCGGGTACGAGTATCCGGACGTTCACCCCGCGGCGGCTCGCCGCGACGAGCAACGCGAGGGACGTGTCGTTCGGCACGAAATACGAGTTGGCGATCGAGATCCGCCGCTCGGCCGCCGAGATCGCCACCGAGTAGAGGGTCTGGCTCGCGGAGCTGGACGCCCGGGGGTTGGAAGGAACGACCGAAGCGAGGACGTCGCCGGCGGTCACCGACTGCGGGAAGTACCTGTCTCCGACGAGAATCTCCCCGGTGACCTCGGACCAGTTGTCCTCGAACGCCGACTGCATCTGGGCGACGACCGGCCCCTCGATCCGCGCCATCGTGTCCCGCCAGTGCTCGGGCGAGTCCGCGTCGCCTTCCCAGAGGTCCGCGATTCCGACGCCGCCCGTGAATCCGACCGCGCCGTCCACGACCAGGATGCGCCGGTGGGTCCTCCGGTTGAGGACGTCGAGCATCCACGGACGGACCGGCCGAAAGAACTCGACCCGACATCCCGCGCGCCTCAGCATGTCCACGTCCGTCCTCTTCAGGCGCTTCGGCGACCCGACGCCGTCGAGCAGGAGGCGCACCTCGACCCCGCGGGAGGCGCGCTCCGCGAGCGCGTCCCGGAACCGCCCTCCGACACGATCGCTCCAGAAGATGTACATCTCCATGTGAATCGATTTCTGCGCCGAGGAAATCGCGTCGAGCATCGCCGGAAAAACCTCGATCCCGTTGCGGAGGAGAGTCACCCGGTTTCCGTGGGCCCAGGACGGGCGATCGAACGCCTGCGTGGAGGGAAGGAACGCCGGATCGCGCACTCCGAAGGAGTGGGGCAGGTCGTAGAAGACCTCCTTCGGCCGGTTGAGCAGAGATATCGCCACCGAAAGCGCGAACGCTCCCGCGAGGACGATCAGGTATAACTCGACCGGGATTCTGTAGACTCTCGGCTTGCGCGGGGCGCGCGGCTTGCGTCTCATCGCAAAAGCAGTGGCTGACGTGACGCTTTCATGAGGTCGGGCGAAGAACGCGCGTTGGTCGCGTCGGACGCACGAGGCAGAACATATACCCTCGCAGAACGTTGAAACGAACCGCGCTCCGCATACTGCCCCGTCTCCTCCTTCTCGTCCTCGGGGTGCTCCCGCTGTCGGGATGCTCGTATCTCTTCTCGGACAAGCGGACGAGCTACACGTACAGGCCGGACTACGGAGTCGACAGCGCCGAGTTCCGCCGCTCGCTCGACGTCCTCGGCTCCGAGATGGTTCCGCACAACAGCGCCGTGCTCCTCGAGAACGGCGACGGCTCCTTTCCCGCGATGCTCGGCGCGATCCGCTCGGCGCGCGAGAGCATCAACATCGAGCTCTTCATCTTCAACGAGGGGAAGATCGGGACCGAGTTCGCGAATGCGCTCGCCGACAAGGCGCGCGAGGGCGTCGACGTCCGTGTTCTGCTGGACGATTTCGGCTCGCACCCCGGTCCGCTCGCCGACCTCATGGAGAAAGCGGGTGTGAAGCTGCGCTGGTACAAGCCGCTGCGGATCTACTCCATCTACAAGATCGGGAAGCGGACGCACCGCAAGATAATGACGGTGGACGGGCGCATCGGCTTCACGGGCGGTTTCGCGGTCGACGACCGGTGGCTGGGCAACGCTCGGAACCCCGACGAGTGGCGCGATACGAACGTCCAGGTGGAAGGCCCCGTGGTCGCGCAGCTCCAGGCCATCTTCATGGAGGACTGGGTTCACACGACCGGGGAGGTCCTCCACGGCACCGAGCAATTTCCGCCCACTCCGGCCGCCGGGACGGTGCTCGCGCAGGCGATCGCGTCCTCGCGCACCGATTCGAGCTCGAAGGCCAAGCTCCTGTACTACATGGCCATCCAGGCGGCCCGGAAGACGATCTGGATCGAGAACGCGTATTTCGTTCCGGACGGGCAGATCCGCCGCGGCCTCGTTCACGCGGTCGAGCGGGGCGTCGACGTCCGGGTGCTCGTTCCCGGTCCGCACATCGACGTTCCCATGGTTCGCATGGCGTCGCGCTTCCACTACGGCGAGCTTCTCGACGGCGGCGTCAAGATCTACGAGTACCGCCCGACCATGATGCACAACAAGGTGATGGTCGTGGACGGCATCTGGACGACGATCGGCTCGATCAACTTCGTCAACCGCTCGATGAAGAAGAACGCGGAGGCGAACGTCGCGATTTACGACCGCGGGTTCGCCGAGCAGGTCGAGAGGTCAATCCTCGCCGATCTGGAGAAGAGCGAGGTCTTCACGCGCGCGAAGTGGAAGAAGCGCGGGCTGCTCGCGCGAATCAGCGAAACCGTGTTCTGGCTCTTCTCCGAAAACTACTAGCGGGCGAGAGCGGGGGAACGGGTTCAGGCGGCGGGGTCCGGCTTCGGCGGATCCGTTCGCCCCTTGCGGACGACGCGGCGCGCCTTTCGCTCCCCGACGGCGGCCCGGCGCTCCCGCGGGATGGCGACGCCCGCGAGCGCGTCGAGGAGCTTCGTGTGCCACTCCTCGACGTCTTCGGCCCTTCCCTCGTGAACGACCACGCTCCCGTCGACCGAGGTGGACGCGAGCCGCCCGATGCGCTCGAGCTCCTCGCCCCGCAGCCTCCGCGAAAGGCGAGCGGTGCAGCGCACCGCCCCGCGAGACCCGCGCCGCCAGAGGTTCTCGACTTTGAAGCCGGTGACACGGGCGAAGAGCGGGATGAGCATGGGTGGATCAAAAGCAAGAGGCACGCCATGCCCCCGGGAAGGGGGAACGGGTCGGGCTGGTAACATCGCTGCAGTGCTGCAGATCCCGGTTCTTCTCGATCGCCCGCTCGTCGTCTTCGACACCGAAACGACGGGAACCAACCCGCGGATCGACCGGATCATCGAGATCGCCTGCGTGAAGATCCACCCCGACGGGCGCACCGAGGAGTGGGTCAGGCGTTTCAATCCGGGAATGCGCATTCCACCGGCGTCCACCGCGATCCACCGCATCCGTGACGCCGACGTCGCGACCCTGCCCGGCTTTCGCGAGAGCGCCGCGGAGCTGGCGGCGTTTCTCGAGGGGTGTGACCTCGGCGGTTACAACATGACGGGCTTCGACCTTCCCGTGCTGCGCAACGAGTTCCATCGCGCGGGGATCGTCTTCGATGTCGCCAGCCGGAGGCTTCTGGACGGACAGAGGATCTTCTTCTCGCGGGAGCCCCGCAACCTGTCGGCTGCGGCACGGTTCTACTGCGAGGCGGATCACGACGGTGCCCACGGCGCGCTCGCGGACGCGAGGATGACGCTCCGCGTGCTGGCGGGTCAGCTCGACCGGTACGCGGATCTGCCGCGGACCGTCGCCGAGCTCCACGAGCTCTTCTGTGCCGGGATCGATCAGGACATGGACCCGGAGGGGCGCATCCGTCTCATCAACGGCGAGCCGACGATCAATTTCGGCCGGCACCGCGGGCGCACCCTTCGCGCGCTCTCGCGCGAGGAGCCGGGCGTTCTGCGGTGGATCCTCAAGGGGGACTTCTCCCGCTTCGTCAAGGAGATCGTCGACAGGTTCCTGCCGAAGGACGAAAAACCCGCGGCACCGGCCAATCCGCCGCCGGCGAAACCCGAGTCGCCGCCGACGATGGGTAGCCTGTTCCCGATGGAGTAGGGGACCGCCCCTCACGTCATTCCGAGGAGCGAAGCCCGCTCCTCCCTGTCATCCCGAGGAGCGAAGCCCGCTCCCCCCCGTCATCCCGAGGAGCGAAGCGACGAGGGATCTCTCTCTTATCGAGGGAGAGACCCCTCTCGGAGCCTGCCCCGAGCGGAAGATTTGGCTCGAGCGAGCAAGAGATTCCTCGCTTCGCTCGGAATGACAGCGGGCGCGAGGGGCTCGGGATGACGAAGGCTGCGAGCGACCTTCGTTACTTCCCGGCCTTCTTGAACCGCAGCGTCTCGCCGGTTTTCACGTCACGGAGCCGGAGCGTCCCGGGCTCGACCTCGATCGTCCATTTGCCGAGCGCGCCGCGGATCGCGCGCGCGCACGTCGAGCCGACCGTTTCGCCGGCGAAGCCGTCGCCCTTCGGGTCCATCACCAGGCCGCAGGCGGCGTTCGCCTCTTCCTCGGTGAACCGGGCCACGTCGGTGGACAGCGCGGACACGGTTGGGTCGAAGT
Organism: Thermoanaerobaculia bacterium; assembly: GCA_035457525.1. Classification (GTDB taxonomy): domain Bacteria; phylum Acidobacteriota; class Thermoanaerobaculia; order UBA5066; family Gp7-AA6; genus Gp7-AA6. The sequence goes on along the minus strand of DATIBN010000207.1, from coordinate 15,447 downwards.
GGGGGATGTACCCCACGTAAACCGACTTGCCCTGCGGCTCCAGCCGGAGCAGACCCTGCTGTCGGGTGTTCCGGCCCTGGTACTTCCCGGACACCTGGACGTACAGGTCATACAGGTGGCTGGGATCGGTGGTCGCCGACCGGATCTGGAGCAGGAGCTCGTTGCCCGGGGTCGAACCCTGCCAGGTCCCCGAGAACATGGCGGAGAGCTCGTACGGCTGGTTGGCGCCGCTTCCCTTCTGCGCGTAGAGCGGGAACGTCGCTGCGAGAAGCGCGGCGGCGAAGATCGTGACTCGAGTTGCCTTCTTCATAAAGCCTCCGGGGCAAGTGTGCTGCGAGAAGCGTTCCACCGGCGAAGGTGTGCAGGCGCCCGCGGATCGTCGGGAAGTCCTGTTCTCACAGTCAATTCCGTGTGCCCGGTTTCTCCACCGGTGCGGCCGCAGCGAACCCCCGTCCTCTCAGGGGGACGAGGTGACCCCGGCCGGGGTGACGACCCGCAAGCCGGTCAGGGTGCGGCGGAGGGCCCGGTCGAAGACCTCGCGCAGCGACTCCTTCGCGTTGTTGGAGCCCCGGTAGTTGGGCCGGGAGGTCTCCTCGCTGGCCTCGAATTCCGTGAGGATCGCCCCGGCCGCGTCGGAGGCCGTGACCGTCCACTCCGCCGCTGCATCCCACGTGTTCTCGACGGGGTCCGTCGCAAAGCGATGGACCTCGATCCGCACGACGCCGGCGTCCGCACCCGCTTCCGCGTCCCACCGGCAACCCGGGAAGGAGCGGCGGATCGACTCGCCGATCAGGGCGACGACGTCTTCGGAGGTCTTCCGCTCGGCCCGCCGGTCGAGCACCTCGAGCTTCCAGCCGGTCCTTCCGACCGGGCAGATCCCGGACGGATCCGTGTAGCTGACGGGGGCGATCCCCTCCGTCGAGGACGCGCACGCCGCGGTGAGGAGGACGAGGAGCGCCGCGCAGCTACTTTGGACTCTTGACCCTGGACCTCGGAGCTTTTTCCTCATAGGCCTCGCGCAGGGACGCCATCTCCTTCCGCAGCTCTTCGACGAGCTCCGGCGGCGAGAGCGCCACCGCGTCCTTTCCGTAACCGAGAACGAACCGTCGCGCTTCCTTCAGGGATTCCGCGGGCAGCTCCAGGATCGCTTCGCCGTCCGGACCGCGCTCGAGCTTCTGCTTCGGGTGGAACTTCAGCTCGCGGACTTCCTCCGAGATCTCCTTCGAGAACCGCACCCGGAAACGAAACGGTTTCGCCCCTCCGACGAAGATCCCGAAGGTGTTCCGGAAGAAGGCGTCCGGATCGAAGTCCCGCGGGATCGCGTAGCGCTGGCCGGTCGGGCGCGCGTCCGACATCCGCGCGAGGTAGAAGTTCTTGACCTTTCCGTCGGTCTCGTCGAGCGCGAGGACCATCCAGTCGCGGCCGAACAGGACGAGCGAGTACGGCTTGACGATCCGCGAATCGCCGGGGGGCTCGCCGGGCCGGTGATACCGGATGGAGAGCGCGACGCCGCGCTGCAGCGACTCGGAGACCGCCTGCCACGTCTCCTCGGCGACCGGGCGGAACGCGGCGGCGCGCAGCGCGAGCTTCTCCATCACGATCTCCGGGCGCAGCCGGACGGCCGGCGGCATCAGCTCGGCGAGCCGCTCGTAGCAGCTCTTGAGGTCCCGGCCGAGAGGCGTCCCCCCGAAGAGCGACAGCACGCGTGCCGCGACGCCGAGCGAAAACAGGTCGCGCCCGTCCACGGGGAGGAACGGCAGCACGTAGTCCGCGCGCGAGTAGTAGTAGCCGTTCTGGTCGCGGTCGAACTCGATCGGCGCGGCGAGCTCGTTGCGCAGGTAGTCGAGGTCCCGCTGGACCGTTTTCGAGGAGACGTCGAGGGCCCCGGCGAGGCTCGTCGCGTTCGGGTAACGGCCGTCCTTGATCTCGTGGTGGATCGTCTGGAGCCGGCGCCAGAGAGGTCGATCCTTGAAGGCGCCCTTACGGCCCACGTCCGGATTGTGGCATTAAATGTCGGTCGCAGTGGGTCGGGAGGCGCCGCTCGCGGTCAGCCCGGGCCATTCCGCCGAAGTCCCAAGTCCGTGGGGCAGAGAGACTTGAGCCTCGCGAGTGGACGTGGCTGCCGGCTTGCTCGCGTCGACGGCATGAGACAGGACGGCCAGAGGCGCCCGGACGTGTTCGATGCGATCCTGCGCTGGCTCCACCGGCTGCTGAATCCGCCCACCGCGTCGCGGGTCCCCGCGGCGTCGGGCCGCCCGCGGCGGGTCCGCGACCGGGTCCCGATCTAGTTCGGATCCGTCGAGAGATCCCTCGCGCTCACGCGCTCGGGATGACCGTTCGGATTCTCGCTTCGCTCGGACCGAACGGTCACTTGACCAGCGGCAGCAGCTCCTTCGCGGTCGCGGCCTCGCTCCCTTCGGGCTCGAGCTCGAGGTACTTTTCGAGATGCTCCTTCGCAGCCGATTTCTTGTTCAGGTTGAACGACGCCATCCCGAGCCAGAAGTGCGCGAGCGCGAAGTCCGGCTTCGCCTCGACCGCTTTCAGGAGCATCGCCTCGGCATCCTTGATCTTCTTCTTGTTGTAGGCGTCGATCCCCTTGTTGTAGAGCGCCTCGGGGGTCTCCGGGTTGGCTTCCTCGAACTTCGCCTGCCACTCCGCCGCCGCTTTCTTGTCGCCCGTCTGCGCGGCCGCTGCGGACATGACCCCGTACATCTTGGTGAGCGTCGGATCGAGATCGACCGCCTTCTGGCCGTACTCGATGGTCTTCGCCCAGTCCTTCTTCTCGTAGGCGAGCGTGGCGAGCGCCTGCCAGCCCTGCGGCAGGTCCGGGTTCTTTCCGACGGCCTCCAGGAACTTCGCTTCGGCGCCCGCCTTGTTTCCGGCGGAAAGCAGGTCGACTCCGTCGTTGTACGCGAACGCCGCCTGGTCCGTGGGCGACGCCACCGCCTGCGCGGCCGCCCCGGCGGCCGCAGCCGCTTCGGCGTTGCTCACGAGCGTCGCGTTCACCTCTCCGACGTCGCCGACGGGGACCTTCTTGTCCGACTCGGCGGGGGCGTAGCCCTCCTTCTCGATCCGGACGTGGTACGGCATCGTCGCGTCGTTCAGGATGGTTCCCCACTCACCCTTCTTGTCGGACTTGAGAGTCATCTTGAACGTCCGCAGGTTGGGGGTGGTGACCGTGACGGTCGCTCCCTCGATCGGTTTGCCGGCGGAGTCGGAGACCCTGCCTTTCAGGCGGGCCTGCGCTCCGGCGGTGAGGACGCCGGCCAGCCCGAAAACGGCGAGCGCGGTGACGGCGCGGTTGGCTTTTCTCATCTTTCCCTCCATCCGGATCAGCGCAGGAGTCGCGCCGCCGGGTACGTTCCGGATTCTATGGAATCGGAAGCAGCCTCGATCGAAACGGCCCCGAGAGGATGGGTATTCCTAGGCCTGTGCCCGCGCTCTTTCGCCCGGAGCGGGGAGCGCTTCGAGAATGTCCGCCAGGACCGAGTACTTGCCCATCGGCATGACGTGCAGTCCGCGGGCGACCTCCCGGATCGCGACCGCGAGCTCGCGCGCGATCGCCAGCCCCTCCTCCTTCTCGTGGTCGGGGCCTTTCTCGGCGGCGCGGCGCATCCGTTCCTGGATCGACGGGGGCACGACGATGCCCGGCACCTCGTTGGCGAAGAACATCGTCTGCTTGAGTGACCGCAGCGGAATGAGACCGATGAGAACTGGAATGGCGCGCGACTCCTCGCACGCGAGGAAGCGGTCGAGTGACTCGACGTCGTAGACCGGCTGCGTCTGGGCGAAGCTCGCGCCCGCCTCGATCTTCGCGCGGAGCTTCGAACGCTCGACGTCGAGGTCCTGGGCCGCCGGGTTCGCGGCGCAGCCGATGGCGAACTGGGTGACGGACCCGATGGAGTTGCCGGCGAGGTCGGCGCCGGCGTTCAAGCCTTTCGCCATCCGGAGGAGGCCGAGCACGTCCACCTCGGAAACCTGCTTTCCCTGGGGGTAATCGCCGATCTTCAAGGGATCGCCGCCGAGACACAGGAGCGCTTTCAGTCCCAGCCCCGCCGCCCCGAGCAGGTCCGACTGGAGGCCGAGGACGTTGCGGTCGCGGGTCGTGATCTGCACGACGGAGTCGAGACCGACCTCCCGCTGGATCAGGGCGGCGACGGCGATCGACGACATGCGCAGGCGGGCCATGGGGTTGTCGGTGACGTTCACGGCGTCGACGCCGTGCACCTTCGCGAGCCGGGCTCCGTCGATGGCCGCCGACAGGTCGACGCCTCGCGGCGGCTCGATCTCCGCCGTCACGACGAACGCGCGGTCGTCGGCGAGGCGCCGCTTCAGGCGGGACGTCTCGATCACGGGCTCGCCCGCCGGCAGCGACGGGCTTTCGATCACGACCGACGCGGCGGGGGATGCCGGCACGCGCCTCTTTCCCGAAACGACCTTCGACATCGCGCGGATGTGCTCGGGAGTCGTGCCGCAGCAGCCGCCGATGACCGCGGCGCCCGCGTCCACGAACGCCTGCGCGTACTCGCGCAGGTAGTCGGGCGACGACAGGTAGACGTTGCGGCCGTGCAGCATCGTCGGATATCCCGCATTGGGCATCACCGAAAGCGGCATGGCGACACTCGAGGCGAGACGCGCGAAGACGTCGTGCGTCTCCTGAGGCCCGAGGGTGCAGTTCATTCCGACGACGTCGGCGCCCGCGGCGACGAGGGTCCGGAGCGAGCTCGCCGCGCTCTCCCCGAAAGCGGTGCGCCCGTCCGCGAGAAACGTCATCTCGGCCAGGATCGGCACGTCGCTCGAAAGACCGCGGACGGCCCGCACCGCTTCCGCCGCCTCGAGGAGGCTGCCGAACGTCTCGAGCAGAACGAGATCGACCTCCGCCTCGAGAAGTGCGCGCGCCTGCTCCTGGAAGATCTCCCGCACCTGCGACATCGTCAGAGTCCCGTACGGCTTCACGAGCGCGCCCAGCGGGCCCATGGATCCCGCGACGAAGACCATCTCGCCGACCGCGGCCTCGCGCGCGAGACGGACGCCCTCGCGGTTGATGCGGTCGAGAGAGTCGCTCCACTCGTGCGCCGTCAGCTTCACGCGATTCGCATCCCACGTGTTCGTCGTCAGGATTCGCGCGCCCGCGTCGCAGTAGTCCTCGTGGACTTCGCGAACCGCCTCCGGGTCGGAGAGATTCAGGGGCGACTTCGCCTGCTCGGGCGACGCGCCGCGGGACACGAGGAGAGTCCCCATGGCGCCGTCGGCGAGCAGCACCTCCTGGGCGACGGCTTTTCGAAAGTCTTTTCTCATGAACGAAAACGCCTCCCGAATCGAGAGGCGTCGTCGAACTCAATCGGTCGCGGCGCCTCTCGCATCTTCTTCTCCGTCGCGCGGCCTCCCGCCGCGCTTCGAGAGAATCCGGAATTGGCACCTGACGAGCCGCGCCGCGACGCGCGGATCCGGTTGCCGTGGGCTCGTACCTCCTTCGCGACGCGTCGCGTCGGAGGGGCTTCGGGCCGGTCCCTCACCCACTCTCGATGTGATTCAAAGAGCCGGAGAAACAGTAGCCGCGCCCGGCGCGGGTGTCAAATACGCCGACACTTCCGCCCCGCCGGCCCCCGCGCTACTCTCGCCCGGTCCTCATCGAGCAGGCGTTCTCCCGGCCCGGAAAGGAGTCGGGATGACAGTGCTTTTTCTGCTTTTCTCCCTGGTCTCGCCGGAGGCGGCTGCGCCCTCGACCGAGCTCGCGTTCTCGATCGCGAGGGACCACGGCAGCTCGAGCGACCACGTCACGCTGTGCCGCGTCCGGGTCGTGAACTACGGGTCGCGTTCCTGGTCCGGCCGGGCGATCGTCTTCGAGGCGCGCGCCATCCGCGATGGCGCCGTGGCCGCGACCGAGCGGGGCCGCTTCGGCCTCACCCTGGGTCCGTACTCGAGCCTCGAGACGTTGATCGGGTTCACCGGCCGGTTCGATCGCTTCGAGGTGTCACCGGTCCGAGAGGGTTCCGGAGAGAGACGTTCGCGCGGCGCGCCCCGCGGTCGCGGCAAGGCGCGACGGTCGAGGGGCGCGGGCTAGAATGACCGCACATGAAAATCCTCGTCGTCGGCGGGGGCGCCCGCGAGCACGCGCTCTGCTGGTCGCTCGCCCGGGGCTCCGAGGTCGGCGAGATCTACTGCGCCCCGGGAAATCCGGGGATCGCCGAGGTCGCCGATTGTCTTCCGGTCGCGTCGAACGAGATCGTCGAGCTCGCCGACATCGCCGAGAAGCTCCGGATCGACCTGACCGTGGTCGGTCCCGAGCTCCCCCTGTCGCTGGGGATCGCCGACGAGTTTGCAAAAAGGGAGCTGCCGATCTTCGGACCGAGCCGGCTCGCCGCGCAAATCGAGACCTCGAAGGTGTTCGCGAAGGAGTTCTTCGCCCGGCACGAGATCCCGACGGCGCGCTCCGCGATCTGCGGGTCCACCGGGGAGGCGCGCGCCGCCATCGACCGGTTCGGATATCCCGTGGTCCTCAAGGCCGACGGGCTCGCCGGCGGAAAGGGCGTTCTCACGTTGGATTCCGCCGCGGAGGCCGACAAGGCTCTCGCGCTCTTTTTCGACGAGCGGGTGTTCGGCGCCGCCGGCGACCGCGTGATCGTCGAAGAGTTCCTCCGCGGAGAGGAGGCTTCGTTCCTCGCGATCTGCGACGGCGAGTTCGCGCTCGCGCTGCCGACCGCGCGCGACTACAAGAAGGTTTACGACGGTGACCGCGGCCCCAACACCGGCGGAATGGGGGGGCACTCGCCGGCCGGAGTGCTCGACGCGGAGGGTTCGTCGCGGGTTCTGCGGGAGATCATCTGGCCGGCCCTCAAGGGTCTGGCCGCGGAAGGCCGGCCCTTCCGCGGAGTCCTCTACGCGGGCCTGATGGTCACGGACCTCGGCCCGAAGGTCCTGGAGTTCAACGCCCGCTTCGGCGATCCCGAGACGGAGGTGATCCTGCCGCGCATCGTGAGCGACTTGGCCGCCGTGCTCGCGGCGGCGACGACCCGCGGCGAGCTCGAGGCTTTCTCTCCGCTGGAGGTGAAGGCGGAGGTTTGTGCCGGCGTCGTCCTTTGCTCGGCCGGATACCCCGGCGTCAGCGTCGGCGGGAAGGTGATTTCCGGGCTGACCGAGGCCGCCCGGGTGCCGGGCGTGGAGCTCTTTCACGCCCACACGGAGCAGGAGGGCGACCGGCTGCTCGCCGCCGGAGGAAGAGTGATCGTCGTGACCGCGACCGCACCGTCGCTCGCCGACGCACTCGGGCGGGCGTACGAGGCGGCGAACCGGATCGACTTCGACGGGAAGCACTTCCGCCGCGACATCGGCTCGGCGGGTCTGAGGGCCCGAATCTAGCTGCGGCGCGCGGGGGAAGCGCCGTGGCCCTCCCCCTCACTGACCTCTGTTAGCCGCAGCCGTCGCTGTCGGCGCACTTCATCTCGAAGAAAGCGCCGTCCTGCGTCCCTCCGTCCAGGATGTTCACGTAGCCCTCGATCGTCGGGCTGGAGGCCGAGGCCCCGACGATGTCGGCAAAGACGAGCATTCCGAAGACGTTGTCCGGGATCGCCGCCGCGGCGCGGATGTTGTTGAACTGGCGGACTTCGCCCGGCTGGAGATTCGAGAGCGTGAGCACGCTTCCGACCCGCTGCCCGTTGGTCGCGTTGCCCGGCGTGACGTCGTAGAACTCGAGATTCACGCTGACGGTCTGCCCGGTCCCGCGGACGTCCGTGTTGCGGATTCCGATGTTGGTCCGGAGCGATCCGGCCTGGCGCAGCGCGTCCGGCGCCGTCTGCGTGTCGCGGATCGTGGCGACCAGCGTCGCGTTCGCCGACTCGAAAAAGAGCGACGCGGGATACGCGATCGCGACGGTTCCGCCGCCGGTCGGGTTGGCGCTGTACGTGCGCGCGAAAACGGTCCCCTCCCACCCCTGACTCGACGGAAGGTTCTCGAACGTGACGAGGAGGGTGCCGAAGGAGCTCTGGTCCGCTCCAGGCTGGAGGACTCCGGGCAGCGTCCCGAGGTACTGCACGAAGTCGTCGGTGTGGAAGTTGTCGAACGCGAGGAGGTTCAGCGACTGGATCGGCGTGCGAAAGAAGCTGACCGTGCCGTCGAGGTTCGGCCGGTTGTACGAGTACTGGAAGCGCGCGACGACCGGAGCGGCCGTCGTGCCGGAGGCCGTGTTGTTCGAGATGTCGATCGCCGTGCGGAAGAGCGCCGTGCCGACCACCCGCGTGACGACGGGGACCTCGACGGAATAGGAGACCGCGGAGGTCGAGGTCGAGGCCGGCCGGACCCCTGTGCCCCGGCGCACGACGCGCGTCGTCCCTCCGAAGGCGGCCGAGGTCGCGAGCCACAGAGCGACGGCGGAAAAAGCGACCGCCGCGTTACCGAACGACCGGGATTTCATGAGATTGGTCTCCTTGTTCCGGGGCCTCTGCCCGCTTTTCGCAAACCGCAGCGCACGTGGAAGCAATTCCCGATCCAGATCCGCACCGGAAGCCAGCCTACCGCGACGCGAGCAGCCGTCGGATCTCTTTTTCGGCTGCGGCGACCGGGAGGGAGCCGGAGTACACGCGGACTTTCCGGCCCGAGCGGTCGAAGAGAACCGAGAAGGGGAGCTCGCCCCCCCACTTGGAGTCGACGGCCTCGATGAACGCCTCGTCGCCTCCGCTCTTCTTCCAGTAGTTGGGGAAGGCCGGACGCTGCTCGGCGATGAAAGCGTCCACGGCGGCGCGCTGCTTCGCGAAATCCGTGGAGATGCCGATCAGCTGAAATCCGGCGGCCCGGTTCCGATTCTGAAGCTTCGAGAGATCCGGAAACTCCTCGCGGCACGGCACGCACCACGTGGCCCAGAAGTTCAACAGGACGACGCGGCCCTTCTGCCCGGCGAGCATTCGCGTGAGCCCCGGCGCGTCGAGCTCACCCGCGACGGGCGACGGCGAAGCCGCCGGCGTCGAAGCGGCGCTGAAAGCGAAAAGGAGGGCGGTCACCGCCCTCCGGATTCCCGTCTTCAACCTCGAACCCTGTGCCCGGAAACCTCGAACCCGTTCAGACCCGCTTGATCGTGCAGCCGAACGCCTTCGTCTCGGTCCGCGCGATGGGCTTGCCCGCGAGGAACGAGTCGAGCGCGTTCTTCAGGTCCGGAGAGCTCGCCGGATCCTCGTGGTTCTCGGTGATCCGGCCGTGGTAACGCAGCTTGCCCTCCGGATCGATGACGTAGACCTCGGGAGTCCGGCGGGCGTCGTAGAGGTCCGCCACCTTGTTGTTCGGGTCCTTCACGATCGGGAAGGTGTGGCCGTTCGCCTTCGCGTGCGCGATGACGGCGGCCGAGTCTTCCGTCTTGTTGCTGTTGATCCCGACGAAGAGCACGCCCTTCGAGGCGAAGGCGTTGGCGAGGTCCTTCATCTGGGCGTTGTAGGCGTTCGAGTAGGGACACTGGGTCGAGATCCACATGAGGACGACCGCCTTGTGGTCCTTCGCGGCCGACGAGAGCGTGAAGGGCTTTCCGTCGATCGTCGTCAGCTGGAAGTCCGGGGCGGCAGCGCCGATTGCCGGTGCCTCGGCGACGGCGTTGCAGGCGAGGGCGGCCAGGGCCGCGAGGAGCAGTGCGGGACGCAGGACGCGCATGGAAAATCTTCCTCCTGGAGCCGCCGAACGTGACCCCGGGAACGGCTATTCCCGCGGGTCAAAAGGTTACAGGCCCGGATCGGAATCCGGGGCGGGGCCCCGGGCCCGGCCGGTCGTCACACGGCGAAGGTCGGGCGGCTGACCACCGGGTCGAACTTCCAGACGTACTTGTAGAGCCCTCCGAAGAACTCGATCGGGATCTCGTAATGGGCTTCGACCGTGACGGCCTCGCGCGTCCGGACGATCTTGAAGTTCTCTTTCGTGACGGGGATCTTGAGCTCCTCGGCCCGCCGGAGGATCTCGTACTGGATCGCCCCTTCGCTCTTGATCGAGCCGAAGGAAGCCTGTTCCTGCATGACGTCGTAGAACGCGGACGTCTTGATCTTGACCGGCACGACCTTCCACAGGACGTGCCCGACGGCCACGACCACGATCAGCCAGAGCAGACAGCCGATGTTCCCGCGCCCGCGAACGCTTCGCTTCCCTGTCATTCCCCTTCCTCCGGAATCTCGCAAAATCTTACCGCAGGACGAGGGGGTCGAAGGGTCCGGCCTCAGCGGACCGGCAGGAGAGTTCGATCCCATCTCGTCTTCCGGAAGAAGTTCAGCGCGATCGAAAGGAGCTCCCGGACGGATCGATGCCCGGACGGCGCGAGGGGAAAGGACCAGTAGACGAACATCGCCCGTCCCTTCAGGTTGGTCGCGGGCACGGGCCCCCAGAAACGGCTGTCGTACGAGTTGTCCCGATTGTCTCCGAGCGCGAAGTAGGAGTCGGGCGGCACCGTGAACGGGTGCGACTGGTCCCGGCGGCGGGACGAGTCGGGCAAGCCCGGGTCGTCCGGCCACACCCGATCGTCGGCGTGGAAGATCCGCGGCTCTTCGAGCCGCCTCCCCTCCACGTAGATCGCCTTGTCCCGGATCTCCACCGTCTCACCGGGCAGCGCGACCGTGCGCTTGATGAAGTCGCGCCGCGGGTCCTCGGGGAACTTGAAGACGATGACGTCGCCGCGCCGGACGCTGCGGTACGGGAGGAGGCGCGACAGGACGCCCTGGCGGTGCGGAGCGAAGATGAACTTGTTCACGATCAGGTGATCGCCCACGAGGATGTTTTTCTCCATCGAGGACGTGGGCACCTGGAAGGCCTGGAACAGGAAGGTCCGGGCGAAGAGCGCGAAGATGACCGCGACGAGGATCGCCTCCGCATACTCGCGCGCCCGAGAACGAGGTTCGTCCTGCGGTTCGGCGCCGAGGTCGTCGGGAAACGCCGGCTCGACCGGCTCGACGGAGACCGGCGTCGCGGCGGGCTCCGTCAGCGCACGAGCCGGAACATCCGGTTCCATCTCGTCCGGGAAAAGAAGTGGATCGCGACGTCGGCGAGCTGCCGGATCTTGGCCAGCGGCCCGCGCCACACGTGGGAGTTCGGCTCCGCCTCGTACGACCAGTAGAGGATCGTGGGCCGACCGAAGATGTTCTCCCGCGGGATCGGCCCCCAGTAGCGGCTGTCGAGCGAGTTGTCGCGGTTGTCGCCCATGCCGAACCAGGAGTCGGGAGGCACACGGAAGGGTCCGAACTGATCGCGGCGCCGCGCCATGTCCGGAATGGCGTGGTCGTTCGGAAACACCTCGGGGTCGGTGTGCTGAACGGCCGGCGAGTCCGCGGGTTTTCCGTCGACGAGGAGATTCTTGTCGCGCAAGAGCACGGTCTCGCCGGGGCCCGCGACCGCCCGCTTGACGAGGACGTTGCCCGGGTTGACGTCGTCCCCCGGCTTCTTGAAAACGATGATGTCGCCGCGATGGACGTCGCGGTAGGGGAGGAGCTTCTCCCATCCCTTCAGCCGCGGCGCGTAGGCGAACTTGTTGACGAGAAGGTGGTCGCCGACGAGGATCGTCTTCTCCATCGAGCCGGTCGGCACCTGGTACGTCTGGACGACGAACGTCCGGACGAACAGCACGAAGATGCCGGCGACGAGAAGCGACTCGTACCACTCCCGCGCGGACGAGTGTTTCGGCCGATGGACTTCCGCCGCCGCCGTCTCGCTCATTCGACTTTCAGCACCGCGAGGAACGCGTCCTGCGGTATGTCCACCCGTCCGACTCGCTTCATCCGCTTTTTCCCCTCTTTCTGCTTCTCGAGGAGCTTCCTTTTCCGCGTGATGTCTCCGCCGTAGCACTTGGCGAGTACGTTCTTGCGCATGGCCGGGACGGTCTCCCGGGCGATGATCTTCGACCCGATGGCCGCCTGGATGGCCACCTCGAACATCTGGCGGGGGATGATCTCCTTCATCTTCGCAGCCAGCAACCTTCCTTTGGCGGCGGATTCTTCCCGGTGGACGATGATCGAGAGGGCATCGACCGGCTCCGCGTTGACCAGGATGTCGAGCTTGACGAGGTCCCCCTCCCGGTACCCGGCGAACTCGTAGTCGAAGGAGGCGTACCCCTTCGAGATCGACTTCAACTTGTCGTAGAAGTCCAGGACGACTTCGTTCAGCGGGAAGTCGTAGGACAGGACGACGCGGTTCGCCGAGAGGTACTCGAGCGACCTCTGGACCCCCCTCCGGTCCTCGCAGAGCTTCAGCAGGCCGCCCAGGAAGTCGTCTCTCGTGATGATCGTGGCGGAGATCCACGGCTCCTCGGTCCGCTCGATCGTGGTGGGCGGAGGCAGGTGGTTCGGGTTGACGACCTCGAGAACTTCGCCCTTCGTCGTCGTCACGCGGTAGTTCACCCCCGGCGCCGTCGTGATGAGGTCGAGGTCGAACTCGCGCTCCAGCCGCTCCTGGACGATCTCCATGTGGAGCAGGCCGAGGAAGCCGCAGCGGAAGCCGAAGCCGAGCGCGTTCGAGCTTTCCGGCTGGAACGTGAACGAGGCGTCGTTCAGCCGGAGCTTCTCCATGGCGTCGCGCAGGTTCGCGTAGTCGTCCGCCTCCGTGGGGAAGAGCCCCGCGAACACCATCGGCTTCGCCTCGGCGAAGCCGGCCAGGGGCTCGGCCGTCGGCCGATCGAGCTCCGTGATGGTGTCGCCGATCCGGGTCGTGTGGAGGTCCTTGATGTTCGCCCAGAGGAAACCGACCTCGCCGACGGAGAGGGAGGGCACCGGCTGGCGGCCGGGCGTGAAGATGCCGACCTCCTCGACCTCCGCCACGAGGCCCGTACCGATCGCGCGGATCTTCTTCTTCGGGAGGAGCGTGCCGTCGAACACGCGGACGAAGGACGTCACCCCGCGGTATGGGTCGTACCAGGAGTCGAAGAGGAGCGCCTTCAACGGCGCGGAAGGGTCGCCGCCGGGCGGAGGCACGTCGCGCACGATCCGCTCGATCAGGTCATCGATGCCGATTCCCTGCTTCGCCGACGTGAGCACCGCGTCGTGGGCGGGTATCCCGACGACCTGCTCGATCTGCTCCCGGACCTTCTCGGGTTCGGCGGAGGGCAGGTCGATCTTGTTGATGACCGGCACGATCGTCAAGTTGTTGTGGATCGCCAGGTACGCGTTGGCGAGGGTCTGCGCTTCCACTCCCTGCGTCGCGTCGACCACGAGGACCGCGCCCTCGCACGCCGCGAGGGAGCGCGAGACTTCGTACGAGAAGTCGACGTGACCCGGCGTGTCGATCAGGTTCAAGGTGTACTCGATTCCGTCCCGCGCCGTGTACTTCAGCGTGACCGCGCGCGCCTTGATGGTGATGCCGCGCTCCTGCTCGAGCTCCATGTCGTCCAGCATCTGCTCGTGCATCTCCCGGTCGGCGACCGCCCCGCACCTCTGGAGGATCCGGTCGGAGAGGGTCGTCTTGCCGTGGTCGATGTGCGCCACGATCGAGAAGTTGCGGATTCGCCGGGGGTCGGTCATACGAGGTCCCAGAGTCTAAGGTCCAATCGGCCCGCACCCCGACGCGGGATCAGCTTCCCAGCGGCCACCGGGACCGGGCGGCGGCCCCCTCCGGCGCCCGACCGCCGTTGGAGCGATACCGCAGGAGTCCGGCGAAAGCGATCATCGCGGCGTTGTCCGTGGTGAACTCGCGGGCGGGAAGGAGCACGGGGACCCGCCGCGACGCTCCCCACGCCGAGAGCGTCCGACGCAGCTCCGAGTTCGCCGCGACGCCGCCGGAAAGCGCCAGCATCCGGATCCCCTCGTCCCGGTGGACGCTTTCGACTCGGTCGACCAGCGCCGTCACGATCGCGCGCTGGAACGACGCGAGGAGGTCGGCCATCTCCGAGTCGAGGAGAGCGGGATCGAGTGGCCGTCCGTCGACGCCGCGCTTGTGCAGCTCGCGCAGCATCGCCGTCTTCAGGCCCGAGAAGGAGAAATCGAGCGAGCCGTCGCCGGCGCGCCCGATCGGCAGGGGATAGCGGTTCCCGTCGCCGCGGGTCGCGATGCGGTCGACGACCGGCCCTCCCGGGTAGCCGAGCCCCGCGCGGCGCGCGACCTTGTCGAACGCCTCCCCCGGGGCGTCGTCGCGCGTGCGGGCGATCGGGACGATCCGGTCCGCTTCGACGCGGACGAACTCCGCGTGACCGCCGGAGACGACGAGCCCGTGAAACGGGGTCTCGACGGGCAGCGCCGGATCCTCCCGTCCCCGGAGAAAGGCGGAGAAGAGGTGTCCCTCGAGGTGGTTCACGCCGACGAGCGGCACGCCGCGCGCGAAGGCGAGCGCCTTCGCGGCGGACAAGCCCACCAGGAGCGCGCCGATCAGGCCCGGTCCCGCCGTCGCGGCCACGACGTCGATGCCCTCGACGCCGGTCTGCGCCTCCGAGAGCGCCTGCTCGAACGTCACCGGAAGGTTCTCGAGATGCGCGCGCGCCGCGATCTCGGGCACGACGCCTCCATACGGCGCATGCGCCGCGAGCTGCGAGGACACGATGTTCGACAGGACGCGCCCGTCCCCGTCGAGGACGGCGACGGAAGTCTCGTCGCAGGAGGTTTCGATGCCGAGGACGCGCATGGATTTCCGTGCTCAGCCGCGGAGGGCGCCGGACCCGCGCCTCGCGGTCGCGCGCGCGACGGCGTCGGCGAGCGAGCGCTCGTACGGCGGCCGGCAGATCCCCTCCTCGGTCACGATCGCGCTGATGTACCGCGCCGGGGTGACGTCGAAGGCCGGGTGCCGGGCGCCGACGCCGGGCGGGGCGATGGGGTGCCCGGCAAACGACAGGACCTCCGCGGCCGCACGCTCCTCGATCGGGATCCGCGTCCCGTCCGGGCAGGCGAGGTCGATCGTGCTCGTGGGCGCCGCGACGTAGAACGGCACGCCGTTCTCCTTCGCGAGCACGGCGATCGAGTACGTCCCGATCTTGTTCGCGGTGTCGCCGTTGGCCGCGATCCGATCGGCGCCGACGACGACTGCCGCGACCTCGCCCCGGGAAAGGTAGTGGCCGCTCATTCCGTCGGTGATGACGTCCACCGGGATTCCTTCGCGCGAGAGCTCCCACGCCGTGAGCCGCGATCCCTGGAGGAAAGGCCGCGTCTCCGGCGCCAGCACGCGGATCGCCTTTCCATCTTCCACGGCCGCGCGGATGACGCCGAGCGCGCTGCCGTAGCCTCCGGTCGCGAGAGCGCCGGCGTTGCAGTGGGTGAGGACGGTCGAGTCGGCCGCGAGGAGCGCGGCTCCGTGGCGGCCGAGTCGCCGGGAGGAGTCCAGGGCCTCTTCCGCGATCGCGTCGGCCTCCGTAATCAGGACGCGCTCGATCTCCTCCGGCGGACTTCCGGCGGACTCGCGGAACCGGCGCTCCACTCGCTCGAGCGCGGCGAAGAGGTTGACCGCGGTCGGCCGCGTCGCGGCGAGCCCGTTTCTCGAGGTCTCGAAGCGTTCCGCGGGGCTCGTCGTCGCGCCGCT
>DATIBN010000206.1:0-3481 GCA_035457525.1 Thermoanaerobaculia bacterium | reverse complement strand
ACGGCGCCCTGGCCGACGACGTCGAAGATCCGGTTGAACTGGGTTCCCGTGCGCGGCGCGAGCGGGACCGTCAGTACTCCGAGGAGCGCCGTGCCGTTGAAGAGCTTGATCGTCGCCAGCGCTCCGGCGTCGTTGCCGTTGTACACGCCGAGGTTCGTGCGGAAGGCGCCGTTGGCGAGCTGCGTCAGCACCGCCGTCGTGTGCGCTTCCGACGAGCGAATGCCCGGAATGAACATGCCGACGGTCGGGACCGGCGCCGTGGAAAACAGCCGGCTCGACACGCGCACGCTCGTTCCCGCGCTCGTGAACTCGGCCGCTCCCGCCGATGACGGAGCATTGAACGTCGCCGCGACCATGTCGTCGAACGCCCGGGACTCCCGCGGCGCGAGCGTGAAGGACGTCTGCGGCGGCGCCGGTGGACAGGTCCCGATGTAGCACCGGTACACGGCCGTCACCGACACTGCAGACGTGTACGACGTGTTGAAGACCCGCACGTCCGAGAAGAACGGACTCGCCGACGCGCCCACCGGCAGCGACGTCACGGCGGGGACCGTCAAAGTCTCCGCCCGCGCAGGGCGGAATCCGAATGCGACCGCGAAGAGAACGAGGCAGGTGATCTTCTTCATGATTCGACTCACTCCGAGCTCGACGTGACGGGAATGCCCTCCCCCTCGAGCACGCTCGCCACGGGACCGGGGACGCAGACGATCCCGACTCCCCTGCGGGAGAGCCGCCGGAACGCCTGCAGGCCGGCCCGATCGACGAAGGTCACGCCCGAGAGGTCGAGGCTCAAGGAAGGGTGGGAGCGAAGGAGGCCGGAACATTCGCGCTCGAGCAGGGCGGCCCACTCCGCGGCGACTTTCCCCTCGAGCACGAGCGTCGCGCGCGAACGTGGTGTTTTCCTGCGGGTGATCCGCAACGTCACATCGGCCTCCTCCGCTTCTCGGCATGAGCGTGTGTAAGGGCACGCCGCGTGCCGCCACCGCGCGTGACGTGCGCGAACAGGTCAAAGTGATTGAAGGATGTGGAGTTGAGTCGAGGTCGTGAGTGAGGATTCGAAGGAACGCGTCGTGCGAGTTGTTGCCGACGGGTTGGCAGAATGCCAATGGGATGGCAGACCGCAAAAAGAGAGGATCAGATCCGGCGGGAAATCTCCAGCTTCTTCATGCGGGCCTCGAGCGTCGTTCGCTTCAAGCCCAGGATCTTCGCGGCGCCGCGCTCGCCGCTGATCCGCCAGCCGGTCTGCTCCAGAACCGAGACGATGTGCTGGCGCTCGACGTCTTCGAGGCTGCGCGAATCCGGCTTCGCGCTCGCGCCGGCCGTCGCGACGGACACTGTCGCGAAGTCGCCGACCTCGAACCGGCCGTTCGGGGAGACGATGACCGCCCGCTCGATGACGTTCTGCAGCTCGCGCACGTTTCCGGGCCAGGAGTACGCGGTCAGCCGTTCGAGGACGTCCGCGGTGAGCGGGCCGACCTTCTTTCCCATCTTCGAGGCGTACAGCATCGCGAAGTGGCGGGCGAGGCGCGGCACGTCCTGCGAGCGCTTTCTGAGCGGCGGGATGGCGATCGGGAAGACGTTCAGGCGGTAATAGAGATCGGCGCGAAAGCGCTCATCGGCGACGGCGCGCTCGAGGTCGCGATTCGTGGCGGCGATCAACCGCACGTCGACCTTCAGGGTCTGCGTCCCGCCGACGCGCTCGAACTCGCCGTCCTGCAGTACGCGGAGGAGCTTCGCCTGCAGCTCCAGGGGAAGGTCGCCGATTTCGTCGAGGAAGAGAGTTCCCCTGTGGGCGAGCTCGAACCGGCCGGTCTTCCGCATGAGCGCGCCGGTGAAGGCCCCTCTTTCGTGGCCGAAGAGCTCGCTCTCGATGACTCCGGCCGGGAGCGCGGCGCAGTTCACCTTCACCAGCAGCTTGTCCTTCCGTCGGGAGAGATCGTGGATCGCCCGCACGATCAGCTCCTTCCCGGTGCCGGTCTCGCCCGTGACGAGCACCGTGGAATCGGTCTTCGCCACCTTGCGCACGCTCGCGAGGACGCCGAGGATCGCCGGGGACTCGCCGACCACGTCGCCGAAAGCCGCCTCGGTGCGAACCTCCTCCTGGAGGTAGACGTTCTCCTCCTCCAGGCGCGCCTTCAGCGCTTCGATCTCCTCGTACGCGAGCAGGTTCTCGATCGCGAGCCCCACCTGCTCGGCCATCGCGAGGAGCAGCGAGGCCTCGTCGGCCCCGTAGGCACCGCACACGCGGCTTCCGACGTGCAGGGTTCCGATGATCTTTCCCTTGACGGACATCGGGACCGAGACGGCCGAGCGAAGTCCGCCCTGGACGAGAGCGGCGTGCTCCAGGAATGGAGGCGGATCCCGCATGTCGAACGTGATGAGAGGCACGCCGTGATCGAGCACCCATCCGTTGCGGCTCTGCTGCCCGCTCGGTTGACGGGGCAATTCGGTGCCGATCGGGAAGATCGGAGTGAGGGGCGCCGGCCCCGTGACGCCGAACACCCGGAGGACCTGCTTGACGGGATCGTAGATGTGGAGCGCCGCGCGGTCGAACGGGACCACGCTCTTCAGCGCCTCCGTGGTCGCGTTGAACAGAGACTCCCGGTCGAGGCAGGTGACGATCGCGTTGTTGACCTCGAGAAGGACGCGCTGTCGCTCCTCCGCCGCCCGGAGCTCGGAGGTGCGGGAATCCACGAGACTCTGCAGGTTCTCGGTCATGGCTCGCAGCTCGCCGACGCGGCGCCGCACATCGATCTCGCGGATGGCCGACGTTGCGAGAACCCGGAGTACCTCGACTTCGTCGTCCGTCCAGTCGTGCGGCCGCTCGTCCAGGACGCAGAACGTCCCGAGGGCATGGCCGTCGGAGGTGACGAGCGGGATTCCCGCGTAGGCGACCAGACCGAGCTCGGTCACGGCAGGGTAGTCGCCGACGACAGGGTGCCTGCGGTTGTCCGCCACGACGAGCGGCTCGCCCGACCCCACGGGATGCTTGCAGAAGGAGTGCTCCAGGGGGGTCTTTCGCAGTGACTCGAGCGATCCGGACAACCCGCACGCGCTCTTGATGAACTGCCGGTCCCGGTCGAGCAGCGAGATGATCGCCACCGGCACATGGAGCACGACCGTGGCGAGGCGCGTCAACCGGTCGAACGCCTCCTCGGGCGGGGAATCGAGGAGCGACGTCTGCCGGAGGGCTTCGAGGCGAGCCTCGTCTTCGAGGACGTGGGCGTAGTCGCCCTTCGAATGGGAGCCCGACCGGGATGGCAACGTCATGTTGAAACGCGCGTGTTGAATTCCTCGACCGGGCCGACTCTACGGCCGGCCTGCGGGGGTGTCAACGAAGGGGATCAGGATTCCGCGGGTTCAGCGTTGGTTCATGATCGCACCACCCGGCGCCGCTGCCGGCCCGAGTCAATTCAATGGAATAGAGTCCGTCGGAGTATCTTGACCCGACACGACAGGGCCATCCGCGGGTATCTGCTCG
>DATIBN010000205.1:0-9266 GCA_035457525.1 Thermoanaerobaculia bacterium | reverse complement strand
TCGTCGTCCGCGAGGCCGGTCGAGTTCCGGATCCTGCGCGTCCCCGCCGCGCCTTTCGATCCGGTGGACAGCCTCGCTTGGGCGAAGCTCATGGCCTGGGACCTCGCCGGCAACGCGCGCAACGAGATCCGCCGCGCGCGGTTCGCCGCCGCGGTGGGAAAGGAGCGCGCCTCCGAGCTGCTGCCGCCGGTTCCCGAAAAGCCGACGATTCTCGAAGACGGAGAGTGGCGGGAACTTCCTCACCCCGATCCCCTCCCCGGCGCGCCGCGGGGTGAGGGGTCCTCTCCGGCTGCGCCTCTGTCCTCTCCGCTCCTCGCTCGGCTCGATGCCGCGTTCGCCCGCATCGGCGCCCGCGACGACGATCCTGGCCGGGGCAGCAACTCCTGGGTCCTCTCCGGATCGCGCACGACCACGGGAAAGCCGATCCTCGCCAACGACCCCCACTTGGGCCTGCGCACGCCGTCGGTGTGGTACCTGGCGCGGCTCGCGGCGCCCGGCTACTCGGTCGCCGGCGCCACGCTTCCGGGGATCGCGGGCGTCGTCATCGGCGCGAACGCGCGCATCGCGTGGGCGCTCACGAGCCTCGAGCCCGACGTGCAGGACCTCTACGTCGAGGAGCTCGATCCCGCGGACCCGTCGCGCTACCGGTGGCGCGGCTCGTTCCGTACGTTCGAGGTCCGCCGCGAGACCATCCGGGTGCGTGGCGGCCGCGACGTCGTCGTCGACGTCCGTCGGTCGGTGCACGGACCGATCGTCACCGACGTCCTCGACGGCGCGGATTCGCTCGGCGCCGCCGTCGCGCTCCGGTGGGCCGCCCTCGACGACGCCGACGGGACGGCGGAGGCGATCGAGGGCATCAACCGCGCGAACGGATGGGCCGACTTCCTCGCGGCGGTCTCGCGATTCCATGCGCCGCCGCAGAACTTCCTCTACGCGGATGCCGACGGGCACGTGGGCTACACAGCGTCCGGAGCCATACCGATCCGGCCCCGCGCAGACGGGCTTCTCCCCGTCCCGGGGACGGGGGAGGACGACTGGATCGGCTACGTTCCGTTCGCGGAGCTCCCGCGCGTCCTCGACCCCCGGCGCGGCTTCCTCGTGACGGCGAACAACCGCGTCGCGTCCACCCGTTATCCGCATGCGATCACGGGCGACTGGCCCGAGCCCTACCGGGCGCGGCGGATCACGGAGCGGATCCTCGCGAAAGGGAAGCTCTCCGTCGAGGACGTCCGCTCCATCCAGCTCGACGAAGTGTCGCTCCAGGCGACCGAGGTCCTGCCGCTCCTGCTGCCCACGGCGCCGGCCGACGCGGCTTCCCGCGACGCTCTCGCCCGGCTCTCCTCGTGGAATCGGGAGTTCTCGATGGATTCCCCGGCGGCCGCGATCTACGCCGCCTGGTACGCGGCGCTCGCGCGCATGCCGGAGGACGAGCTCGCGGGCGCGCCCGCGGGCACGGTGAGGTCCCGTTTCCTGATCCAGGCGCTGGGATCGGGGTCGGCCTGGTGCGACGACGTGCGCACGCCCGCGTCCGAGAGCTGCGGGACGTGGAAGACCCGGACGCTACGGGAAGCGGTGGAGATGCTCCGAGACCGCCTGGGACCGGACCCCGACCGGTGGCGCTGGGGCCGCCTGCACCGCGCGCGGTTTCCGCACGGGATCTTCGACGCGGTCAAGGGACTGAGGGCGCTCTTCAGCCTGGAGGCGGCGCACGGCGGAGACGCCTCGACCGTGAACGTCGGCGCCTACCGGCTGGACGGCTCGTTCCGCATGACCGACGGACCGAGCTACCGCCAGATCGTCGACTTCTCCGATCCCGCGGCGAGCCTCTTCGTTCACACGACCGGCCAGTCGGGCAATGTCTTCGAAGCCGGTTACCGGGACCTTCTGCCCCTCTGGAGCACGGGACGGTACTTCAGGATCGGCGAGGGGCCGACGAAGCGCCTCCGGCTCGTCCCCGAGTAGCCGCGCGACGACCAGGCGCCCGTCGGTCACCCACCGGTCTCCCCCTCCGTTCCGGCCGGCGCGAGCGGGCGAGAAATCCGCGATCCAGGACGGCCCGTCCACCCGCCCGGCGGTCGCGAGATCCGCGAAGAGCCGGTCCCGCTCGAGGTCGATCCTCGGATCGATGTGGTGCACGACTTCTCCCGTGAAGCGGGAGATGCCGACGCTCGAATCGAAGCTCGCCGCCCCGAGCCAGAGGAACCGACCCTGCGCGTCCGGACCGCCGTGCCGCCAGAACCGCACGTGGTGGCGCCGCCGGGGGCTCTTCCCGACGAGCTGCTCGAACGCGAGGTCCTGCGGCCGCCGTCGCGCGACGAAGTGCGTGCTCATGGGTGCCGACGAATACGGGCGCGCGAAGAGGATGCTGCCGGCGTCGCGGATTCCGCTCACGAGCGTGATGCGGTCCGCCGGGAGCCACCCCGCGGCGCGCATCCCGTCGACGAGCTCGGCGCGGGTGCCGGTCACCGCCACGTTGATGGGGTCGGCCGGAATCCCCTCGGCCGTGTACGAGAGGCGGGGGAGCGGTCCCGGATCCGGAGGGAGGCCGACGTGCCGGCGCCACACGGCCGGCAGCACGACGTAAGCCAGCGTCGCGTAAGACGGCAGCAGAAGCGCGACGAACAGCAGACTGCGCAGGACGGTGATCCGGGCTCTCATGAGACCGTCACGATTCTCCGGTCCGGTACGTGAACGGCGGATGACGGTCAGAGGCCCGGCCAGAAGTTCCGGTGGGTTTGAACGACCTCGCGCAGCACGCGCTCGGCGGCAGGGTTCGGGGGGCCCGGATCGAGCGGCGGGAGAGCCTCGCCGAGGAGCACGGAGGTGCAGGCCGCCGCCGCGGCGGCGATCGCACCGGGGTTGTAGCCCCCTTCGAGAGCGAGGACAAGGCGCCCCCCCGCGAGCGCGGACAGGCGCTGCGTCATCGCGCCGAATCCCGCGGCGGAGACGCGCATCTCGCCCAGTGGGTCGCCCGCGGCCGCGTCGAAGCCGCAGGAGACCAGGACGAGCTCCGGTTCGAAGGCGCGCGCGATCGGCGCGAGCACGCGGTCGAAGGCCGCGAGGTACTCCGCGTCGCCCATCCCGGCCGGCCACGCGACGTTGACGATGCGTCCGCGTCCGGCGCCCTTCCCGAACTCGTGGGTCGCGCCGGTGCCCGGGTAGAACGGGTGCTGGTGCGTCGAAAAATAGAGGACGTCGGGGTCTTCTTCGAACGTGTGCTGCGTGCCGTTGCCGTGGTGCAGGTCCCAGTCGACGATCGCGACCCGACGGATGCCGGACCTTCTCGCCGCCTCGGCGGCGACCGCGACGTTGTTGAAGAGGCAGAAACCCATCGCGCGATTCACCTCCGCGTGGTGCCCGGGAGGGCGCAGCAGCGCGAACCCGTTCGTGAGGCTCCCCGAAACCACCTGCAACACGAGGTCCACCAGGCCGCCCACCGCGAGGCGCGCCACGCGCGCCGAGTCCCGCGACGTGTAGGTGTCCATGTCGAGCTGCGTGAAGTCGCGACGAGAGGTTGCGTCGACGAGATCGACGAGGGCCGGCGTGTGGACCGCGGTGAGCTCCCCGCGCGTCGCCTCGCGCGCAGGGACGCGCGCGCATCGATCCGCCAGGCCGCCTTCCGTCAGGCGGCGCCAGATTGCGGAGAGCCGCTCGGGATTCTCGGGGTGTTCGTACGGCGCGCGGTGAAGGAGGAAAGCCTCGTCGTAAACGAGCCCGGTCGTCACGGCGCGCCGGGGAGAAGGCGCTGCTGCGCGAGCTCCGGGCTGCGCACGCACGAGCGATCCCGCGCGAGGCAGTCGTGGAGCGTCAGCTCACATCCGCAGTCGCAATGCTCGGATCCGATTCGGGCAAGGTATCTCGTCCGCGCCACGCCCGCGAGTGGAGAGCCCTCGAGGAGCGAAGCGCGGCTCACGGGCGGGGCGGGAGCCGCCCGCGGCGCCGGGCTCGCGGCTCGGGAGGGCTTCTTGAAAACCCAGAGCGCCGCCAGGAACAGCAGCGCGTAGATCAGGATGACGATCACCGCGATCCCGGGTCCGCGACGCCGGGAGGGGGGCGGCGGCGGCTCGACCGGGTCCACGACCCGGAAAGTCGGTCGGGCGGAATCAGACATCGAGCGACGCGGCGAGCTCGCGCGGGTCGGACGTGGGCGCAAGGCAGGAGAAGTTGCGGCACACCCACGCCTGCGCCGCGCCGTCGGAGGCGCCGCGGGAGGCGAGGAGAGGGGCCAGCTCTGCGGGTCCCGGGGAGCGGCCGGCGTGCGCGACGACGCGGTTCCGGACCGGGCTCGAAAAGACGGCCGCGCGCAGCGACTCGAAGTCCGGCGCACCGGGCTCACCCGAGAGGACGACCTCGCGGGGCTCGTCCTGCCGGTAGTCGAGCGCGGCGAGGAGCCGCGGGAACGCGGCCGGCGCCCGATCGAGGTAGCCCGCGAACGACGCGAAGACGGCCTCGGCGCGGTCCCGGTACTTCGAGTCGCCCGTGAACGTCGCCAGCCGCAGGAGGTTCATCGCCGCGACGGAGTTCGACGACGGGGTCGCCCCGTCGAAGAGCTCGCGCGGCCGGACGATCAGGTGGTCGTGCCCCTCGGACGCGAGGAAGTAGCCGCCGCGCGGGTCGGCGAACCGCTCCTCCATCTCGTTCGCGAGCTCCACGGCCGCGCGGAAGTAACGCGGGTCGAACGTGGCCTCGTAGAGGTCCAGCAGCGCCTCCACGAAAAACGCGTAGTCGGACGCGAAGCCCGCGATTCCGGCAGCGCCGTCCTTTTCGCGATGGAGGAGATCGCCCTCCACCCGGCAGCGGGAAAGGATCCGGTCGGCGGCCTGCCGCGCGGCCTCCTCGTAACGGGGCTCGGAGGTGACGCGCGCGGCGAGAGCGAACGCGGAAATCGCGAGCGCGGTCCAGTCCGTCAGGAGCTTCGTGTCCGTTGCCGGCGCCACGCGGCGGGAACGCGCCTCGTACATCCGTCGGCGCGACTCGCGGAGGATCTCCTCGATCCGGGCCTCGGTCGTTCGGAACTCCGTCGCAAGATCGGAAACGGATTTCACGACGGAAAGCACCGTCTGCCCGTGCTCGAAGTTGCCCGCCACCGTGACTCCGTAGCGAGCCGCCACGATCGGGAAGGCGTCCTTCCCGACGGCGCCCCCGAGCGAGGCGGGATCCCAGACGTAGAACGTCCCTTCCTCCCCGGCGGAATCGGCGTCCTGCGCCGCGAAGAACCCGCCCGCCGGCGAGGAGCCGGCATCCGGCCCGCTCGGGGTCATCTCGGCGAGCAGGTAGTCGAGCGTCTCCCGCGCGACCCGCGCGTATTCCTCGCCGCCGAAGGCGCGATACGCGAGCAGGTACGCCCGGGCGAGCAGGGCGTTGTCGTAGAGCATCTTCTCGAAGTGGGGGACGAGCCACTCGGCGTCCGTCGAGTAGCGGTGAAACCCGCCGCCGACGTGGTCGTAGAGACCGCCCGCCGCCATCTTGCGCAGGGTGGTCTCGACCATCTCCCGCGCCCGCGGCTCCCGGGTCCGAAGGTAGTCGCGGATCAGGAACTCGATCCGCATCGCCGGCGGGAACTTCGGCGCTCCGCCGAAGCCGCCGTGGCGCGCGTCGAACTCCGCGGCCAGCGCCCGCGCGGCCTTGTCCAGAGGGGCCGAGCCCACGTCGGGTCCGGCGCCCGGCGTTCGCGAGGCGAGGTCCAGGTGCTCGACCATCCGGCCGGCGGAGGTCTCGAGGTCCTCGCGGCGGGTCTTCCACGCATCGGCGATCGCGCGGAGCAGGGTCGGGAAGCCGGGACGACCGTAGCGGTCGTCGGGCGGGTAGTAGGTGCCGCCGTGGAACGGACGGCCGTCCGGGGTCAGGAAGAGCGACAGCGGCCATCCGCCGCTGCCGGTCATCGTCTGGACCGCGGTCATGTAGACGTCGTCGACATCGGGCCGCTCCTCGCGGTCCACCTTCACCGGCACGAAGCTCTCGTTGATGAGGCCGGCGATCCGTTCGTCCTCGAAGGACTCGCGCTCCATGACGTGGCACCAGTGGCACGTCGAGTAGCCGATCGAGAGGAAGATGGGTTTGTCCTCTTCCTTCGCGCGGTCGAAGGCTTCGGCGCCCCAGGGATACCAGTCCACCGGGTTGTCGGCGTGCTGAAGGAGGTAGGGGCTCTTTTCCTGCGCGAGACGGTTGGCCACGGGAGGCACAACCGACCGCGAACGATCGGGATTCCTTACCGCGGCTCGGCGGTGATCGTGACTTCCTTGTCGCCGTCCTTGACGACCACGACGTCTCCGGGGCCCAGCTCGTCGATCCGCTGCAGGATTTCCTTCGGGGTGATCTCGCGGTCGCCCGAAAAGCTCTCGACGATCGCGCGCGGGACCCGCAGCGCGACGCTCTTGCCCCAGTCGTCCCGGATGGTGATTTCGAGCGCCGTGCCCTCCGCGAGCACCTCGATCGTGTTGTTCCCCTTCTTGATGATCCCCGGCTTGCCCGGCGCGCTCTCCGCGGCGGCCGTCAGGATGTCGCGCGGGGTGACGTCGCCGTCCCAGTCGGTGTGGATTTCCCCTCCGAAGCGGCGGATCGGCGACAGCTTCGCGACCCGGGAGACGAGGCCGGACGGCACCGAGAAGGTGACGCGATGGGTCGAGTCGCCCTCGCGCTCCCTGACCTCGACCTTGAAGCCCTTGACCCGCGAGAACTCGGGAGCGGGCCGCCGCCAGAACGCGAGCGCGGCCGCCACGAGGATGACGATGACCAGCCCGAAAACGACGGCTCGGATCTCCTTCATGGACACATCTCCTGACCTCTGCAACGTGATGCGCCGGGAAAAGTTCCGGACGTGATACCGTTCCCGAGTCTATCGGGGCAGAATAAGTCGGTCACTATCAAGGTTTACGAGGGCAATGCCGCATTTCATCACCGATACGTGCATCGGCTGCGGGGTCTGCGAGATCAAGTGTCCCACGCACACCATAACGGGGGACAAGAACGAGAAGTACGTCATCCACGCCGACCGCTGCATCGACTGCTCCGTGTGCGCCCGCTACTGCCCGGTCTCCTGCATCCAGGACCAGAAGGGCGAGCTCGTCGAGAAGGTGAAGCCGCGCGACATTCCGAAGGCGATCGTGGACCGCGACCTCTGCACGGGCTGTGAGTTCTGCATCGACATCTGCCCGTTCGACTGCATCTACCTGATCGACGACCCCCTCCAGGAGACGTTCCACAAGATCGCCGAAGTAGACGCCGGGCCCTGCGTCTCCTGCCGCCTTTGCGAGACCGTCTGCGACAAGGACGCGATCTTCGTCCCGAATCCGATCACGCAGGCGAAGCGGTACCTGTCGGTCCTGTGAGCGAGGGGCCGGACTCCGAGGATCGGTTCACCGACGACGAAGAGACCTCCCCGGGTACGCCGGCCGGACGCCTCGTCGTCCGATTCTTCGTGCTGCCGCTCCTCGTCGTGGGGACCGCCGTCGGCATCTTCCTGGTCTTCTCGCTCATGACCTTCGAGCGGCGTTCGCCGCGGGACTACCTGGCGGAGGTGCGCGGGGGATCGGCCGGGCGGCGGTGGCAGGCTGCGTTCGAGCTGTCCCGGCGGATCGGAGGGATGAAACCCGGCCCCGAACGCGATGCCATCGCGTCCGAGAGCCTGCACCTCTTTCGCAACCTCTCGCCGTCCCGTCCCGAGGACGTCCGGGTGCGCCGGTACCTCGTGCTGGTATTGGGAAAGCTCGGGGATCGCGCGGCGGTACCGGACCTGGTGTCCGCGACCCGCGATCCGGACCCGGAGACGCGCCTGTACGCGATCTGGGCGCTCGGGATGGTCGGCGACGCTCGCGGCTTCGACGCGGTGCTCGAGGCGTCGCGCTCCGAGGACCCCGGCGTGCGGAAGATGGCGGCCTACGTGATGGGAAAGCTCGGCGACCGGCGCGCCGTCGACCGTTTGAAGGTCCTGCTCGAAGACCGCGTCCCGGACGTGCGGTGGAACTCGGCGATCGCGCTGGCCTCGCTCGGGGACGGTACCGGAGTCGCGGTGCTGCGCTCGATTGTGGACCGCGAGACGCTCTCGCGACAGGCGCAGCTCTCCTCCGATCAGGCCGAGACGGCGATGGTGAACGCGTTGAAGGCGTTCGCGCTGCTGCGCGACGAGGGGAGCCTGCCGCTGCTCGAAAAAGTCGCGCGGGAAGATCCGAACCTGCGCGTCCGCGCCGCAGCCCGCGACGCGATCGACGCGACGCGGCGCAAAGCCGCCTGATGTTGAGCGTTTCACTTCGGTTCTGGTAGTCTCGCGCGGGGCATGTCGACACCGCAGAAGAGGGTGATCGAGCCGACGGCACCGCCGGCTCCGGACGTCCTGCCGGACGGGGTGACACGGCGTTCGACACTCAAATGGATGACGGTCGCCTGGGTCGGCTTTGCGGCCGCCACGGGCGCGGGCCTGACCGCCACGCTCCGCTTCCTCTTCCCCAACGTTCTCTTCGAGCCGCCGACCCGTTTCAAGGCGGGCGACCCCTCCACCTACTCCTTCGGCGTGGACGAGCGCTGGAAGGAGAAATACGGCGTCTGGATCGTGCGGAGCACCGAGTCGATCTACGCCCTGGTCGCGCGGTGCACCCACCTGGGCTGCACGCCGAACTGGCTGGCCGCGCAGAACAAGTTCAAGTGTCCCTGCCACGGCTCCGGGTACTACATGTCGGGCGTCAACTTCGAGGGCCCGACGCCGCGGCCCCTCGAGCGCGCCGAGATCGCGGTGTCCGCCGACGACGGGCAGCTCGTCGTCGACAAGGCGACGCGCTATCTCTACGAGCGCGGCCAGTGGAGCGATCCGAAGTCCTTCGTGAAAATGACGTAGAGGAGGGGACAGACTTCAGTCTGTCCCCGGGAAGTTGTCCCCACTTTTGAAAAAGGGGTCTGTCCCCGGAGGTTGATTCGGCCCGTGAATCCGATCTGAGGTCTTTCGCAAAAAATGACGTAGAGGAGGGGACAGACTTCAGTCTGTCCCCGGGAAGTTGTCCCCACTTTTGAAAAAGGGGTCTGTCCCCGGAGGTTGATTTGGGTCGTCGGTGGAACCAGTTTCAAGAGTCCGTCGTGGAGAGCCAGTTCTGGAAGTCCGTCTTCCGGGTCGGCATCCCCAATACGAACCGCAAGCGCGTCCTGGCGATGCTCGGAAACGTCGTCCTCCACCTCCACCCCGTCAAGACCCGCAAGTCCGGCGTCAAGATGCGGTACACGTGGTGCGCGGGCGGCGTGACGTTCTTCCTCTTCCTCGTCCTCACGTTCACCGGCCTGCT
>DATIBN010000204.1:0-2416 GCA_035457525.1 Thermoanaerobaculia bacterium | reverse complement strand
CGGCCCGATCATCGGCCTGTGGGACCGCCAGGAGGGGGTGCCGGGCCGTGGCGACGTGCTCCTGCTCCCTTCGACGTGGTTCTCGATCGAGCTCGAGGCGACGAGCGCCGTTGCCGAGTGGGACGGCCAGCCCCTGCGGTCAGCGCAGGAGGAGGACGCCGTCGTGGACGAAAACGGAAAAGTGAGCTGGGTCCTCGAGCGGCAGACGCGATACCACCTGGTCCGGTAGCCCCGAGGAGTCCCCCCCAAAAAAAGGGGCGCGACTCTCGTCGCGCCGAAAAGGAGTGCTGCGTCGTTCTCTTGGACGCGGCTCGGAGGACTCTGGTTAGGCGCTAATTGACATCTCTCGGAAAACACGAGAGATCCCTCGCTGCGCTCGGGATGACGCCTTTGGTCGTCATTTCTGGGCGGCGGGCCCCCGGCTCAGCCGGATCGTCCCGGAGCTCGTCGAGACCTTCACCTTCTCTCCGCCCCCGTTGACCGACCCCGTGGCGTGGACGGTCCCGTTCTTCCGGGAGATCGACACTTCCGGGAACTCGGAGCGGATCGCGGGCTCGGACGGATCGGCGTCGGTCACGGTCAGGTCGAGCTCGCCCTTGAAGTCGGCCGGGAGCACCAGCGCCACGTCCCCGCCGCCGTTGACGATCGAAATCGCCTCCTTGAGCTGGCGCGCCCCCACGGCGATCCGGACGTCCCCGCCGGCCGTCGCGGCGTCCACGTGGCCGCCGACGAGCGGCACGACGATGTCGCCGCCGGCGGTCCGGGCGCGGAGCCAGCCGTCCACGCTCTGGATGCGGATGTCCCCGCCCGACGTCTCGACCCGCGCGGAGCCCGCGACCGTCCCAACCCGCACGTCTCCCGCGAGCGTCTGCGCGGCGAGGTCGCCCTTCACCGGACCCAGGCGGATGTCTCCGCCGAACGTCTTCACGTCGGCGTCGCCCCCCGCCGAAGCGAGCGAAATCTCCCCGGAATGCGTGAGGATCTTCACCCGTCCGGAGACGTTCCCGATCCGGTAGCTCGAGGTCCCGCTCGTCGCCAGGAAGTCGCCCGCGATGTCGCCCCGTACGACGGGGGCCTCGAACGTCCACACGCCGCGCGGCGCGCGGGGAGCGCGCGGGACGGCGACGACGGGCTGCGGCGCGGCCGGAACCTCGGGGACGCGGACCCGGACCTCCGGGATGGTCACCGTGAAGGAGCGGCGCTGGGAGACGATCGGCTTCGCGTCCTCCGGGCGGCTTCCGCTCGCGAGGAGGAGGATCGATCCGTTCAGCGCGGAGAGACGGACCGTTGCGCCGCCGTCCCCGACCCGCCCCGAGTAGGACCGGCGCGGGTCGAGCAGGGCGAGCGCCCGCATGCCGCGGACGCCTCCGCGAACGCCCTGCCGGATCCCCTCGGCGACCCCCTCGCGGACGCTCTGCGAGACGCCCTCTTCCACCGAGCGAATCGCGCGGCGGATCTCGACGTCGACGTCCTTCATGGACTCCTCGAGCTCCTTCTCGAGCTCCTTCAGGTCCACGACCACGTCTTCTTCGCCGTCCTTCCGCCGGACGACGATCCTGCGGACCGGCTTCTTCTCGAGCTTCTCCTGGTGACGCCGGAGGAGAACCTCTTCGTCCGAGCCTTCGCCGCGCGGGAGAGCGAACGTGGATGCGATCGACCCGTGCATCGTCGACGCGGACAGGTCGAACCGCGCGTCCTTCGGAAGCGTCAGCCGCACGGCCCCGTTCACCGTCTCGAGCTCGTAGGCCGCGCCTGCGGGCGCCGCGACGGCCGAGCCGACGACGTCGCCGTTGACGGACTTCGCGTCGAGCGAGCGGCGCACGCCGGTCGCCTCGACTCTTCCGTTGACCGTCCGGAGGCGCAGGTCCCCATCGAGGTCCCGAGCCCGGACGTCGCCGTTGACCGTGCCCAGGATCGCCTCGACCCCCGGCGGGATCGTGACCTCGTATCGTGCGTTGATCCGGCAGTCCTCGCACCGCGCCAGGAGCCGGCGGCGACCGGAGCGGCCGTCCGTTCGCTCGAGCCGCCAGCGGCTCTCGGGCCACCGGGTCTCGATCGAGAGCACGTCCCCCTCCCGCCGCTGAACGATGCGCACCTTTTCGAGGACGTCCCGGGCGCGGGCGCGATCCGGCGCCGCGACGACGATCGTCGCGACGGCCAGGAACTCGCGACCCGGTACGGCGATCACGTCGCCGGAGACGTTGTCCAGGCGGACCGTCGCGCCGGCGGGGAGAGTGGCGCTGATCCGGTCCGTCCGGCTCGCCGTCTCCTCGCCGCGCGCGGTGCCGGCAGCGAGCAGCATGAGCGCCACCCCGAGTGCGAGGAGGAACCACAGGACTGCCCGGTCGGTGCGATCGGATCGGCTGTCGGCGTCGCGACGGGCGCTCATCGTCAGGAGAGACGCCCCGTCCGCCCG
>DATIBN010000203.1:0-19419 GCA_035457525.1 Thermoanaerobaculia bacterium | reverse complement strand
GTGTGCCTCGCCGTCTTCCTGCTCTGTTTCACACTCGTGCCGATGACGGTGATCTGAATGGGGTCAGGTCTCCACTTGCCACATGCGGGGTCAGGTGCCACAAGTGGGGTCAGGTCTCCACTTGCCACATTGCTTCGCAATATGGCAAGAACGCTTTCCCTCGGTCAGCGCCTGCCCGACTCGTGAATACCTGACCCCACTTCGAGGATGAACGTCGCCGGGCCGTCGTTGACGAGCGACACTTCCATCATCGCGGCGAACTCGCCGGTCGCGACGGGAACTCCGCGCTCGGAGAGGGCTCGGACGAACCGTTCGTAGAGCGGTCGCGCGCCCTCCCCCGCCAGCGCCCTCTCGAAACCGGGGCGCCGCCCGCGGGAGAGATCCGCGCCCAGCGTGAACTGGGACACGACGAGCACGCTTCCTCCGACGGCCGCGAGATCGAGGTTCATCCGGCCGGTCTCGTCGTTGAACACCCGAAGGCCGGCCACCCTCCTCGCAGCCTCGTCCGCCGCGGCCTCGCCGTCGCCTTTCTCGGCTCCGAGCAGCACCAGGAAGCCGCGCCCGATGCGCCCGACGCTGCGTCCGGCCACCCGGACCTCCGCCTGCGAGACCCGCTGGATGACGAGCTTCACGCGGACGGCGTCCGGCGCCGCCGCTGCGTGAGGAGGCGGACGAATTCGCCGGGCTCGCGGGAACGGAGGAGGAGCGCGGTGCCCAGGTAGACCACCATGCCCGCGAGCGTCGCGATGATCAGGAACAGGAAGCGCGCCCCGACGGTCCGCGGCGGATGCGCGGCGAGTGCCCACGAGGCGGCGCTCCCGACGACGAGCGCCATGACTGCCGCCGAGACGATCACCCGCCCGAGCGAGGCGAAGAGCTCGCGTCCGCCGAGCCGGCCCTCCCGCCGTCGGAGCATCGAGAGGAGAAGGACGAAGTTCGCCGCGGCGCCGCACGAGGTCGCGAAGGCTACGGAGGCGACCCCCCACGGGCGCAGCGCGAGCGAGACGGTGACGAACACGGTCAGGTCCACGGCGGCGCAGAGAACCGGAGTCCGCGTGTCCTTGCGCGCGTAGTGCGCGAACACGAGCAGGCTGTTCGACGAGATGAAGAAAAGGCCGAGCGCGTAGAACGAAAGCGCCTCCGCCGTTGCGGCCGTCGCCTGCAGTCCGAACCTCCCCCCCTGGAAGAGCGCGGCGATGACCGTCTCCCGCAGGATGACGAGGCCGACCGCCCAGGGGATCGTGACGAACGCCACGAGGCGCAGCCCGAAGCGCAGGGTGTCCTTGAAGGAGCGAGAGTCCTTTTCGAGCGCCTGCTGCGCGAGCAGCGGAAGGATGGCCGTGGACACGGAGATGACGAAGCCGCCGCGCACGAGCTCGATGACCCGGTTGCCGAACGTCAGGTACGACACCGCCCCGTCTCCGAAGACGGACGCGAAGCGGGTCGACAGCGCGTTGTTGATGGCGTAGATGCCGAAGCCGAAGAGGCGCGGCAGGAGCAGCACGAAGACGGCCCGCACGGCGGGATCGGAAAAGTTCAAGCTCCACTTGCCGATCGCCGCCAGCCGGAGCACCGGTGGGATCTGGATCGCCATCTGGAGGACTCCTCCGACGAGCACCCCGATGGCGAGCGCGACGATCGGCTCGGAGAAGCGGGGCGAGAGCAGAACCGCGGCGAGGACGATCGAGAGGTTGAGGAGGATCGGGGACATCGCGGAGACCGCGAACCGGCCGTGCGCGTTCAGGATCGCCTGCAGCAGCGCGGCGATGGAGATGAAGACGAGGTACGGGAACATGAGGCGGGTCAGGAACGTCGTGAGCGGGAGCTTGCCGGGCGTCGACGCGAACCCCTTCGCGAGCAGTTTCACGATCGCCGGGGCGAAGACGATCCCGAGGACCGTGATGGCCGTGACGACGACGGTCAGCGCGGAGAGGATGCGGGAGGCGAAGAGCCGCGCGTCCTCCACCGACCCCTTCTTCAGCTTCTCGGTGTACGACGGGATGAAGACGCCGGGAAGCGCACCCTCCGCCACGAGCTGGCGGAGGAGGTTGGGGATGCGGAAGGCCGTGTAGAAGACGTCGCTCGCGGCGCTCGCCCCGAAGAACGCGGCGATGACCCGGTCCCGCGCGTAGCCGGTCAGGCGGGACGCGAGGGTCAGGAGCGTGATGACCGACGCCGAACGGACGAGTCTTCCGCGCGCCTCATCCGCCGGCAGCGCGACGTCGCTCAAGACGGGGTGCTCGTCATCGACCGCCTCATTGTAAGAGCGCGCGACAACTCTTTTTGTCGGACATCAATTGTCCCGACTCCGCGCGATATTCTCCGAGGTACTTGAAAGGAGACAGGAACACATGGCCAGCGTCAACAAAGTCATTCTGATCGGCAACCTGGGGCGGGATCCCGAGATCCGAACCACACCACAGGGCACGTCGCTCGCCCGCTTCTCGGTCGCGACGTCCACGACGTGGAAGGACGCGTCGGGGGCGAAGCAGGAACGGACCGAGTGGCACGACGTCGTCGCCTGGGAGAAGCTCGCGCAGATCTGCGGCGAGTACCTCCACAAGGGGAAGATGGTGTACGTCGAGGGCAGCCTTCAGACCCGGAGCTGGGAAGACCAGAACGGGCAGAAGCGCTACAAGACCGAGATCAAGGCGTCCAACGTCGTGATGCTTTCACCGCCGCGGGATCGGTCCGAGGCGCCCCGCCCGGCCAAGGAGGAGAGCGAGGCCGCCGAGCCGGTCGCGGCTTACGACGACGACGTGCCGTTTTAGCCGTCGCGCTCGCGCCGCGAACCGAGGCTAGCCTTCCGTCTCCGCGATCGTCTCCCGGAGCGCGGCGACGTGGGCGGCCAGGACCTCCAGGGGTCGCGACGGAGGGACCTCCTTCCGCTTGAGCTCCCCGAGCTGCCTCTCGTAACGCTCGATCCGTCGCGCAGCTTCGACGCGGCGGTTTTCGGGGACGTCGCTTTCGACGCGACGCACGCAGTCGGGATACTCCTCGATCCGTGAACAGACCCACAGAAGGTCGCAGCCCGCGGCGGCCGCGGCGGCGGAGCGTTCGGGCAGCCCTCCGAACGCGCGGAGCGCGCCCATCTCCAGATCGTCGGTGAACGCGGCGCCTTCGAAGCCGATCTCCTCGCGCAAGAGGCGGGTTGCGACGGCGGCGGAGAGGGACGCCGGCACGCCGTCCGGCCCGGCGGCGTGCGAGACCATGATCGCGCCGGCCAGGTCGCCCAGAGCCCGGAACGGGGTGAGATCGCGCTGGAGCTCGACCTCCCCCTCCGGAAGAACGGGAAGAGAGAGGTGCGTGTCGCTCGCGGCGCGCCCGAGCCCCGGAAAGTGCTTGAGGCACCCCCCCACGCCGCGCGAGTGGAGACCCCGCAGGAACTCCCGGGCTGCCCGCGCGACGGCGTCCGGGTCCTCGTCCACGGCGCGCTCGCCGAGCACCGTCTCTCCCGCGCCCGGCAGCCGGCGATCCACCACCGGCGCGAGATCGACTTCGAATCCGAATCGCGCGCACGCCTCCCCGGCGAGCTCCCCGGCCCGTCGCGCGAAGCCCGCTCGCGCCGCGGAGTGAAAAGAAGGAAATGGGGCGACGACGTCGCGGAGCCGATCGACGGGCCCGCCCTCCTGGTCCACGCACACGAACGGCCTCCCGGGCAGGGAGTGGATTTGCCGCACGAGGTCCACGACCTGGCGCTCCGCCTCGATGTTCCGCCGAAACAGGATCACGGCCCGGGGAGGGTCGCGCTCGAGGATCGCGCGCTCCGTCTCCTCGAGGACGGTTCCGGTGATTCCGACCCCGAAGAGCCCCGATGCGCCGGGACTCACCCCTTCAACCGTTCCTGGAGCGACGCGAGAAACGAGAGCGCGGAAATCGGCGTCATCCGATCGACGTCCGCCTCGCGGAGCTTCTCGAGGACGAGCTCCTCGGCGCCCGTGAAGAGGAGGAGCTGGCCTTCGCCAGCGCTTTCGCCGCCCCGGCGCGCGATCACCGGCGCTCCCTGGATGTCGAGCTCCTGCTTCTCGAGATTCGAGAGAACCTCCCGCGCCCGCGCGGTCACCGCCGCGGGCAGGCCGGCGAGCTCGGCGACGTGGATCCCGTAGCTGCGGTCGGCGGCGCCGGGAACGACCTTCCGGAGAAAGACGACCCGGCCGCCGATCTCCTTGACCGCCATCGTCGCGTTGGCGACGGCCGGTTTGACGAGCGAGATTTCGGTGAGCTCGTGGTAGTGCGTCGCGAAGAGGACGAAGCCGGATTTCTCGGGCGAGTCGTGGAGGTGCTCGACGAGCGCCCAGGCGATCGAGAGCCCGTCGAAGGTGGACGTCCCGCGGCCGACCTCGTCTAAGAGAACGAGGCTCGACGCCGTGGCCTCGCGCACGATGGCCGCCGCCTCGAGCATCTCGACCATGAACGTCGACTCCCCGCGTGAAAGGTGGTCCGCCGCCCCCACGCGGGTGAAGATCCGGTCGACTGCCGAGATCTCCGCGCTCCCCGCGGGAACGAAGGATCCGGCCTGAGAGAGGAGCACGATGGTTCCGACCTGCCGGAGGTAGGTGGACTTGCCCCCCATGTTGGGGCCGGTGATGACGAGGATCCGCTTCTCCGGCGAGAGGTCGCAGTCGTTCGGCACGAACGGCTCTTCCCGCCGGTGGTGCTCGACGAGCGGGTGGCGCCCGTCCCGGATCGAGATCCGCGGGGTGGCGGAGAGCTTCGGGCGGACCCACCGCGCCGACTGCGCGAGCTCCGCGAACGACGCGTGGAGATCGACTCCGGCGATCGCCGCCGCCGCCCGCGACACGCGGTCGCTGCCCGCAGCGAGATCCACGAGCATCTCGGAGTAGAGGCGGAGCTCGATCTCGCCGATCCGCTCCTCGGCTCCGAGGATCTTCGCCTCCAGGTCCTTCAGCGCGGGCGTCGCGAACCGCTCGGCGTTGGCGAGCGACTGTCGGCGGATCCAGTCGGCGGGAACCCGGTCCCGGTGGGCCGCGCCGACCTCCAGCGAATAGCCGAAGACGCGGTTGAAACGCACCCGCAGGTTCGCGATACCGGAGCGCTGCCGCTCCTGCGCCTCGACCTCGAGCAGCGCCCCCTGCGCGTTGCGCCGCAGGTCCCGCAGCGAATCGAGCTCGGCGTCGGCGCCCGCGCGGATCGCGCCTCCCGCCGACGCGAGGGCCGGCGCGTCCGGCGCCACGGTTCTGTCGACGCGATCCGCCAGGTCGGAGACGTCCGGGATCCCGTCGAGGAGCGCGCGGAGTCTCGGGGAGGCGAGCGTCTCGCCCGCCGCGCGCACCGAGGGAAGGCGCTTCAAACCCGAGGCCCAGGCGAGGACGTCGCGCGGGCCCGCCGTGCCGACGGCAATGCGACCGAACTGCCGCTCGAGGTCGCCGACGCCGCCGAGCTCGACGCGCAGGGCCTCGCGGACCGCGGGCTTTCCGACGAGCTCCTCGACCGCGTCCCAGCGGTCTTCGAGCTCGACCGAGTCGAGCGACGGCCGGGAGATCGCTTCGCGCAGCGCCCGCGCTCCCATCGCGGTGCGCGTCCGGTCGAGGAGCGCGCAGAGACTGCGCCGGGGGTCGCCGTCGGAGGACTCGAAGAGCTCGAGCGTGGCGACGGCGGACGCGTCCAGGCGCATGCGCTCGTCGAAGCGCAGCGGCTCGGGCCGGAGGACGTGAGGGAGGCCCCGCGGGCGCATCTCGCCGGCGTAGGCGCGCGCGGCCGCGGCGGCGCTTCCCGTCACGCCGTCGAGGCGGGCGAGAGTCTCCGCCGGCGCCTCCGAGCGGGCGCGCCCGAACCACTCCGGCGGCCGCCGGGACACGGCCGCGCTCGTCGGGAACGGCAGATCGCAACCCTCCGGCACGAGCGCCTCGCGCGGCCGGAAGAGCGCGAAGACCTCCGCGAGTCTTTCGGGCGGGAGCGTCCCCGCGTGGAAGCGGCCGGTGGAAAGGTCGAGAAAGGCCAGGCCCCACTCGGGGTCGCCCGGCGTAAGCGCCGCGAGCCAGCACGGGGCATCGGGCAGCAGAGCGCTCGGGTCGACGACGGTTCCGGGGGTGACGATCCGGGTGATGTCGCGCCGCACGAGCCCTTTCGCGGCGCGCGGGTCCTCGACCTGGTCGCAGATCGCCACCTTGCGCCCGGCGGCGACCAGCCGGGCGATGTGCTGGTCCGCGCTGTGCCACGGCACGCCGCACATCGGCGCCTCGATGTCGGAGTCCCGATGGCGCGCGGTCAAAGCGATCCCGAGCAGCGGTGCCGCCTCGCGGGCGTCCTCGAAGAACATCTCGTAGAAGTCGCCCATCCGGTAGAAGAGGATGGCGTCGGGAACCCGGCTCTTCATTTCGAAGTACTGCCGGAGCATCGGCGTGACGCGCGGAGGGGGCGAGCTCACCCGGGTGCTAGCATACCCGCGCCCGAGGGCCCTTCCGCGATGCAGATTCTCGCGATCGATACCGCGAGCCCGACTCCTTCCGTGACGCTCCTCGCGCGAGGCGGCGTGTGGGAAGAGGTTCTTCCGCCGGATCGCCGCGCGTCCGAGGAGCTTCTGCCGGCCATCGAGCGCTGTCTCGCGTCGGCCGGCGCCACGCTCGCCGAGTGCGACCGGATCGCGGTGTGCTCGGGCCCCGGCTCGTTCACGGGCCTGCGCGTCGGCCTCGCCACGGCCTGGGCGCTCGGCCGCGCGACCGACGTCCCGATCGAGACGGTCCCGACGCTCGAGGTGCTCGCGGAGACCGCGCGCGGGCGCACCTCAACCCGCGTCGCCGCCCTCCTCGACGCGGGGCGCGGCGAGGTCATCCTCGCGCTGTACTCGCTCGCGGGAGCGCGGGCCCGGTCCGAGGCGCCCCCCGAGCGCATGCCGGCGGACGCGGCGCGGCGGCGCCTCGACGGGATCCCCGTGGTCGCTCTTCCGGCGGATCTCCTCTCTGCGGCGGGCGTCGCGCCGGACGTCTCGCCGTCGCGGGCGCTGGCCCTCGCGGTGGCCCGCGCCCCCGGGGCAGCCCTCTCGCGTCTCGAGGGCATCTACTCACGGCCGAGCGCGGCCGAGGAAAAGCATGGCGCTGCGTAAGCCCGAGCCCTCCCCCTACGCGATCCGTCCGGCGCAGCCGGCCGACCTGGACGAGATTGCGCGGATCGAGCGCGAGTCGTTCCGGATCCCGTGGAAGCGGGAGTTCTTCCAGAGCGAGCTGACCGAGCCCTACCGCTACGCGCGGGTGCTTGCCGGCGGTGAGGGGGTCGTGCCGAGGATCGGCGGGTACCTTTTCGCGGTCTCGCTCTACGAGGAGTTCCACGTCAACAAGATCGCCACCGACCCGCGCGTCCGGCACCGCGGATACGGCCGGTTGCTGATCGAGGACGCGATCGGGCGGGCCCGCGCGATGCGCGCGGCGAGCGTGACGCTCGAGGTGCGCGTCTCCAACCTTCCGGCCCGGGAGTTCTACCGTTCCTACGGATTCCGGGAGGCCTTTCGACGGAAGTCGTACTACCAGGACGGCGAGGACGCCTACGCCCTCGTTCTGCCGGTCGAATCCGGACGGAAGTCGTCCGGTTGAAACGGCGACGCACCGCCGATAGACTCGGATCGTGACCCGGTCCCGCCTCTCTTTCCCCGAAACACACAAAAGGAGGTCTGATCGATGGAAACCGATCACACGGAGGCCTTGACAGACACGGACCCGGAGTACCGCCGCCTCCACGACGAGCACCGGGACCATGAGCAACGCCTTCAGGTACTCGCTTCGAAGACACGACTCTCCGAGGACGAAGAGATCGAAGAGAAGCGCCTGAAGAAGGAAAAGCTCATGATCAAGGACCGCATGGAGGCGATCGCGCGCAGCCTTCGCGAGGGGGTCGCGCACTGAGGGTCCCCATCGCCCGCGAAGGGTGGGTGTTCATCCTCGTCCCCACCGCGCTCGCGGGCCTGGCCGCGCTTCTCGGACACCCCGTCGTCGCTCTCTTCTTTTTCGCACTCGCCCTCTTCCTCGTCTCGTTCTTCCGGGATCCCGAGCGGGTCCCGGAAGGCGGCGAGGAGACGATCGTCTCCCCGGCCGACGGCACCGTTCTGTCCATCGGGCCGGCTCCCGAGGCGCCGCCGGGGGCCTCCCGCCGCCTCTCGATTTTCATGTCGGTGTTCAACTGCCACGTGAACCGCGCGCCGGTGTCGGGCGAGTTGGCCGCTTACGATTACGTGCGCGGCCGTCTTCGCGCCGCGTTTCACGAAAAGGCCTCGACCGAGAACGAGCAGAACCGCATCACGCTGGCTTCACCCCGCGGCGCGGTCACGTTCAAGCAGATCGCCGGGGCGCTCGCCCGCCGGATCGTCTTCTACCCGAGGGTCGGGGAGCGCCTGTGGCGCGGCCAGCGGATCGGCCTGATCCGCCTGGGGTCTCGCGTGGACCTCTTCCTGCCGGACGGTGCGGAGCCCCTGGTCGCGAAGGGCGACAAAGTCCGGGCAGGAAAGACCGCGATCGCGCGTTGGAAATCGTGAAATGAGACGCCGGGAGGCAGGGGACGACGGTCGGCCGGCGGAGGAGAACGGCCTCCTCTTCGAGCCTCCGCCGGCAGCGGAGGCCGAACCGCGCCCGCGGCTGCGGACGCGCACCCGCCAGCGCCTCTCCCGCGGCCTCTTCATCCTTCCGACGCTCTTCACCGTCGGAAACCTCTTCTGCGGGTACCTGTCGGTGTGGTGCTCGATCCGCGGCACGTTCGACACGGCCGCGATCCTCATCATCGCGGCGGCGGTCCTCGACATGCTGGACGGGCGCATCGCACGGCTGACGAACTCGGCGTCCCGTTTCGGTGAGGAGTACGACTCCCTGGCGGACCTCGTCTCCTTCGGCGTCGCGCCGGCGGTCCTCGCCTACTCGTGGGGGCTCGCCGACTTTCACCGGCTCGGGTGGCTGGCGTCCTTCCTCTTCGTCGTCTGCGGCTCCATGCGGCTGGCGCGCTTCAACATCCAGACCCGCGTCTTGGACAAGAAGTACTTCATCGGGCTGCCGATCCCCGCCGCCGCCGGGACCATCGCAACGCTCGTCCTCGCGACGCCCGAGCGTCTCGTCGATCGTCTCTGGATGGCGGGCCTGCTCGTCCTCACGGTCATCCTGTCCTACCTGATGATCTCGACCTTGAAGTACCGGTCCTTCAAGGACCTCGATCTGCGGCGCGCGCGTCGCGCGTGGATCTTGCCGGTCATCGCCGTCGTGTTCACGGTCATCGCCTACCGCCCGGCGCAGGCCCTGCTCGCAATGGCCCTCGCGTTCGCGGCGTCGGGGCCGATCGCGAAGCTCGTATCGGTCGTCGGCGATCGACGACGCAAAGCGCCGGCGTAGACTGCCGGCTCAGGGTGAGGCGGTCGGCTTGGCCGCCGCGCCGGCTTCGCTCGACATTTCCCAATCCGTCGCGACTTCCCGGCCTGCCGCGGACGTCACGTGCGTCCGCATCCGGCAGCACTCGCCCGGAAGCCGGCCGCGCACGCGGAGCCGCGCGGGCTCGAGCTGCTCGTAGGGCGCCAGGTACGTCTCGTAGAGACGGACGCGGGTCGCCCGACCCGGCGTGACGGGACGGCCGCGCTCGTCGTACGCCTCCCACCTCTCGAAGCCTCCGAGCTCGACGTCTCCCACGCGCGCCGGCGAGAGGTCCACCTCGATCCAGTTCTGCTCCCTCGAGACGACCGAGCCGTGCGGGGTCGGATTCTCCGCCCCGATGCGCACGAGGCGTCCCCCCTCGGCAACCGTGGATCCGCGCAGCTCCGCGACGGGCGGCCGTCCCGCGATCACGTCCGCGATCGCCGCCACGGGAAAGAGACGGCCCGTGTCCGACGCGCCGCCCACCACGACGACGCGTCCGCGCGCAAACTGCCGGCGGGACGTGTCCCTGCCGAAGCGGTCCACGAGCTCCGCGAGCGACGGCTGGGAGAAGACCGCGGAGTCTCCGGCGGCCAGCGTCGCTCCGGGCACGGCGAGGGGCCGCGCGGCGCGCAGCGTGAACTCCGCCCCGCGCTGCTCGTTCCACGGGAGCTCGTGAACCAGCTCGGTGCGGGGGTCGTCGGTCAGCGGGTCGAGGGCGCCCTCGTCGATCGGTTGTCCCGCATCCCCCGAGGATCGCCGGACCACGCCGCGCGTCGCCGAACCGTATGCCGCCCACCATGGCTTTCCGAGCGAGTCCACGAAATCGGGGTCTGCCGCGTCGCCGACATCTCCGAAGAGGAAGGCGACGATTCCGTCGGACCGCGAGACGAGGGCGCGGACCGCCTTTTTCTCCGCCTCGTCCGCGGGGGGCGGTTTCCGGATCGAGATCGTGATCGGGACGTCGCGAGCCGGCGGACCCGCGGCCTTCTCGGGTCGGCCGAGGAGGTGCGACAGCCGGGCGCGGGCCTCCTTCCACGCCGCCGCGTGCGCTTGCGCCGAGGCGCCGTCGAACGGCACGTCGAGGTGCACGCCGCGGACCGCCCCGAACGCGGCTCCGCGCGCGAGGGTCGCGGCGATCTCCCGCGCGAGGACTCCTCCGAACTCCTTTCCGCGCTTCTCGTCGGTGCCGGCGAGCGGGTCCTCTCTCGCCGAGACGACCAGGACGACGGGGACCCGGGTCAGAGGGCGCGCCGGCGGAGGCAGGTCGATGCCCGCGCCCGTCGATCCGGCTTCGAGGCGTCGCGCCGGCACGTAAGCCGCGGCGAAGCGGAATTGCGCCAGCGCGTCGCCGATCGCGGCGTCCCCTTCGCCGACTCCGTCGGCGAACCAGATCGAGTCGCCGGCAATGGGAGGCGTGCGCTTCGCGGCGCCCGTCCGCCGGGAGCATGCGGCCGCGGCCGAGACCGACAGGGCGAGAACGAGCGCAAGAGCGCGCCGGAGGCTCAAGAGGAAGCCACCGGCGCTTCCCGTGCCGCTGCCTGCGGCAGATCGAATCGCACCCGGAATCCTCCGCCGCGGAGGTTCTCCGCCGAGATGGCCCCGCCGTGTTCCTCCACGATCTTCTTCGCGATCGCGAGCCCGAGACCCGTTCCCCCGCTCTTCGCCGAAAAGTATGGGTCGAAAAGGCGCGGCAGGATCTTCTCGGGAACTCCCGGTCCGGTGTCTTGCACGGTCACCACGATCCTGCCATCTCTCCGCTCCGCCGACACGACGATCTCTCCCGACGCGCCGGAGAGGGCGTCGACCGCGTTCCCGATGAGGTTCGAGAGGACGCGCGCGAGCAGCCGCGGGTCGGCTTCCGCGAGAACCTCCCCTTCCGATCGGACGGCCCATCGCACACCGGGCGCCCCCGCGAACGCGGCGGCGCTGTCCCGGATCACGCGGGCGACGTCCGTCGGCCCCATCTCCGGGCGCGGAAGCCGCGCGTAGTCGGAAAACTCGGACGCGGCGCGCTTCAGGACCTCCGTCTGCGTCAGCACGTTCGTGACGCACTCGTCCAGGGCCAGCTCGAACTCGCGGGTGGCGCCGCCGCTCCGGTCCCACACCTCGCGAAGGTGCTCGACGGAGAGGCGGATCGGCGTGAGAGGGTTCTTGATCTCGTGCGCGATGATCCGCGCCATCTCCGCCCAGGCGGCGAGCCGATTCGATCGAACGACCTCCGACACGTCCTCGATCACGGCCATGCGCGCGCCTTCTCCTCCGACGGGGAGCGGGACTGTCACGATGCGCCAGCGCTCGCCGGAGCGGGGCTCGACCTCCGTCGCCACGAACGAAGCGGAGAACCCGCGGAGTGTGGCCCGGACGTCCGCCATCCGGTCGCCCGGGAAGACCTCCTCGAGGGTCGCGCCCTCGGCGGTTCCGCCGCCGAGCGATGCCGCGGCCGGGTTGGCGAGCAGAACGGCGCCGTCCGGCCGGTACGCGACCACCCCCGCGGTCAGGTGCGCGAGCAGCGTCGCCAGCCTCTCCTTCTCGCGCGAGAGCGCGTCCGTCTGCTCTTTCAGGCTTCGCGACATGGAGAGAAACGCGCGCACGAGCTCGCGCAGCTCCTCGTCGGGCGGCTCTTCGAGCTGCGGCGAGAAGTTGCCGCGCGCGACGGCGCGGGTTCCCTCGACGAGATCGGCGACGGGACGCGCGACCCGGAGCGCGAGGCGCCCCGCGACCGCCGCGGAGATGAGGAACACGAGCAGGCTGAACGCCGAGACGGCCGCGGTCAGCTGCGCCGCCTCCGCTTCGGCGACGCGCTGCTGCGGCAGCAGGAGGAGCGAAAGGAGACCCGGGCTGCGGACGCCGGGAACGCCCGGTACCGCGGTCAACGCGGTCGCCATTTCCTCGAATCGCCGGCCGGCGACGATGCGGGAACCGATCTGCTGGCGCGCGCCCGTCAAACCGATCGCGCGATAGACCGGCGCCGGCACCCGGTCCGGCAGGAGTCCCGCGTCGTAGAGGTCGCGCCGGGACGTCGCCACGAGCCGCCCGTCCGGCGCGTAGACCGAAAGGTCGTACCCGACGGCGTTCGCCAGCCACCCGAGGAGCGGATCGTCGAGGAGGCCGAGGCCTCCCCGGCCGCCCGGGGCCGACGGGAGGTAATCGTCGAGGACCCGCCGCGCCGTCTCGAGCGCGGTTCGCGCGCGATCGAACGTGTCCCGCTCGGTTCGCGTCTCGATCGCCGAGCGCAGGAAGACCGTGACGGCGAGCAGCGGAAGCATCACGCCGACCACGAAGAGCGCCACGAGGCGCCCGCGGAAAGTGCGCAGGCCGCGGGGGAGGATCTCCGTGCGGAGCTTCGGCGGCGTCGCCGCGTATCTCCAGAGCGCGAGTATCGCGAGGAGAACGTAGAGGAGCGTGATCCCGGGAATGAGCAGGGCGGCCGTCAGAGACCGGCCGAGAGAATCCGGTCCGGGAATGGCGACGAGCCGGAAGCCCTCGGGCATCGATCGGACCTCGCCGAAGAGCTCCGCTCCGCGGTACGGCAGGCGGATGCGGACGGCGCGGGCGCCGTGCCGGAGCTTCTCGACCGCCTCGGGCGGCAGGATCGGGCCCTCCTCGCGCGGGGAGCCGTCCGGCGCGTAGGACGCCAGCACGGGGCGCGGCGGCTGCGGGGCCTCCTCCGACTCGTCGCGCGACACTCCGAGAACGAGGCGGCGATACACGTCGATGCGCGGCGGCAGCGGATCCCAGGTCGGCCAGTCGGCGACCTCGATCTCGACGCGCCCCCACGGCGCTCCCGCGTGCGCGAGGGAAACGGATCGCCGGAGGATCGCGAGCCGGTAGCGGTCGATCAGCGCCTGGCTCGCGGGGGTCGCGCCGGGCGAGCCGGTCTCGGTCGCCGGGATCAGGGAGAAGCGGCTTCGCGACGAGCCCGACGCGTCGAAGACCTCGTACGTCATCAGAGGGGGCTGTCGTTCGCGCTCCTCCCCTTCTCGCCACAACCGGTAGGCGAGGTCCGACAGGTCGGTTACG
The DNA here is from genome assembly GCA_035457525.1 of Thermoanaerobaculia bacterium. GTDB lineage: Bacteria > Acidobacteriota > Thermoanaerobaculia > UBA5066 > Gp7-AA6 > Gp7-AA6. The sequence continues at coordinate 6,058 of DATIBN010000203.1, read as the reverse complement.
GCGAGGGGAGCCGGCAGCTCCCGCGCGAGGTCCGTCCGCGAAAGGCGGTCGACCGCGCGCTGCGCCGAGACGACGGCGTTGGCCGAGACGCGGTTCGGATCCGGCACCCGGATCGCCGAGGCGACGCGGAACGCCTCGCGGGCGCGCTCCTCCTCCCGCAGAGGGGCATTGACGAGGACGACGAGGAGCGCCGTCCCGATGAGGAGCGACGCCGTACCGAAACCTTCTCTCGCGCGCGCATCGCCGACGGCGCGCGACCAGAGCGCGAAGGCCGCGAGCGCGACGCCGAAGACGGCGACCTGGTACGCGGCGCTGGCCGAGACGGAGGCAAGGGCGCCGGCAATCGCCGCCGCGGTGAACAGGACCGCCGCGGTCGCCCACGCCCGCCGGCGCGTGGGTCGGGCGCTCGGCAGCGCCGCCAGCGACAGAGCGGACAGGATGAGGGCGGTCAAACCGGCGACGCGCGGCAGCACGACCAGGGACTGCCGCAGGCCCGCTCCGAGCTCCGGAGCCTGGAGGTGCGTCGCGACGCCGAGCGCCACCGCGAAGAGCAGGAGACCGGCGGCCACCGCGAGCCGCGCGCTTCTCGGCCGCACGCCCCCGGCGAGAGGATGCATCCCGGCCGGCAGCCCGGCCCATCCCAGGGCCAGGCCGGCCACGACGAGCCAGGGAAGGGGCGCGGTCGATCCGAAGCGGGCCTCGAGCGCCAGGTAAGTGATCGCGAGCGCCCACCCGATGCGAAGCGGGTCGCGAATGCGACCGGCGAGGACGATCGCGATCAGGAGGAGAGCGACGAACGCGACGTTGCGCGGCGCCGGCCGCTCCGGGCTCCCGACGCGCCGCGCGGCAACCGAGACCGCGCCCGACGAGTCGGTCAGGAGCGGCGTCCCTCCCGAGGCCGCGGGGCTCCAGGACTCCGCCGCCCCCGACAGCCCGAGAGCTCGCGCGAAGTCGGGAGCATCGATCGGGAACGTCTGCGAGGCGTAGACGAGGCCGGAGAATCCGCCGTCGCCCACGCGCTGGCGCTGGATCGCGGTCAACCGCGTCGCCGACCATCGCATGGCGAGCCCGTCGCGAGAGAACGCGAGCCGCTCGACCGGCGGCGCGTCTCCCCACCAGGCGTGAACCGTGCCGGATGGGTCGGTCAGCGCGAGCCCCGCGCCCGACGGCGCGCCGGCGAGCGCCTGCCCCGCGGCGTTGAAGAGGGCGATGCGGTTCACGGCGATCCCGCCCCCCTCGAGCGACCGCTCCACCTCCGGCTGCGACTCGAACGCCGCGGCGCGCCGGGCCAGGTCCCGGATCGCCTCCTGGAACGCCCGTCGAAGCGAAGCCGGCGGGGCCGCGTCCGCGCGGTCGAGGGAAGGCAGCGCCAGTCGGCCGTGGAGAAAGAGGAGAAGGGGGATCGCGAGGAGCGCCGCCGCGAGCGGCGCGCGGAGACGACGGATCACCGCAGGAAGGGCAGATCGACTCCGCGCTCCCGCGCGGCCGCGATCGCCTCGGGATAGCCGGCGTCCGCGTGCCGCATCACTCCCGTACCGGGGTCGGAGGTGAGGACGCGCGAGAGCCTCTTCGCCGCCGCGTCGGTCCCGTCCGCCACCGCGACCATGCCGGAGTGGATCGAATAGCCGATGCCCACGCCTCCGCCGTGGTGCACGGACACCCAGGTCGCGCCGCACGCGGTGTTGACGAGTGCGTTCAGGATCGGCCAGTCCGCGATCGCGTCGGAGCCGTCGCGCATCCCCTCGGTTTCGCGGTTCGGCGAGGCCACCGATCCCGCGTCGAGGTGATCCCGCCCGATGACGATCGGCGCGCGGACCTTCCCGCTCGCCACGAGCTCGTTGAAGACGAGGCCCGCGCGCGCCCTTTCGCCGTAACCCAGCCAGCAGATCCGCGCGGGCAGGCCCTGGAACGCGACGCGCTCCTCCGCGAGCGTGAGCCACCGGGACAGGGCCGCGTTCTCCGGGAAGAGCTCGAGGAGCGCCCGGTCGGTCTCGAGTATGTCTCGCGGGTCGCCGGAGAGCGCGGCCCACCGGAACGGTCCCTTTCCCTCGCAGAAGAGCGGCCGGATGTAGAGCGGGACGAAACCGCCGATCTCGAACGCCTCTTCGACGCCCGCCTTCTTCGCCTGGCCGCGCAGGTTGTTGCCGTAGTCGAAGGCGACGGCGCCCCGCCGCTTCATCTCGAGGAGGGCGCGGACGTGGGCGGCCATGGTTTCGTACGCGCGCGCCACGTAGTTCTGCGGGTCGCGGCGGCGGAGCGCCAGCGCCTCGTCGAGCGCCAGCCCGCGAGGTACATAGCCGTCGAGCTCGTCGTGCGCGGACGTCTGGTCGGTGACGAGGTCGGGCACGATGCCGCGGGCGAGGAGACGCTCGAGGAGTTCGACGGCGTTCGCGAGGACTCCGATGGAGATCGCCCGCCGCCCGTCGCGCGCCTCGAGAGCCAGGTCGATCGCGCGGTCGATCGAGTCCTCGCGGACGTCGAGGTATCGGGTCGCGAGTCGCCGCTCGATCCTCTCCGCGTCGACCTCCGCGATGAGCGCCGTCGCTCCGTTCATCGTCGCGGCGAGCGGCTGGGCGCCACCCATGCCTCCGAGGCCCGCGGTGACGACCAGCCGGCCCGAGAGATCTCCGCCGAACTCCTTCTGCGCGGCGGCGGCGAAGGTCTCGAACGTCCCCTGCAGGATTCCCTGCGTGCCGATGTAGATCCACGAACCGGCGGTCATCTGCCCGTACATCGTCAGGCCCGCCGCCTCGAGGCGCCGGAACTCGTCGCCCGTCGCCCACGCCGGGACGAGAAGAGCGTTCGCGATCAGGACGCGCGGCGCGTCCTCGTGGGTCTCGAACACGCCGACCGCCTTGCCGGATTGCACGAGGAGCGTCTCCCGCGCTCCGAGGCGCTTCAGCGTTTCGACGATGACCTCGAAGCACTCCCAGTTGCGCGCGGCCTTGCCCGTTCCGCCGTAGACGATGAGCTCGTCCGGCTTCTCGGCGACCTCGGGATCGAGGTTGTTCTCCAGCATCCGCAGGGCGGCTTCCTGGGGCCAACCCTTGCATCGGAGGTCGCTCCCCCGGGCCGCGCGAACGACCCGCGGGCCGAGAACGACGGCAGGCACGGGAGAATTCTACGCGAGCGAGGCGACGAGCTTCGTGACCGCGTCGCCGTCCACGAAAGCGCGTGCGGCGGCGAGGTCCGGCGCGAGCTCCCGGTCGCCCGTCCAGGGCGCGACGACCCGGCGGAAGCTCCGGCGCAGCTGCTCGAGCGGTCGGGAAGTCGTCAGCGGCCGCAGGAACTCCATCGCCTGGAACGCCACCAGGATCTCGATCGCGAGCACGAGCGCCAGGTTCTCGACGATCGAACCGAGCTTGCGGGCGGCGATCGGGGACATCGAGACGTGGTCCTCCTTCGCGGCGGACGTCGGAATCGAGTCGACCGACGCCGGGTGCGCCAGCGTCTTGCACTCGGAGACGAGCGCCGCCGCCGTGACCTGAGCCATCATCAGGCCGGAGTGGAGGCCCCCCTCCTCGACGAGGAACGCCGGCAGGTCCGAAAGAGCGGGATTGACGAGCTTCTCGATGCGGCGCTCCGAGATCGACGCGAGGTCCGCCGCCGCGACGGCCGCGTAGTCGAGGACGAGGCCCACGGGCGCGCCGTGGAAGTTCCCGCCCGAGACGACGTCGCCCTTTGCCGCGAAGACGAGCGGGTTGTCGGTGGCGCTGTTCATCTCGCGCTCCAGGACCTCGCGCGCGTGGTCGAACGCGTCGCGGGCGGCCCCGTGGACCTGCGGCATGCAGCGCAGAGCGTAGTTGTCCTGGACCCGGCCGCACCCGCGGTGCGACTCGCGGATGGCGCTCCGGGCGAGGAGCCGGCGCAGGTTCTTCGCGCTCGCGACCGCGCCGGGATGCGGGCGCGCTCCGATCACGCGGGGATCGAAGGCGGCATCCGACCCGCGCGCCGCGTCGAGCGAGGCGGCGCCGGCGAGATCGGCGACGCGGGAGAGACGGATCGCGCGCGCGAGCGCGAGGCCGCCCACGGCGACCGACATCTGCACCCCGTTCACGAGCGCGAGGCCCTCCTTGGCGTCCAGGGCCACGGGCGAGATCCGAGCGCTCTCGAGGGCCCGCGCCGCGGGCAGGACGCGGCCGCGACGCCGCACGAAGCCCTCCCCCGTCAGGCCGAGCGCGAGGTGCGAGAGCGGCGCGAGGTCGCCGGAAGCGCCGACCGACCCTTTTTCGGGCACGACCGGGAGAACGTCGGCCGCGAGCATGGCGAGGAGCCGCTCGACGGTCGAGACCCGGATCCCGGAGAGGCCGCGAGCGAGCGCGTTGGCGCGCAACGCCATCATCGCGCGCACGGCTGCGTCCGGAAGCGGATCGCCGACACCCGCCGCGTGGCTGCGGACCAGGTTCTGCTGGAGCTCCGCGAGGCGCTCTCGCGGAATCGCGACGTCGGCAAAACGTCCAAAACCGGTCGTGATCCCGTAAACGGTGTCGCCGCGGCGGACGGCCTTCTCGACCGTGCGGCGCGAAGCTTCCATGGCCCGCCGCGCGGACGGGGCGAGGCCGACCCGCACGCGCCGGCCGGCGACGGCGACGAGGTCATCGAGCGTGAAGCCGGAGCCCGTGAGCAGCAGGCGTTTCACTCGAAAGAAGCTATCAGCTATCGGCTTTCCGACAGCTGATAGCTTTCGCCTTCGTGAAAGTCGCAGCGGTTCTGGGCGGCCAGTGGGGCGACGAGGGCAAGGGAAAGGTCGTCGACCTCCTCGCCGACCGCTTCGAGGTCGTCGCGCGGTACCACGGCGGCCACAACGCCGGACACACCGTCAAGTTCGCGGACCGGCACTTCGCGCTCCACCTGCTGCCCGCGGGAATCGTTCGCGGCACGACGTCGCTGATCGGCCCCGGAGTCGTCGTCGACCCGGACGCGCTGCTCGCCGAGATCGACTCGGTCGCGCAGGCCGGGATCCCAGTGGAAGGCAAGCTCCTCCTCTCCGACCGCGCGACGCTGATCCTGCCGTGGCATCGCCTGCTCGACGCCGCGCGCGAGAGAGCCGCCGGCGCCGGGAAGATCGGGACGACGCTCCGCGGGATCGGTCCCGCCTACGAGTCCGTCGCGTCCCGCAACGCGGTCCGCGTCGCGCACCTCTCGCGCCCCGGAACCCTCCAGGAGCGCCTCGCGGCAATTCACGACGAGCTCGGGCGGCTCCTGGCGGCGTACGGGATGGCGGACGTCCCGTCGCCCGCGGCGGTTTTCGAGTCGCTCGAAAAGGCGGAGACGAGGCTCCGTCCTTTCGTCGCCGATACCGGCCGGTGGCTTCGGGACCACCTGTCTCGCGGTGGGTCTTTGCTCGCGGAGGGGGCGCACGGCGCGATGCTCGACGTCTCGGCGGGGACGTTCCCGTACGTGACGTCATCGTGCTGCACCGCGGCCGGCGTCGCTTCCGGCCTCCACGTGGCGCCGCGGGCGCTCGACGCCTCGATCGTCGTTCTGAAGGCGTACACGACCCGCGTGGGCGAGGGCCCGTTCCCGACCGAGCTCTCGGATGCGACCGGCGAGTTCCTGCGCGCGCGCGGCAACGAGTACGGGACCTCGACCGGACGACCGCGGCGGACGGGGTGGTTCGACTCGGTCGTCGGGCGGCTCGCCGTCGAGCTTTCCGGCGCCGATGCCATGGCGATCACCAAGCTCGACGTGCTCGACGACCTGGACGAGGTCCCGGTGTGCGTGGGCTACCTCCTGGACGGGCGCGAGATTTCGGACGTGCCTCCGCTCTGCGAAGACCTTGCCCGGGTGCAGCCGAAGTTGGAAGTTCTTCGCGGATGGAAGTCGAAGACGACCGCCGTGACGAAGTTCCGCGACCTGCCCGCGGCCGCGCGCGACTACGTGCGGTTCCTGGAGGAGCGCTGCGGAGCGCCCTCGATCCTGATCTCGACGGGCCCACGCCGCGAAGAGACGATCTGGCGCGACGATCTCGACCTCTACGGTGCGCTGCCGGCGCCGCGCTGACTCGCTCTCCGTTCCGTATACTTCGAAGTCCGCGGGCCGTTAGCTCAGTCGGTAG
>DATIBN010000202.1:0-2137 GCA_035457525.1 Thermoanaerobaculia bacterium | reverse complement strand
GCGATCACCTCTGCCTTCGTGATCTCCGACCGGAGCTCGCCCGGGACGCGGCGCGCCTTCTCGTAGTCGCGCCGGGTGACCCGGATGAGCGCTGCGTCGATCGACTCCGGATCGAGCTCCGACTCGTACGCGGCGAGCTCGTCCAGCAGCTTCCCCACCTCGTCCGAGACGAAGAGGTCGTGGGAGAAGCGGTCGATCGTCGAGAGCTGGTACGAGCGGGCCTCGGTGCCCTTCGGAGGCATCATCGTCTGCTGATCCCAGCCGAGCAGGGCGCTCGCCCGGTTCAGGTCGAGGATCACCCCGAGCCGCTCTCGGAGCTCGTTCAACTTGGCTTCGTGGCTCACTGGCTGGTCAGCGCTCCTTCCGTGTAGACGCCGGACGGGTTCCAGAGCAGGAAGCCCCCGGCCTTCCAGCGCCTCGCGGCGCGAATCTGTTCCTGGACGTGCGCCAGGGTAGTGGTCCCGGTGAAGCTGAAGTCCTCGAGCCAGGGGACGAGCTGCGCCTTCCCGCGCCGCATCTGGCGGCGGAAGTCGCGAAGCGACCTGCCGACCGTTCGCCCGGGCACCGAGACCGGGCTGTCGAGGCCGTACTCACCCGAGCCGTAGTGCGACGGGTACACCATCGGGTAGATCGCGTCGACGATCTTCGAGAGCCGCCGCGGGGACTGGCCGATCCCGAGGTCGCGGGTCGCCGACAGCCCGAAGACGTCCACGGAGACGCGCACGCCCATCGGCTTCAGGCGGCTCGCCGCGTAGTGGACGAACTTCGCGATCGTGATCCCCATCGGCTCGTTTCGCTTGCCCGGGAAGACCGCGGACTCGATGTCCCCGTCGCTCGGGAAGCGGACGTAGTCGAACTGGATCTCGTCGAAGCCGGCCTTCGCCGCCGCCTGCGCGATCCGGAGGTTGTAGTCCCAGACGCGCTTGTCGTACGGATTCGTCCACCCCAGGCCCGCGTGGTTCCGCCAGATGCCTCCGCCGGAGGTCTGAATCGCCAGGTCCGGCCGCCCGCGTGAGAGGTACGGATCCTCGAAGCAGACGACCCGGCCGATCAGGAAGAGCCCCTCGGCGTGCACCTGCTTCGCGACCTTGACCGGGTCGTAGTAGCGCATCGCCGCTCCCACGCGCTTCGCAAGCGGCGGGGCGAGCCCGTGGAAGGCGACCTCGCCGTTCTCGTCCTTGACGTCGAGCTCGATCGCGTTGAGCCCGGGCATTTTCGTGTACTCCTGGAGCTTCCCGTCGATCGACGCGAGCGCCATCGTCACGTGGACGCCGCGGATCTCCTTCGGGACGGGCGGGCCGGTGCGCTTCGGCGCCGCCTTCTTCGCGGCCTCTCGCTCCCCGGTGTCGCTCGCCCGCTCGCTCCGGTCCGGCAGGGCGCCGGCCCCGACGGCGATCGCCGCGGCGGCGAGGAGCAGCGCGATCGCGCCGACCGTCCGCTGGAGCCTCCGCCGACGCCTCGCCTGCGCTCGTCGCTGGCGAAAGCGGTCGTTCGGATCGAGGTACGTCTCCATCGGAGCCGCAACGGTACAAGGCGTTGGGCCTCGAGGCAGGATTAGCGCGGCGCCAGGCGGGTATTCTCTCGCGCGATGGGCATCGTCGTCAGCCTGATCCTCATCGCCGCCGGCGCGATCCTCGTCTGGGGCGTCAACGCCGAGAGCACCGACTTCAACGTCGACGCCGTCGGTGTGATCCTCATGGTCGTGGGGTTCGTCGGCTTCATCCTCAGCCTGCTGATGTGGCGCTCGTGGTGGGGCCCGGGCGCCCTGACGTCGCGCCGCACCTATGTGGAGAGCGGCGCGCCGCCGCCGGCCGATCCGCACGCGCGGGGCAGCCGCCGCGTCGTCCACGAGGAAGAGGAAGTGGGCGGTCCTCCTCCGCCCGGCGCTCCGCCGCCTCCGTAGCTCAGCGAACCAGCCGGCCGTCCGCCCTCACGACGAGCCACAGCCCGCCGAACTCGTCGACTCCCTGGCACCTGACCTCGCGCGGGCCCTCGTGCGCATAGAAGTAGAGCGGCCACCCGTTGTAGGTGACCTGGAAGCGGCCGTCGCGCCGCCGAACCTTCCCGATCAGGGACCGTCTGACGCCCCGCATCGCCGCGATCCGGCCCCTCGAGAAGTAGACGGGCCAGGCGCGTG
>DATIBN010000201.1:0-18932 GCA_035457525.1 Thermoanaerobaculia bacterium | reverse complement strand
CAGCAACAACGTGCCGGTCGGATCCCCTGGGTTCAAGAACCGTTTCGGGGGCTGGAACAGCCTCCGCGAGCGCGAGTTCGAGCACACCCGTCTGAAGGCCTTCCTGAAGGTGCAGTTCTGAGGTTCCGGGGAAGCCCGCTCCACCGGGCGGGCTTCCCCTCCTCTTTGCCCGGGAGAAACATGTTTTCACCAGACAGGTTGTGGGGTGTCCTCGCGGTGGCCGCTCTTGCGGGCGGCGTTCTCGCCGGCTCTCCGGCATCGGCCGCCGACCGGAAGCAGGTCTTTTCGCTCACCGACCCCCGCGGCGACGACCGCGGCGCCGGGGAGCTCGTCTATCCGCTGCGCGACGACCTGCGGCCCGGCGACCTCGACCTCGTGTCGCTCACGGCCCGACAGGAGGCCGACGGCACGACCTTCGAGGCGACCTTCGCGCAACCGATCACGCCGCCGGGTCCCCGCGCGATGGACGTCGGCGGTGGCCTCGTCCGGGACGTCGCCCGATACGGCTTCTACACATTGAACATCGACGTCTACATCGACACCGACCGGGTTCCGGGATCCGGCGCGGTCTCGACTCTCCCGGGCCGGAAGGCGGAGGTCGAACCCTCGACCGCCTGGGAGAAGGCGATCTGCCTGACCCCCCGGCCCAACGAGACGCGGGATGCGCTGAAGACGATCCTGACCCGTTTCGCCAAAGAAGAGATGAAGGCGGAAGGTGAGAAGGCGGACCGCTCGAAGATGAAGACTCTCGCGAGCGAGATCTCGACCGACGTCGAGAACCGCGTCTATTTCCCCACGCGCATCAACGTCTTCGGGAGGACCATTCGGTTCTTCGTACCTTCCTCGTTCCTGCGGGGCGAGGCGAAACCGTCGTGGAGCTACGTGGTCGCCGTCTCGGGGGCGGACGTCTTTCAGAGGCTGGACGTTCTCGGGGCGCTGAAGGTCACGGAGCCGGCTCCGGCGAGCCTCGCGATTCTCCCGGTGGCGCCCGGAACGTGGAGCGACCGGTTCGGCGGCGGCGAGGACGACGACCCGCTCCAACCGCCGCTGGTGGACGTGATCGTCCCGCGCGGCGCGACCCAGGAGAAGGTGCTCAAGGACTACAGTTCGAAGGAGGGCCGGCTCGTCCGTCTGCCCGGCGTGGTGCCCGCGCAGGAAGCGGCCGCCTCCCGGTAGATCGCCTCTTGGAGCTCCCGGAGTACCGGCGGTTCACGCGCGAGCTGCATCTCCGGCTCGAAGCCGATCCCCGCGTCCTCGGGCTCGTTGCCGTGGGCTCGATGGCGGAACAGGACTATGCCCCCGACCGCTGGTCCGACCACGACTTCTTCGTGGTCGTGGCGCCCGGGGCGCAGGAGTCTTTCCGGAGCGATCTCCGCTGGGTGCCTCGGTCGGAGGAGATCGCGCTCTCGTTCCGCGAGACCGCGCACGGCGTGAAGGTCGTTCTCCGCGACGGGCACCTCCTCGAGTTCGCGGTCTTCGATCCGGAGGAACTCGCGCTCGCCCGGGTGAACCGATATCGGGTCCTTCTTGACCGCGAGCGGATCGCGGAGAGGATCGAACGGGTCGTCGGCGCCACGCGGAGCTCGCCGGAGCTCGCGGTCCCCGGGGACGACTGGCTCACCGGTCAGTTCCTGACCGCGCTCCTCGTCGGCGTCGGCCGGCACCACCGGGGCGAGCGCCTCTCGGGCCGGCAGCTCGTGGCGGGCAAAGCCGTGTCGCACCTCGTCCGGCTCTTCGAGAAGCACGTCGTATCGGAATCGGTCGGCCTCCTCGACGGTCTCGACCCCTTGCGTCGCTTCGAGCTCGCGTACCCGGCGCCCGGCGCCCGGTTGAACGCCATCCAGAGCATGGAGACCCCCGCGGCCGCCCTCGCGCTGCTCGACCTCGCGGTCGCGGAGCTTCCCCACCTCTTTGCCGCCGGCGCGATCGCCGCCGTCCGATCGCGGCTCGGCTAGCGGATCCGGAAGACCGCGCTCGCCCGCGGGGGCAGCGCGATGGTCCATGCTCCCGAGCTTCCCGATAGCTCGCCGACGCCCGCGTCCCCGAAGATCTTCTCGCCCGACGCGCCGCCCACGGCGAGGGGGCCCGCGATGGCCAGCGCGTCGCTGACGTTGTGCGCGACCAGGACCCGGTCGTCCCCGTCCGTTCGCAGGAAGGCGAGAACCGGAGTCGCGCCGGCCGCGGGGGTCAGGATCCGGAGGTCGCCGCGACGAAGCGCGGACGAGGACTTTCGGGCGCGGATGAGAGCGCGATACCGCGAGAGAAGGGAATCCGTACGGTCGTTCTGAGCCGCGACATTGGCGGTCTCCCGGCCCGGAGCGAACGGAAACCAGGGGGTGCCCGTCGTGAAGCCGCCTCCCGCCGAAGAGTCCCAGGGCATGGGGGTGCGCTTCGCCTCGTCGTTCCCGGTCGGCCCGTTGGCGAGACCGACTTCCTCCCCGTAGTAGAGGAAGGGCGCTCCGGGCAGGGTCAGGAGGATCGCCGCCGCGTTGCGCATCCTCGCCGCGTTTCCCTCGAGCTGCGTGGCGAGGCGGACCTGATCGTGGTTCGTCAGGAACGGTGCATCGAGAGCGCCGGGGGGATAGAGCGCGGCGATCTCGACGAGCTTCGCGGCGATTCCGGCGGCGTTGCCCGAGCGGACGCCGCTCACGATTTCCGTCGCGAGCGGGAAGTCGAAGTTCATGGGGAGCTCGTCACCGCCGGCGACGACGGCCGCCGAGCCGTAGTAGGCGGCTATTGCCGGCGTCTCCGTCCAGTTCTCCCCCACCAGTACCGCGTTCGGGTGCGTGGAGCGGATCGCGGCCGCCAGCTCCTTCAAAGCCGCGTGTGTCTCGGCGGTGTCCGACTGGCCCGGCCCGGGGCCCGTCTCGACGAGATGGCGCGTGGCGTCGAGCCGGAAGCCGTCCACGCCGCGGTCCAGCCACAGCTTCGCGAGACGCGTCATCTCCGCGCGAACCTCGGGGGTGCGCCAGTTCAGGTCGGGCATGCCGCCCCAGAAGACGCCGTAGTAGTACGCTCCATTCCTCGGGTGCCACGTCGCGTTGTTGCCCCAGGGCTGCGTCCAGCCGGGGTCCACGGGACTCCAGACGTACCAGTCGCGCCGCGGCGAGGACGCGCTCGACGCCGACTCCCGGAACCACGGATGCTCGGAGCTCGAATGGTTCACAACGAAGTCCACGATGACGCGGATCCCGCGGCGGTGAGCTTCCTCGAGCAGGCGCTCGAAGTCCGCGTTCGACCCGTAGTCGGGCTCGATCGTCTCGTAGTCCGTGGTGTCGTAGCCGTGGTAGCTCGGCGAAGCGAAGACCGGCATCAACCACAGGGCGTCCACGCCGAGGTCCTGCGACGTCGCGGGATTCCCGTCGTTCAAGTAGTCGAGCCGGGAGATCAGCCCGGGGAGGTCTCCCTTCCCGTCCCCGTTCGAATCCGAGAAGCTGCGGACGAAGACCTCGTAGAAGACGGCGCCCTTCGCCCAGTCGTGGCTCCACTGGGCGCTCCCCCGCGGCGCGACGACGCGCGTCGCAGGGCGCTGACGGCTCTGGGACGCGCAGGTCGCGAACGCGAGAGCGATGGGGAGGACGAGAAGCCAGCGGAGGGGTCGCATGGACGAGCGGATTCTAACCACGTGGAGCATCGCGCGTGACCCGTTTCGACGCCGCGCGCCGCGCTGCGCTGGTCCAGGATCTCCTCGCCCAGGTCCGCGGGCGACCGACGGATCTTCTTCCGTTCGACGCGGTGCGCGAGAAACTCCGCCTTCGGAACCTCGTCGACCGCGGCGTCCAGGACGTCCCTCTCGAGCGGATCGTGGGCACGGTGCAGCGCGAGCGCGAGTTCAACCGGGCGTTCCTTCCGAGGGAGGAATCGCTCCGCGGCCGGTGGCAGGAGATCGAGGGCCTGGCCGAGGGAATGAAGGGGTTCCTCCCCGTCGAGCTGTACCGGGTCGGCGACACTCACTTCGTCGTGGACGGCCATCACCGCGTCTCCGTCGCGCGCGCGATGGGCGCCCCGACGATCGAGGCGCGGGTCAAGGAGTTCACGGGATCCGTGGCGCTGCCGTCCGACTCCTCGATCGAGGACGTTGTCGCGCGGCAGGGGCTCGCGGACTTCCTCGGGACGACCGGCCTCTCGGCGGAGAGGAGCGACGAGTTCCGCACGACGGAGCCGAACGGATACGAGCGCCTGCTCGACCACATCAACGTCCACCGGCACTTTCGCGGCGTCAACGAGAGCCGCGAGATCCCGTGGCCCGACGCGGTGCGGTCCTGGCGCGACACCGTCTACCGCCCGATGACCGAACGGATCGAGTCGAGCGGGATCCTGGAGGAGTTCCCGGGCCGAACGGCGACCGACCTCTACCTCTTCACGATGGACCACCTTCATTACCTTCGCCAGCGCTACGGCGACTCCGCCCGTCCGTCCCGCGCGTTCGAGCACTTCCGGCTCTCGCGGCGCCCGAAGAAGGGGGTCCTCGAGAAGCTGCGGGAGTGGTGGGAGAGGATCCGGGGCTAGCGTCCGGCGAGGACGCGCGTCTCCTCGACGAGCGCCGCGACGCGCGAGAATCCTTCGGTTGGGAGGTCTCCCGAGAACGCCGAAGCGACTGCCGCGTCGAACGACCCGGGGCGCCGCTCGAAGGAGCGAACCGCCTCCACCGATCTCTTCTCGTTGACGAAGTAGCGTTCGTTCACGGCGAAAAGGACCTGGATGACGCACGCGAGCGAGCGGAAGACGCTGCCCGTGACGTGGTAACGGTCTCCGCGCGCCACCGATTTCTCGGCGCTCCGGAGCGCGAAGTCGGCTTCCCAGAGGAACCTGTCGAGGACCGCTTGTTTCAGCGCCGGCGGATACGTCGCGGTCGAGCGCTGGAGGGCCGCGAGCCGGCCGGCGGGATCGAAGAGAGGCCGCGCGTGGTGGACCTCCCCCATGTACATGTGGGTGTGGAAGGCGTGCGGATGCCCCGGCTGGTAATGCGACGAGATCCGTCCCCCGCGCGCGTCGGAAATCGCCGACGCGACGCGGTCGAGGTCGCGGTAGATCCAGTCGACACGCCTCCCCTCGATCACGAGCCAGCCTCCTCCGTTGATCCACGGCCCCCACCCCCCGATCGGAGTCAAGGGCTCCGCGGGATGGCGGTCGTCGAGATCCCGCGCGACACGGGAGAGGCCGGCGAGGTTCGGAACGGCGGCGGGGTCGTAGTAGATGCCGACGTCGAAGTCCGACTCCTCGTCCGCCTCATCCCGCGCCCGGGAGCCTCCGAGCGCGACGGCGGCGACGCCCGGGACTTCCCCGATGCGGGCGCCGATCTTCCGGAGGAAGTCGTCCATCCGGCGGATTGAACCACGGAGAACGGGCTAGACGACTCCGGCCCAGTCTCCGCCCCGCTCCCGGAACCGCGCGCGGATCGCGTGCTCGAGCTCCTCCGGCAGCGGGCCGCGGGAGACCGCCGCGACATTTTCCTCCAGGTGCCGGAGCCGGCTCGACCCGACGAGCACGGTCGAGACTCCCGGGACGTTCGCCGCGAAGCGGAGCGCGACCTCCTCCGCCGGACGGCCCCCGAAATCGAAGGCCAGAGCGTTCCACCGCTCGCGGTAGGTCGCAATCGGGGGGTCCTCGGCGGGAACCGGACCGCGCCGCCAGACCGCGTTCGCGAGCGCGCGCTTCGCGATGACCCCCAGTCCCCGCTCGCGCGAGACGGGCAATGCCGTCTCGATCGCGCGCTGATCCACGAGGTTGACCGACGCCTGGACGCTCCCGAAGAGGCCGGAGGAAATCGCCCAGTCGAGCGGCGGGCCGTCGCCGGAGTACGCGGCGACACGGATCTTCCCCGCTTCGACCGCGCGCGTGAGGGCTTCCGCGACACCCCGCTGTTCGAGAATCTCGCGAGGGCAGGAGTGGAGGTGAACGACGTCGATGACGTCGGTCCGAAGATTCGAGAGCGCGAGGTCGACGCCGGCCGACACGCACCCGGCCGTCCAGTCCTCGTGCCCCGGGACGCCGTAGCCCACCTTCGTCGAGAGAATGAACTCGCCCCGACGCCGCGCGAGATGGCGGCCGATCCTCTCCTCGGAGGAGCCGTAGCTGCGCGCCGTGTCGACGAGACCGATGCCGAGGTCGAGGACGGAGTTGAGAAGGGCCTCCGCCTCGCCATCGGAGAGCGCCGGATCGCCCGCCGCGGCCGCGCCCCAGCCGAGTGCGGGGACCACGAGACCGGTCTTTCCGAACGGGCGCCTCGACGGCGCGGAGGTCATGCCCCTCCCGGAGCCTTCGGGAGCCTCCCGGTGAGCTCCGCCAGCCGCCGCAGCCTCGCGTTGCGGTCGTTGGCGAAATCCTCCTCCCGCGCGCGCCAGCTCCAGTTGCCCTCGGCCTCCGCCGGCGTGTTCATGCGCGCCTCGCTGCCCAGGCCGAACACGTCCTGGAGCGGCACGATCGCCCGGTCGGCGACCGACGCGTAGGCCGCGCGGATCAGGTCCCACTCGATCTCGTCGCCCGTAGTTCCCAGGTAGTCGCGGACCCGGCCCCGGGCGTCTCGATCGAGAGTCCTCCACCAGCCCCGCGTCGTGTCGTTGTCGTGCGTCCCCGTGTAGACGACGCCGTTGCCGACGTGGCGATGCGGCAGATACGGACTGTCCGCCTCGTAGAAAGCGAACTGCAGCACCTTCATCCCGGGGATGCCCAGCCGCGCGAGGAGGCGCTTCACGTCCGGAGTGATCGTTCCCAGGTCCTCGGCGACCAGGGGGACGTTGCCGAGCGCGCCCCGGACGGCGTCGAACAGTTTTTTGCCCGGACCGCGGCGCCAGCGCCCGTTGACCGCGGTCGTCTCGCCGGCGGGCACCGCCCAGTAGGCCGCGAAGGCACGGAAGTGATCGAGGCGGACGATGTCCGTCAGGCGAAACGCGGCGCGCAGCCGCTCGACCCACCACGCGTACCCGTCCTGCGCCATGCGGTCCCAGCGGTACAGCGGGTAACCCCAGAGCTGGCCGGTCTGGCTGAAGAAGTCGGGCGGAACTCCGGCGACCTCGATCGCGCGCCCCTCGGCGTCGAGCGCGAACAACTCGCGGTGCGACTCGAAGTCGGCGCCCCCCGGCGAGACGTAGATCGGGACGTCCCCGAAGAGCGCGATGCCCCTCCGGCGCGCCTCCCAGTGCAGCCGGTCCCACTGTCGAAAGAAGACGAGCTGCACGAACTCGTGGAATGCGATCTCGTCGGCGAGCTCGTCGCGATCGGCGTCGCGGCCGACCGCGACCCGGGCGGCGTAGAGACACCAGTCGTGCAGCCAGTGCTGCTGCTCGGGCGCCTGCCGGAAGGCCTCCAGCTCCTCACGGACGCGCGCCGAGCCGGAAGCGACGCCCCACGCCGCTCGGAGGAAGCCCTCTTTCCATTCCCGCACGCGGTCCCAGTCGACCCGGTCGGCCGGGAAGTCGGGGGCTCCTTCGAGAACGGATTGCGGCGCGAGCCCCTCCTCGGCGAGCTTCTCCGGGGAAATGAGGAGAGGGTTGCCGGCGAAAGACGAGAGCGCGCCGTACGGCGACGATCCGTGTCCGGTGGGTCCGAGCGGCAGCACCTGCCAGACCGATTGGCCCGCCGACTGGAGCCAGTCGAGGAATCGCTCGGCCATGGGACCGATGTCCCCGATACCGAAGCGTCCGGGAAGCGAGGTCGGGTGGAGGAGGATCCCGGCCGCTCGATCCATGGGGTCAGGTCTCCACTTGCCACATCTGGGGTCAGGTCTCCACTTGCCACTTTGCTTCGCAAAGATGGCAAGCGCGTCTCGGCAGGTTCAACGCCACGGCGATTCGTGAAGACCTGACCCCGCCCCGGTCAGGCCCCTTCCGGCGCGAGCTGGCGCAATCGCCCGTTCATCGCGGCGAGCCGCCGCTCCGCCGCGGGAAGGTAGCAGAGCTCCAGGTACTCGGTCACCATCCGGTCCGAAGAAAAAGTGCGCGCGATCCGTGTCGCGGAGAACACCATCTTCTCGAGCCAGCGCCACGGGATCCCGTTCGCGTCCCGCTCGAAGAAAAGGGGCAGGACCTGGTTCTCGAGCGTCTCATACAGCGCTTCGGCGGCGAGCTCGTCCCCCGCCTCGTCCGCGGCCTCGCCGATGACGAAGCCCGCCTCCTCGGAGGGCGCCTCGTCCCACCATCCGTCGAGGACCGAGACGTTCACCCCTCCGTTCATCGCCGACTTCATCCCGGAGGTCCCGGAAGCCTCGTGCGGACGGATCGGATTGTTCAACCACACGTCGCAGCCGGCGACGAGGGCGCGCGCGACACCCATGTCGTACTCGGGGAGAAACACGATCCTCCCCCGGAAATCGGGACTCTCGGAGAAACGCACGACCTCGCGGAGGAGCTCCTTGCCCGGGTCGTCCTGCGGGTGGGCCTTGCCCGCGAACACGAACTGGACGGGCCGCGAGTCGAGGATCCGTTTCAGCCGGGCGGCGTCGTGGAACGCCAGGGTCGCGCGCTTGTACGTCGCGAACCGGCGCGCGAACCCGATCGTCAGCGCCCCTGGATCCAGAACGCGCCCGGCGGCCTCGACCTCGTCGTCCGGCGCTCCGGCCTCGCGCTTCGCGGCGGCGAGACGCTCGCGGCAGAACGTGACCAGCCGTTCGCGCAGCCGCTCGTGCGCGCGCCAGAGCTCGGCGCGCGTTTCGGAATCCGCGTTCTCCGAAACCCGCAGCATCGCGATCTCCGGGTCCGTCCAGGTCGCCCGGTGGACGCCGTTGGTGATGGACCGGATCCGGACGTCCACGTCCGCGAGCTCGGGGAGGAGCTCGAGCCAGAGGCGGCGCGACACCTTCGCGTGGAGCTGGGAAACCGCGTTCGCGAACGCCGAGTGCCGCAGCGCGAGCACGGCCATCGAAAAGGGCTCGCCCTCCCGCTCCGGCACTTCGCGGCCGAGCCGCATCAACTCCTCGATCGTGATCCCGCAGTCGCGGGCGACGCCGGAGAGGTACTTCTCGATCAGCAGGTCGGGAAACCGGTCGATGCCCGCCGGAACCGGGGTGTGCGTCGTGAAGACGTTGCCGGCGGCGGCCACCTCGCGCGCCTCGGAGAGCGTATATCCCTCCTCCGCGACGAGTTGCCGGATCTTCTCGAGCACCGCGAAAGCGGCGTGTCCCTCGTTGATGTGCCGGATCGACGGCGTCTGGCCGAGGCGGCGCAGCGCTTTCATCCCTCCGATCCCGAGCGTGATCTCCTGGCGGATGCGCGTCTCCTGGTCGCCCGAATACAGGCGGGACGTTACGGTGCGATCGTCCGGATGGTTCTCGGGAAGGTCGGCGTCGAGCAGATAGAGCGGGATCCGGCCGACCTGGGCGAGCCGTACGAGGAGCCGGACGGTCCGGTCGCCGAGCTCGAGGTCGACCACGGGCAGCGCGCCGTCGGGCGTGGCCGGGAGCGAAACCGGAAGCTCCTCGATCGAGGCCGCCGGGTTCTCTTCGCGCTGCCAGCCGTCCGGGTTCAGCAGCTGCCGGAAGTAACCCTCGCGGTAGAAGAGGCCGATCCCCACGAGCGGCAGACCCAGGTCGCTCGCCGACTTCAGCATGTCGCCGGCGAGGACCCCGAGGCCGCCGGCGTAGATCGGGAGCGACTCGGTGACGCCGAACTCGGCCGAGAAGTACGCGATCCGGTCGCCCCGCGCCCAGAGGCTGCGGATTCCGGAGTGGATGGGATGGGTCGTGTCTTCGAGGGCGAGGTCCGCCGCGATGCCGTAGAGCGTGGCGAGAAAAGCCGGATCCGCGGAAGCGGCCGCGAGACGCCCGGCCTCGAGCCGGCGCACGAAGGACGCCGGGTTCCCTCGAACCGCGCGCCACAGGCCCGGATCGAGCGAGGAGAAGAGCGCCCGGATCGACGGGCGCCACGCCCAGCGGAGATCCCGCGACAGTGCGAAGAGCGGCTTCAGGTTCGAGGGAAGGCCGGAGGGCCCGAGCTCGTTCCCGAATTCTTCCATCGACTCGCGGGAGGATAGCAGAAGGCTCTAGCTCGGGAGCACGGCCGCCGACGGGGTGAAGGGCGCCCGCAACTTTCGATAGAGCTCCGAGGCGTCCGGCCGGCCCTCCGACGCGCTGCGCACCCGCTCGAGCAGCCGCAGGAACAGGGGCTCGAGCGACCCACCCAGGTACTCTTCCGCCAGCTCCACCGCCCGTGCGGCGTAGCGCAGCACCTGGCGGGTCTCGAGTCCCGCGGGATCGTCGAAGAACCACCCGCAGCTCGTGTACATGAGGAGCAGGTAGCGCTGCATGTCGAGAAGGCCCAGCGCGGTCGTCTTCTCGTCGTCCGAGAGCGGGCCGATCGCGTTACGGTCGAAGAACCGGTCGACGCTGCCGGAGGACGCGTCGAGCACG
Source organism: Thermoanaerobaculia bacterium (assembly GCA_035457525.1). Classification (GTDB taxonomy): domain Bacteria; phylum Acidobacteriota; class Thermoanaerobaculia; order UBA5066; family Gp7-AA6; genus Gp7-AA6. The sequence continues at coordinate 8,590 of DATIBN010000201.1, read as the reverse complement.
ATCGAGATCGAGTCGTTGCGCGCGGCCCACGGGTCCTTGAAGAGGGCGGCCCCGGCCGCCGAATAGAGCGGCGCGACCGTGTCCCGCAGCCAGTCGAGAGCCTCGCGCAGCGGCCGACGCCAGGGGTGGCTCGCCGCGGCGCCCGCCGAGCACCCGCAGTCGTCGCACCAGCGACGGACGCCGTGGGCGCAGCTCCACGAGGAATTCTGCACGACCCGGGCCTCGAGCCGCGGCGGGAACCGCTCGAGGAACTCGCCGTAGTTGGTCAGCCTCGCGTAGTGCGAGGTCTCGACCGCTCCGAGCGCCTCCGCGAGAACGCGGTCCCCTCCCCGAACGTGATGCCCGTAGGTCTCGCCGTCGGTGGCGACGTGCACGAGTTGGGGTCCGGTCCGGCCGTCGAACCGCGAGAACAGCGCCCGTGCAAAGTCGTCCCCGCCGCGAGCGAGCTCGCCGAATGCGATGCCATGGGACACGCCGCCGTCGTAGAAGAACACGGAGATCGAACGGCCCGAAGGGAGCGGCACGCGGTAGCTCTCGCGCGGATCGATTCCGCCGCCCTCGACGTCCCTCCATCCGGAGCCGAACTCGCGGACGGCCGCCGCCTGGGACGGCGCGAGGATTGTGAAGGCGATCCCCTCGGCGGCGAGCACATCGAGAGTCGCGTCGTCCACCGCCGTCTCGGGCAGCCACATCCCCTCCGGCCGGCGGCCGAAGCGGTGCTCGAAGTCGCGAACTCCCCAGGCGACCTGCGTCACCTTGTCGCGGAAGTTCGCGAGAGGAAGAATCGCGTGGTTGTAGGCCTGCGCGATCGCGGAGCCGTGCCCCGAAAACCGGTTCCGGCTCTCCCGGTCGGCCGCGAGGATCGTCCCATAGGTTTCGGCCGCGTTCGACTCGAGCCAGGTGAGGAGCGTCGGGCCGAAGTTGAAGCTCATCCGGGCGTAGTTCGCGGCGTTCGGGGCATAGCACTCGGCCGTGATGCGCTCGTTCCAGTCGTGGTACGGCCGCGCGCTTTCCTCTCGGTCGACCTCTCCCGTCCACGGGTTCTCCCGCGGCGGCTGGTAGAAGTGGCCGTGCACCGTAACGTACCGATTCACGGTTCATCCTCCACTTCGCCGGGGCGCTCGCCCTCTCCCCGCCGGGGAGAGGGTTGGGGTGAGGGGGGCTGCTTGAAGAACACCGCTCCGAGCGGAGGCAGCGTCGCCTCGATCGAGTGCGGGTGTCCGTGCGCCGGAACCTCCTGCGCCTCGCAGCCCCCGAGGTTCCCGACGCCGCTGCCGCCGTACTCGAAGGCGTCGCTGTTGGCGACCTCGCGCCAGAACCCGACCCGCGGAACCCCGAGCCGATAGCCGTATCGCGGCACCGGCGTGAAGTTGAAGGCCGCTGCGACGACGTCCTCCTCGGAGCGGCCCCGCCGCAGGAGTGCGACGACGCTGCGCTCGAAGTCGGTGCAGTCGATCCAGGAGAAGCCGGAGGGCTCGAAGTCGAGCTCGTACAGCGCGCGCTCGGCGGCGTAGAGGCCGTTCAGGTCCCGGACCCACTTCTGAACGCCGGCGTGGGGCGCGAGACCCGTGAGCTCCCAGTCGAGCTCCCGATCGTGGCTCCACTCGCGCCACTGACCGAACTCGCCTCCCATGAAGAGGAGCTTCTTGCCCGGCTGCGCCCACATCCAGGCATACAGCAGGCGGAGGTTCGCGACCTTCTGCCAGTCGTCCCCCGGCATCTTCGTGACGAGGGAGCCCTTCAGGTGCACGACCTCGTCGTGCGACAGCGGCAGGACGTAGTTTTCGGTGAACGCGTAGAGCCCGCGGAACGTGAGCTTGTCGTGGTGGAACTTGCGGTGCACCGGGTCGAGCTTCATGTACTCGAGCGTGTCGTGCATCCAACCCATGTCCCACTTCATGCCGAAGCCGAGCCCGCCCACCCACGTCGGCCGCGTCACCATGGGCCAGGCCGTGGATTCCTCGGCGATCGTCTCGGCTCCCCGCACGTTCCGGTAGACCTCTTCGTTGAAGCGGCGAAGGAACGCGATCGCCTCGAGGTTCTCCCGGCCGCCGAACCGGTTGGGAACCCAATCCCCTTCCTTCCGCGAGTAGTCGAGGTAGAGCATCGACGCCACGGCGTCCACGCGCAACGCGTCGCCGTGGTAGACGTCGAGCCAGAAGAGGGCGCTCGACAGCAGGAAGCTGCGCACCTCGTCGCGCCCGTAGTTGAAGACGAGGCTTCCCCAGTCCGGCTGAACCGCCTTCCGCGGGTCGGAGTGTTCGTAGACGTAGCTTCCGTCGAAGTACACGAGACCGTGCTCGTCCGAGGGGAAGTGCGACGGAACCCAGTCGAGGACGACGCCGATCCCCTCGCGGTGCAGGCAATCGATCAGAAACATCAGGTCCTGAGGGGTCCCGTAGCGGCTCGTCGGCGCGAAGAAACCGGTCGTCTGGTATCCCCACGAACCGTAGAAGGGATGCTCCATCAGGGGGAGCAGCTCGACGTGCGTGAAGCCCATCGTCTTCGCGTAGTCGGCGAGCGCGGGCGCGATCTCGCGATACCCCGGCAGGCGTCCGTCGGGCCGCCGCCACGACCCGAGGTGGACTTCGTAGATCGACATCGGAAGCTCGCGGGCCGACTTCTTCGAGCGCGCGTCCATCCACGCGGAGTCCCCCCACTCGAAGGCGAGGTCCCACACGATCGAGCCTGTTTTCGGGGGCGTCTCGCGGAAGAAGGCGAAGGGATCCGCCTTGTCGACCTCGTAGGCGCCGTGCCGGGACCGCACGTGGAACTTGTACAGCGCGCCCTTCGAGACGCCGGGGACGAATCCCTCCCAGAGGCCGGAGCTTCCCCGAGGCTCCAGCGGATGCCGGTCGGGGTCCCAGCCGTTGAAGTCGCCGACGACCGAGACGCCCCGCGCCTCGGGGGCGAAGGTGGCGAACCGCGTGCCGGCGATCCCGCCAGTCTCACCGGGATGGGCGCCGAGCTTCTCCCACAGGCGCGTGTGGGACCCCTCGTTGAAGAAGTGGAGGTCCTCGGGCGTCAGGAGCGACGTCGTCTGGGACGGGTCGGCGGCGGGCGGGCGCTTCGGTTCCCCCGTCCTCTTCGGCGGGCCCGCGGACGTGCCGCGGCTCTCGTTCACTGGGAGCGGGAGCGGACGAGGGCGCGGTAGGCCTTCAGGTGCCGGATCGCCGCCGCGGGGCGCCCGACGCGCTCGCAGGCGCCGGCGAGGTTGAAGTACGCGTCGGAGTGCGCCGGGTCGAGCAGGACCGCGGTCTCGTACGCCTCGATCGCCTCGAGGTCCCGCCCGAGGTCCTCGAGGGCGACGCCGAGGTTGAAGGCCGCGGTCGCGTCGTCGGGCCGGACGGCGAGCGCGCTCTTGTAGTGCTCCTCCGCGGCCGCCGCGTCCCCCGCCTCGTGAAGAAGCCTTCCGAGGTTCACGTGCGAGTCGGCGTGCCGCGGGTCGCTCGAGAGCGCTTTCGCGTAGGCGGCGCGCGCCTCCTCCGGATCGCTCTCCTCGAGCTCGCAGCCGCGGGAGTACCAGGAGTGGGCCTCCACACGCCGACCTGCCGTCTCGCCGCGGTCCTCGCCGGAAGGGAGAGTCAGCAGGCGCCCGATCGGCTTCTCCTCGAAGTCGATCAGGATCTGTCCCGACTCCGGCTGCCAGCGCGCGGATCCGTCGGTCACGACGATACGGCTCCCCTCCGCGCGGATCTCGAGGTCCGCGATGGATTCGCCTTCGGGGACCTGCTCGCGCAGTTTCGTCAGCGCGCGCTCCATCCGGCGCGGACCGATCCGCGCGCCGGCCAGGCCGCGCGCCGCGCGCAGAAGTGAGAGGTCGGCCTCCGAAAAACGCAGCTCGCCCTTCGGTCCCCTCTCCGGATCGACGAGGCCGGAACGCACCCAGGCGCGGACCTGGGCCACGGTCAGGCCCAGCATTCGCGAGACTTCGCGGGCCCCGACTCCTCCGCCGGCGTCGGTTCCGGGCGAGGGTTTCATGCCCGGGGCAGCCTCACGCCCCTACTTGCGCGAGGACGCCGCGCGCTTGTCGGCGCCTCGCAGGGCGCTGCGGGGGGGCTTGCGCTCCGTGGCGGCGGAAGGCACGGCTTTCGGCGCCGCGGCCCGCTTCGGCTTGCCGAGACTCGCGCGCAGCGCCTCCATGAGGTCGACGATCTCGCCGCCCTTCTTCTGGGGCTCGACGACGGTGAACTTGCCGCCGGCGACCTTCCGATCGAGCGCGTCCTGGACGCGCTTCTTCACCTCGTCCTCGTAGGCCTGCGGGCGGAACTCGTCGGACGAGCTCTCTTCGACCAGCATTCGGGCGAGCTTCAGCTCCCCTTCCTTGACGTCGGCCTTGTCGAGCGGGACTTCCGAGAACGGACGCACTTCGTCGGCGTAGAGGAGCTGCTGCATCACGAGGCCGTCGCCCGAAGGGCGCAGCATCACGAGGTACTGCTTTCCGCGCGCGGCGTACTTCGCGAGAGCGACGCGACCCGTCTCCTTCATGACCTCCGCGAGCAGCCGGTACGGCTTCGCGCCCCCCTTGTCGGGCCCGAGGTAGTACGGCTTGTCGTAGTAGACCGGGTCGACCGCCTCGACCGGTACGAACTCTACGACCTCGATCGTCTGCGTCGCCTGCTCCTCGAAGGCCTTCAGCTCTTCGTCGGTGAACTGGACGTACTGGTCCTTGTTGAACTCGTACCCCTTCACCATCTCGTCGCGGGAGACGACCGTCTCCTCCTTGGAGCAGATGTACTGCTGCTTCAGGCGCGAGCCGCACTTCCGGTGGAGCAGGTTGAACGAGATCGAGGCCGCGCTGTTCGAGGCCGTGTACAGCTTGACCGGGATCGAGACGAGGCCGAAGGAGATGCTGGCGTTGCCAAGTGCTCTGGCGCTCATGGTGCTTTGGATTCTAACACTTGCATCCGGACTCCCCTCACTCGAGATACGCGTGACACTGGTAGCACCAGAGCCAGTCGCGGCCGATCCGCGGCCGGATGAAGGAGTGCCCGGTCTTCTCGAAATGGTCGGTGTCGTGGCCGTTGTGGGACTCGCAGCAGGCGACGTGGCCGCACGTCTGGCAGACGCGGAGGTCGTCCGTTACGCCGCAGACCTCGCAGGCGCTCTTCCGCGAGCGGGGAGGATTCGGCAAAAAGGGAAGACCCTTCCGCGGCGCCGGCAGCTCCGACGCGCCGTGGGGACAGTCCGCGATCGCGCGTTTCATCGATCCGCGTCCGCGCCGGCGGGCGGCGCCAGCTTCTCGGCGAACCACCTTCGCCAGGAGGGGTCGAGTCGCTCGTGGTGCGCGAGCCGTTCCATCGCGTCCCCGCTCTCCCGGCGGGAGAAGTAGACGCGTGCAATCTCCGGGACCGGAAGGCCACGCGGGTCCGCGTGGATCCGCTCGAGCTCGTCCCCCGCGGAGAGGGCGCCCTCCTTCACCACCCGGAAGTAGATCCCGAAGCGGCCGGCTTCCGCGAACCTCTGAACCATGTGCGGATCCCCGAAGCGTATCCCGAGCTTGAAGCACGGCAGGCGGGGTGTAGCCGCCTCGAGCTCTGCGTCGCCGACGCGGAACACGTCGCCGATCGAAACGGCGGCTTCGTCGAAGTCGCGGATGGTCAGGTTCTCCCCGAAGTTCGCGGGCTCGAGCGCCCGGCCGAGCTCCCGCTCCCACCAGCCGTAGCTCTCGGCCGAGTACGCGTAAACGGCCTTGAACTCGCCGCCGTGAACGGTCGGGTCCGACTGCCGGTCCCCTTCGAGGTTGTGGCGCCGAACCGCGACCCGGCCCGTGACCGGCGATTTGAAGATCGACGTCCGGACCTCCCGGCCCTGCCACGGCACGACGCGTGGCTCCCCGACGGCGACCGTCTCGATTCTCATATCCGTCTTACGCCGCCGCCGGGCGCCGGGATTCGCTCAACCCAGGTGCAACTGCATCCGTTCGGCCAGCCGGGGTCCCGTCCCTTCGTCCTCGTGCTTGAAGAAGACGAAGGCGTCGGTCCAGCTCTGCGCGCGAATGCGATCCGCCCACGCGGCGAGCTCCGCTTCGCCGTAATCCGGCCGGCGCAGCCGCAGGTATCCCCACTCGGCGGTCGCCTCCGGGGGCGTCGCCAGTTTCTCGTCCTCCGCCCAGCAGAGCGCGGCGCGGGAGGCCCGGAGAGCCTCCATCACCTCGGCGTCGAACCACGACTCGTGGCGGAATTCGAAGGCGCAGCGCGACGCCGGCGGGAGCAGGGCAAGGAAGTCCCGCAGACGCGGCGCGTCCTTCTTCAGGTTGGGAGGGAGCTGGAAGAGCACCGGTCCCAGTCGGTCGCCGAGGGTCGTGGCGACCCCGAAGAAGTAGGACGCCGCCTCGGCCGCGTCTTTCAGCCGCTTGCGGTGCGTGATCTGCTGGGACGCCTTCAACGCGAACGCGAAGCCGTCCGGAACCTGCTCCGCCCAGCTCTCGAGGAGCGCGGCGCGCGGCATCCGATAGAACGTGTTGTTGATTTCGACGGTGGTAAGTCGCGACGCGTAGTAGCGCAGCATGCCCGAATCCGGCAGGTCCTCGGGGTAGAAGCTCCCCTTCCACTCCTTGTAGGAGAACCCGCTCGTGCCGGTCAGGACCCGCATGCGCGAAATTATGGTCCGGCCGTGGCGCGAGGAGGAACGCGAGCATCTTCTACACGAACGCCTCCGTCCCGTGTCGCCGTCTCACCGTCACTGACAGATGCCCAACTGCGTCCAGTTCGAGCCGTCCTGGAAGGTGCGCAGGGAAGCGGGTCGGTGGGGAGATCCGCTAAGCCAGAAGTTCCGATACGTGATGACGGCGTGGGGCATGAATCGGTCCTCGCAGAGGACGAAACCCTTCAGGAAGTCGTGGCGGCCTTTCAGCTGATCGTAGGTGGTCCAGTCCACGTCGAACTGGTCGCCGGTCCCGGGCCCGAGGGCGACGTGGCACGTGCGGCAGCTCGCCTTGACCACGTCGTGGTAGAGAGTCTGCCGTGGATTCCCGGTCCAGCCCGGAGGCGTGAACGAGTTGTCCTGATCTGTCGACGCACCCGGATACCAGCCGCTGATCAGATCCTTGATGCCTTTGACCGAGATCGTCGAGTTGGAAGCGCCCCGCACCACCTCGTTCTGCTGCTTGAACGCCGCCTTTTCGGTGGCGTTCGGGGTGAGTCGCAGCCCGGGGAACTTGTACGTGGCGGTGTCGAGCTCGCGGAAGCTCGATCCCATGTCGATGTCCGCGAACGTGGGACCCGTCGTGGGGGGGAAGTACGAGCCGCCGTGACAGTTCAGGCAAAGGTTGGGCACGAACTTTTCGCCAAACTTGTCGAGATTCGCGCTCGGCTGACGCGGCGCGTTGGGTCCGAAGTCGGCGCCGGCGAAGACGAAGAACTTCACGATCCGGGTGGAGCCCTGGCCAGTGACCGTCGAGTACTCCATGCAGACGGTCGCGCCGGGAGTATCCCGGTTCGCCGCGAGGTCCGCGTCGCCATGGTCTTGATCGAAGTCGCCGTAGTTCGTGACGTACGCGGCGGCGGTTCCGTCCGGATTCCCCTTGAAATACATGTCCCGTCCGGATCCGAGGTCGTTGTAGTTGAGGTAGGAAGTCCGGACGGCGTTCGTCGGCGGCGCCCCGAAGTCCGGGTCGTCCAGGACGCCGTTGCCGTTGACGTCGGGGAACTGGAATCCATTCGCGACCCACCACTCGGCGAGCGTTTCTCGTTCCGAAGTCGGGTCGACGGCGGCGTAGTACGCGTTTGCCTGGTTCAAGGAACCGATCTGTTTGAACGTCAGGAACACGTTCGCGGTCGGCTCGTTCGCCTCCCGCAGGATGACGAGCTTGCAGGGGGGAACGTAAGGCGCCTCGGGCCACAGAGACTCGCCCGCGGGGATCGGGGGCCCGGTGTTCACGACGTTTGCGGCGAGCTGCACGCCCGGCACCTCTTCGAGGAGCACCGTGCTCCCATAGGGGGTTCCGTCGGCGTTCAGCAGTTCGAGCCTCACGTCGGTGTTGGCGGGAAGTCGATAGACCGCGTTGATCGCGGCGTCGAGCACGAACTCGAACGATTGCCCGAAGACCGCTCCGGTCGGATCGGTTACCCGCAACTTCACGCCCGTCGGGATCGGAGGGTAGATGAGGATGCCCAGACACGCGGCCTGGTCCTTCTCGAGATCCGTGTTGATCGTCGAGAAGTGGCTCACCTTGTTGACGTAGCTGCCTGAGGCGGTGCGCGTCGAGCTGCCGCTGACCTGCCAGAACCCGGTGGTCTCGTCGTACGACCAGGTGCGCGTGGAAGGGGGCGCGGTCGGGAGCATCGATGGCGAGGGAAAGAGCTCGACCTCCGCCGAGACTCCCGGACGAAGGTTGTACACCGTCCCGGCCGCGTCCACGAACTGCACGAACCCGGCCCCGTAAGAGATGAGGTTCGTTTCGGTGGCACCCCTCCTCGCTCCCCAGTCGCCGGGCGCCTCCGCGTCGGCGATGTTCAGCGTCGCGAGGAGCGCGGTGAGCGGACCGCTCGGCGGCGCGCCGTTGGCGTCCACGAGCGCGTTCGCCGGGACGCGGACGCGCATGCCCCGGATTCTCTGACGCTCGAGCTCCGGCCGCTTGTCGTCGATC
>DATIBN010000200.1:0-3233 GCA_035457525.1 Thermoanaerobaculia bacterium | reverse complement strand
CGAACAGCTTCGCGATGAATCCCTTCATCGGTGGCACCCGTCCGCCGCGGACCAGGTGGTCGAGGGTCGGCACCGCGATGTAGACGGTGACGCGGTTCGTCGCGTCGCGCGCGATCCGCACGACCTCCTCGAACGGCTTGCCGGCGGCGGCCGCCTCGGCCGCGGCGCGGACCACGAGGCCCAGCCCGACCGACGCGTTGCGGCTGTTGACGTGCTCGAACGCGGTGTTCTCGACGGGCCGCGCGCCGACGATCGCGGCCTGGTATGTCCCCGAGACCGCCTTGGACAGGTGGATCGACACGATCGACGCGGCGTGGGACGCGACGTACCCGTAGACCTGCGTGAAGTCGGCGGGGGGCGGCTGCGACGTCTTGGGAGGCTCGTCGGTCACGGCGAAGCGTGCGTAGAACTCGGCCGGGGAGAGCGTCACCTTGTCGAGGTAATTCTCCGAGCCGAAGTAGACGCGCACGGGCACCACCGCCACGTTCAGGTCCTCCAGCATCCCGTCGGGCAGGTCGCACGTCGAGTCGGTGACGATGGCGACGCGCTCCGCGCGGTTCTTGTCGAAGCGGCTCTCGTGCTGCGCGTGCATGTCCTCGACCTTCGTCTGCGCCACCTCGGCGTACCGGCCCGCGACCTCGAACAGCTTCTCGGGCTCGTTGGTGTGGACGTGCAGGCGAACCCGGGAGGAGCTCCCGGCGATCACGACCGAATCCCCCATGAGCGCCGCCTCGCGCCGGAGCGCGTCCCGGTCGACCGAGCTCCCCTCGAGGAGCGCCTCCGTGCAGTAGCGGAAGAGGATCGACTCCGGTGTGCGGTCGAACTTCGCCGCACGCACCTCGCCGGGGGGCGCCTCGGGAAGCGCTCCGCGTCGGGCCGCATCGGAGAGATACCTCACGATCCCCTCGAGGAGGTAGACGAATCCCTGGGCGCCGGCGTCGACCACCCCGGCTTTGCGGAGCGCCGCCATCTGCTTCGGCGTGTCCTCGAGGGCGCGCTTCGCGACTTTCAGAGAGTCGGGGAGGAGGACGGCGAAGTCGCGGACGTCCTTCGCGCGGTCGGCGACGGCGCGGGCCCAGTCGCGGATGACCGTCAGGATGGTGCCCTCGACGGGACGCGCCATCGCGCCGTAGGCGGAGTCGGCGGCCTTGAGAACCGCGGCTCCGAAGTCGCCCGTCGAGATGCGCGCCCGGTCGGGCAACCCTTCGCAGAAGCCGGTGAGGAACTGGGCGAGGATGGCGCCCGAGTTGCCCCGAGCGCCCGCCAGCGCTTCGTCCGCGAGCGCCGTGGACATCCGGCGGACGTGCCGCTCCTTCAACCGCGCGACACCGGCGGCGACCTTCTGGAGCGTCGTCGCGAGGTTGGTGCCCGTGTCCCCGTCCGGCACCGGAAAAACGTTGATCTTGTTGAGCGGCTCGGCGCGTTCGCCGACGAAATGGGCTCCCGCGATCACGGCGCGCGACAGCCGCCGGCCGTCGAGATACCCGATCGCGATCACGGCTCGAGCGGAGCGGGCTGACCCTCCGGTGCCCGTTCCACGTCACGGAGCGAGCGAAACTCCTCGGCCACGGCCGGGAGGCGATCGAGATAGAAAAGGACGACGCCGCACCCCATGCAGGCCCACGGGTAGACGCGTTCCGCACCGAGGCCGAAGAACGAGCGCTTCCACGGCTTCTGCCAGAAGTAGTGCGTGTGGCCGTACTGGTGGGTGCTGGAGCGGAGCATGTCGCCGCCGCAGAAGGGGCATTTCCGCAGGAAGGGAGAAATCATCGGAGTCGCGTAAGGATATCTCGGCTATCCGCTGTCATTCCGAGGAGCGAAGCGACGAGGAATCTCTCACTTGTCGAGGGAGCGATCCTTCGCTTCGCTCAGGATGACAGAGCACTTACGTATCCCGTTTCCCGGCCTCGGGCCGCCAACGCAGAATCAGGTTCCTCGCCGCGCCGACCTCGTCCACCCGCCGCACCGGCGTGGTGTGGGGCGCCTTCCGGACCACCTCGGGGGCCTCCTCGCACTCGCGGGCGATCTCCCGCATCGCGGCGACGAACGCGTCGAGACCCGGCCTCGCCTCCGTCTCGGTGGGTTCGATCATCAGCGCTCCGTGAACGATGAGCGGGAACGAGATCGTTGGCGGGTGGAATCCGAAATCCATGAGCCGCTTCGCGATGTCCATCGCGTGGACGCCGTACTCGCTCTGCTTCTTGTCGGAGAAAACCACCTCGTGCATGGTCGGGGCGTCGTACTTCAGGTGGTAGACCCCGGAAAGACCCGCGCGCACGTAGTTCGCGTTCAGGACGGCGCCGCGCGCCACCTCTCCGATCCGGTTCCCGTACTGCGCGATGTAGGAGAGAGCCCGCACGAACATCCCGAAGTTGCCGAGGAACGTTCGGAGGCGCCCGATCGAGTCGGGACGGTCGTGGTCGAGGAAGAACGACCCGTCGTCCCGGCGCTCGACCGTCGGCCGGGGCAGATACGGGACGAGCCGCTCCGTCACCGCGACGGGCCCGGCCCCCGGGCCGCCGCCGCCGTGGGGCGTGGAGAAAGTCTTGTGGAGGTTCATGTGCATCACGTCGATGCCCATCGCGCCGGGCTTCGCGACGCCCACGAACGAATTGAAGTTCGCGCCGTCGCAGTAGAGGTAGCCCCCCTTCGCGTGAACGATCCGCGCGATCTCCAGGATCTGGTTCTCGAAGATGCCGAGAGTGTTGGGCACGGTGAGCATGAGGGCCGCCACGTCCTCGGTCATCGCCTCTTCGAGGACGTGGAGGTCGAGCGTGCCGCGGGCGTTCGACTTCAACTCGCGCACCTTGTAGCCGGCGAAGTGCGCCGAGGCCGGGTTCGTGCCGTGCGCGGAGTCCGGGATGAGCACCGTCGTCCGGGCGTTTCCCCTTCCCTCGTGGGCGGCCCGCACCATGAGGATCCCGGCGAGCTCGCCCTGGGCCCCGGCCGCCGGCTGGAGCGTCACGCGCGCCAGGCCCGTCAGCTCGCAGAGCGTTCGCTCGAGCCGCCACGCGAGCTCGAGAGCCCCCTGCGAGACTTCCTCGGGCGCGAGCGGGTGCGCCGCGGCGAAACCGGGAAGGCGGGCGACTTCCTCGTTGACGCGCGGGTTGTGCTTCATCGTGCACGACCCGAGCGGATACAGCGCCTCGTCGATCGAGAAGTTCAGCCTCGAGAGTCGCGTGAAGTGCCGCGCGATCTCGACCTCGGTCACTTCCGTCTCGCCCGCGATCTCC
>DATIBN010000199.1:0-4994 GCA_035457525.1 Thermoanaerobaculia bacterium | reverse complement strand
TACTGCCGCGCCACGGAGATCCGGAGCGGCTGGAGGCTGGAGTCGGCGACCGCCAGGTAGCCCGGTCCCGCGACGAGGCATTTTCGGCCCGCCGCGGGCGTTAGAATCCGCCCGCCATGAAAAATCTCGTCGTCCTCTCCGCCGTCCGTACCCCGATCGGCTCCTTCCTCGGCAAGCTCTCGTCTCTGTCGGCCAACGAGCTCGGCGCCGCGGCCATCCGCTGCGGTCTCGAGCGTGCGAGGGTCCCGGCCGACCGGGTCGAGCAGGTCATCATGGGCAACGTCCTCCAGGCCGGCCAGGGGCAGGCCCCCGCGCGGCAGGCCGCGATCAAGGCGGGCGTCCCGAACAGCGTCCCGTGCGTCACGGTCCACAAGGTCTGCGGCTCCGGCATGCGCGCCGTGATGGACGCCGCGAACGCGATCCGCGCGGAGGAGTACGAAGTCGCCGTCGCCGGCGGGATGGAGTCCATGTCGAACGCGCCCTACCTCCTCGACCGCGTCCGGACGGGCTACCGGATGGGGCACGGGACACTCGTGGACTCGATGATCAAGGACGGCCTGTGGGACCCCTACGACGACGTCCACATGGGAAGTTGCGCCGAGGCGTGCGTGTCGAAGTACTCGTTCACGCGCGAGGAACAGGACGCCTACGCCCTCGAGTCGTACCGGCGCGCGCAGGAGGCGTCGAAGTCGGGGCTCGCCGCCGGGGAGATCACGCCCGTCGAGGTGCCGCAGAAGAAGGGGGGAGCGGCGACCGTCGACAGCGACGAGGAGCCCTTCGCGGCGCCGCTCGAGAAGATCGGGACGTTGAAGCCCGCCTTCGAGAAGAACGGCTCGGTCACCGCCGGCAACTCGTCGAAGATCAACGACGGTGCGGCCGCCCTCGTCGTGTCGTCCGCGGAATGGGCGGCCCGGCGCGGCGCGAAGCCGCTGGCGCGGATCGTGGCGTACGGGGGGGTCGCCCAGGCGCCGAAGTGGTTCACGACTGCTCCGGTCGGCGCGATCCGCAACCTGCTCGAGAAGACAGGCTTCTCGGTCGCCGACGTCGACCTCTTCGAGATCAACGAGGCGTTCGCGGCCGTGGCCCTCGCGGCGATCCGCGACCTCGGCCTCGATCCCGCGAAGGTGAACGTTCGCGGCGGGGCCGTGGCGATCGGGCACCCGATCGGCGCGTCGGGCGCGCGCATCCTGACGACCCTCGTGCACTCGCTCCGCCATACGGGCGGCAGACGCGGGATCGCCGCGATCTGCATCGGCGGCGGCGAAGCGACGGCGATGCTCGTGGAACGGGAAACGTAAGACGCAAAACGGAAAACGACGTGAGGCGCTCTTCTCCTTCGTTTCCCGTTTCCCGTTTCCCGTTTTCCGGCTGATGGCACTTCTGGAGTTCGATCTCATATTGGGCGGCGTCCCCCGGTACGGCGCGGAGGGCCCCTGGGCCTGGCGCATCTCGCGGCGGTTCGCGCGGCAGATCCCGGCGCGGCGGCGCTGCGAGGTCCACGGCCGCCGGCCGCTCGTGTCCGACGTCGCCGGTGACGCCCCGCTCGTCCTCGTCTGGGCCGATCCCGAGTCCTACCTGACGCCCGTGGCCGCCGAGCGCCTCGTCGCGACGCTCGAGGAGTTCCCGACCGCCGATCTGGCGCTGCCGGTGTCGAACGAGGGGATGTCGGACGAGCTCACGAAGCCGCCGTCATTCACCTACTCGACCCCCTCCGGGCTCCTCGAGGTGGCCCGTGTCTTTGCGGATTGTGGCGGTGCGCCGTTCCCGGTCCCGACGGCGCGATCCTCCGTCTTCGCGGCGCGCCGGGCCTCCCTCGAGAGTCTCCCGGCGTCGCTCCCGCTCGACGAGGCGGCGCCCGCGGTTCAAGCCCTCGGAGGGCACGCGCTGGCGGATCCACGCGCGTACCTCCACCGATACGCCGAGATGGACGCCCAGGCCCGGGAAGATCTCGCGGTCAAGGTGCCGGAGGGCGCCCGCGCGGTCCTCGACGTGGGTTGCTCGCGCGGCGCGACGGCCGCCGCTCTGCGCCGCCGCGGCGTCACGCGGATCGTGGGAATCGAGCCGGACCCCGAGGACGCGGCGGGCGCGGCCCGCGTCTACGATCGGGTCCTCGCGGCGACGCTGGAGGACGTCCGGCCGGGCGAGTTCGGCGCGGAGTTCGACGCGGTCCTCTTCGGCGACGTCCTCGAGCACCTCGTCGACCCGTCCGACGCCCTCGCGCGGGTGCGTCCGTGGCTCACGGAGCGCGGCGTCGTGGTCGCGTCGGTGCCCAACGTCGGCCACTGGTCGGTGATCGCGGATCTCCTCGCCGGCCGGTTCGACTACATCCCCTACTCGCTGCTTTCCGGAACCCACCTGCGTCACTTCACGCGCGCCACGGTCCGGGACCTCTTCGAGGCCTGCGGGTACGCAGTGACGTCCGTCGACACCGTCCGGCTCGACCCGTCTCCGATGGGAAAGGCGAACCTCGCACAGCTCGCGAGCTGGCCGGAGGCGTCGCCGGACCTCGACGCCGCGGAGTTCGTCGTCGTGGCGCGGCCCGACCGTGACCCGTAGAACGACGACGTGAGACGAACGTCCGGGTTCACCGCAACCGCACTCCTTCTCCTCCTCGCTCCGCTCGCCCCGGCCCAGACGCCGTTCGGCTCCAGCGACCCCTTCGAGTCCCGCTTCAAGACGAAACCGAGCTTCGAGATCAAATTCCGCGTCCCGGAGAAGGGGGGCGAGGTCCGCCTCACGACGAAGAACCCGGTCCACTACGAAAAAGACGTCTCCTGGGAGGGCTCGGGCGAGGTCGTCATCGAGTACCAGGACGTGCGGATCACGGCGGACCGCGCCCGCTACGACTTCCCGACGAAGACCGCCACTCTGGAGGGCAACGTCGTCATCGACCAGGGCCCGACGCGGCTGTCCGGCAGCCGCGCGGTCTTTCGCGTCGAGGACAAGACGGGACGTATCGAGAACGCGACCGCGGATCTCGCGCCGACCTACCACGTGGTCGCCGAGGCGATCGAGAAGGTGGGGGAGGCCACGTACCGGATCGAGAAGGGGATCTTCACGTCGTGCGACCTGCCGAAGCCGGAGTGGTCCTTCTACCTGTCGGAGGCGAACGTCACGCTCGACGACTACGCCCGGATGAAGAACGTCTCCTTCCGCGCCGGACCCGTGCCGCTGCTGTATACCCCGTGGCTCGTGTGGCCCACCAAACAGGACCGCGCGTCCGGCTTCCTCGTGCCCGGTATCGGCTACAACGGGCGCCGGGGGGCGTACCTCGGCCTCTCCTACTACCGGGTCACGGGCCGGGCGACGGACTCGACGACGCAGGTCGATCTCTATTCGCGCGGTGCGGTCGGCATCGGCGAGGAGTTCCGCTGGACCCCCACGCCGGAGTCGGCCGGCATCCTCCAGGGCTACGCGATCCGAGACCCCAACGCGACGGTCTGCGTCCCCTTCGAGGAGGAGCCGGGGGGCGGTGAGCCCTGCACGACGACCGACGGCCGTCCGGGGGTGTTCGCGCTGCGGGAGAAGACGCGGTGGAAAGCCCGGCTCGACCACGTGTCCGACGACCTGCCGTATGGGTTCCGCGGAGTCCTCTCGGTCCGGGAGTATTCGGACGAGCAGTTCCTGCGCGACTTCGAGCGCTCGTTCGCGCTTTCGGCCGCCCGCCAGACCCTGTCGCGCGGCTTCCTCACGAAGAACTTCGGGGACGACTCGGTCAACCTCCGCGTGGAGCGCAGCGAGACCTTCTTCGGCACCAAGGTCGTCCAGGAGAGGCTGCCGTCGCTCGAGTACTCCCGGCGCACGTCGCGCATCGGCCGCTCCCCGTTCTTCCTCGCGCTCGAGTCCTCGCTCTCGTACCTGTACGTCAACCGGGGCCGGGCTCTGCCGCGCGGCGATTACGGACGCGCGGACGTCCATCCGACCCTCTCGATCCCCTGGAAGACGGTCCCGTGGCTCGCGTTGACCGCCCGCGGCGGAGGGAGGTTCACGCAGTACACCGACTCGACCGACGACGACCGGACGACCTTCACCGGCGAGTCGCTGACGCGGACGTACGGCGAGGCGGGAGTCTCGCTGGTGGGGCCGTCGTTCTCGCGCATCTATGACGCGACGATCGGGCCCTTCGGGAAGTTCAAGCACGTCATCGAGCCGCGCGCCGACTACGAGTACGTCTCCGACGTCGACGACCCGCTCCGCATCCCGATCTTCGACGAGGTCGACTCGGCGCTCGGCCGCAACCAGGTCCGGTACGCCATCGTCAACCGGCTGCTCGCCCGGCGGGCGGAGTCGAAAGCGGGCGGCGCGACCGAGATCGCGTCGCTCGAGATCGCGCAGACGCACGCCTTCCAGCTTCCGCAGCTCGCGTCCGAGTCGTCGACGACCTTCGAGAGCTTCACGGCGAAGACCGGACCGCTCGAAGCGGCGCTGCGGCTGGCGCCGGGGAGCCTCTTCTCGTTCGACGGACGAACCGCCTACGACACGCACGTCGAGAGGATCACGGCGGTCTCGCTCGCCGCGACCCTCAACTGGAAGACCAACTACGTGAACGCGACTTGGTTCGGCAGCCGCCCGGCGCCCGCCCCGGGCGCGACGACGTCGCCTCGCACCGACCAGATCCGAGTCGCCGCCGGCGTCGACATCGGCAAATCGCTGCGTATCGACACGCAGTTGAACTACGACGCCCAGCAGAGCAAGCTGCTCGAGGACCGCTCGCTCCTGACCTTCAACGGGTCGTGCTACGCGCTCTTCCTGGAGGTGAGGCAGCTCCGCCTTCCGCCCGAGACCCGGCGCGACTACCGGTTCGTCGTGAACCTGAAGGACGTCGGGCAGCTGCTCGACGTCAACGGGTCGCTGGACCGGATCTTCGGAGGGCAGTAGGTCTCTTGTCATCCTGAGGAGCGCAGCGACGAAGGATCTCTCTCGAAATGGGAGAGATCCCTCGCTTCGCTCGGGATGACAGCGCGGGCTATCATCTCGCCTCAATGAAAGGCCTC
>DATIBN010000198.1:0-6855 GCA_035457525.1 Thermoanaerobaculia bacterium | reverse complement strand
AGCGGCCACCAGCGACTGCGATCCGCCCTGGAGGCAGGTAGTCGCCGTGGTGTCCGAGGTCGGCCGGAAGAATCCCGTCGTGTAGTACCCGAAAAAGACCTGTTGAGTCCCGGCTGCGGTGGGTAAGTCGATTTCGCTCATGACCGTCCACGTGTCGCTCGGGGAGCCGCCCGGGTTGATCACCAGCGCCTGGTAGTGAAACGTGATCGTTCGGACGAGCACATCGGCGCTCGCGACGAGATCCCGGCGGTAATGTTTGATGTTGGCGATGCGGACCTTGCCACCGTCGGCGACCTCGTAGTCGGCCTGAAAGGTGATCAGAACGTAATCGCCGTACCGGTTCTGAATCTTCGTCACGTACGATCCGTCGGCATCGTAAAAGTCGTGCGTCGTCGAGCCGTGAGCGATCTGTGCGAGAGAGATCGACTGGTCCATGAAGGCTCGGTCGCCGTTGGGAAAGTCGATCTCATTGGCTTGCGGCCATCGCAGAAACGTCGTGTCAATCGTATGCGGCGGAGATGGCAATCCCGCCAGTCGATGGGCACTCCCGTCGGGGGATAGGAAGTCCGTACCGCCAGACTCCGGGTCCGTGTGGACGTATCCGAAGTCCAGCCTCCAGCCCGCGCCCAGGACGGGTGACCCTCGCAGGAAAACCCCGGAATATTCGTTGCCATTGATGTCCACACAGATGGGTTGCGTCCGCCAGAGTTGGGAGTTGTAGACCAGCCGAAGCTGCGAAGACAGCCCCGGCCCGATCGGGTACTCGGGTCCCATCGGGATGGTGATCGCCAGGTTCCCGTTGAAGAGATTGACGTGATCGAGGCCGCTCGTCGCGATACCCGTGTTCGGCGGGAATCCGTGCTGGGTGTCGGCCAGAGGCGCTTGGGCGAGCAGATATCCGCCGCTGCATGCGATCGCGAGCGTGATGCCGAGCGCCAGGCGACGGCCGCAGAGCACTGACCGTGACCAGTCGGAACGACGAGGCGCCGGGAAAGGAATACCGGGAACCAACTCGGAACTCTGGAGGAGACTATGTCCCTGTTCGGACTTCAGTCAAGGGTTCGTTTCGGACTGAAAGCAGGGAGTGAGGCGATTGACGATGCAAGACAAACGCGGAAGGCACATGACGCCGGAGGATTTCCGGCGACACGGCCGCGACGTCGTGGACTGGATCGCGGACTACATGGAAAGGGTGGAGAAGCTGCCGGTCCTCTCCCGGGTCCGTCCGGGCGAGATCCGCGCGGAGCTTCCCGCGGAACCTCCCCAGAAGGGAGAGCTCTTCGAGGTGATGCTCGAGGACGTGGATCGCATCCTTCTGCCCGGGATCACGCACTGGCAGTCGCCGAACTTTTTCGCCTACTTCCCGTCGAACAACTCCGGCCCCTCGATCCTGGGTGAGCTTTTGTCGGCGGGGCTCGGCGTCCAGGGCATGCTCTGGGAGACCAGCCCAGCGTGCACCGAGCTCGAGACGCACGTTCTCGACTGGCTCGTCGGGATGCTCGGACTGCCCGAGAAGTTCCGGTCGTCCTCCGCCGGAGGCGGCGTCATCCAGGACACCGCGTCGAGCGCGACACTCTGCGCGCTGCTGGCCGGGCGCGAGCGCGCCACGGGGTTCCAGGCGAACGAGGGCGGCGTCGACGGCCGGCTCACCGCCTACGCGTCCACGCAAGCGCACTCCTCGGTCGAGAAGGCCGTGAAGATCGCCGGGATCGGTCGGGAGAACCTGAGGCTGGTGGAGGTCGACGAGAAGTTCGCGATGCGCCCGGACGCGCTCGCGCGCGCGATCGCGGAGGACCGGCGCGCCGGGAAGATCCCCTGCTTCGTGTGCGCGACGGTCGGCACGACGTCCTCGAACGCCGTCGATCCCGTGGCGGCGATCGGCCGCATCTGCCGCGACGAGAGGATCTGGCTCCACGTGGACGCCGCCATGTCCGGGACCGCCGCGGTCTGTCCGGAGTTCCGCTGGATCCACGAGGGGGTCGAGGACGCCGACAGCTACTGCTTCAACCCGCACAAGTGGATGTTCACGAACTTCGACTGCGACGCGTTCTGGGTCGCGGACCGCGCCGCGCTCATCCGGACCCTGTCGGTCCTGCCGGAATACCTCCGCAACAAGGCCACGGAGTCGGGCGCCGTGTTCGACTACCGCGACTGGCAGATCCCGCTCGGCCGCCGGTTCCGCTCGCTGAAGCTCTGGTTCGTCATCCGGCACTACGGGGTCGAGGGGCTCCAGTCCTACGTCCGGCGGCACGTGGACCTCGCGCAGAAGTTCAAAGAGTGGGTCGAGAAGTCCGACCGGTTCGAGCTCGCCGCGCCCGCCCCCCTGAACCTCGTGTGCTTCCGCCACGTCGGAGGAGACGCGATCAACGAGAGCCTCCTCGAGTCATTGAACGCGACGGGGCAGCTCTACCTGACGCACACGTCGCTCGGCGGGAAGTACACCTTGCGCATGGCGATCGGGCAGGGGTGGACCTACGAACGCCACGTCGCCGCGGCCTGGAAATTGATCCAGCAGACCTCGATCGAGGTCGAGCCGACGATCTGATCGTCCGCTCCGCGTGGAGGCAGAGAAGGGGGTCAGGAAGGGGTCAGGTCTCCACTTGCCACATTGAGGGTCAGGTCTCCACTTGCCACATGGGGGGTCAGGTCTCCACTTGCCACATGGGGGGTCAGGTCTCCACTTGCCTACGCGTCGAGGCAGGCGCCGATGGCCTCAAGCCCCTCCGCCAACGCCTCCGTCGCGCCGCCAAAGGAGATGCGGAAGTGCGACGGGGAGTCGAAAAACGACCCGGGCACGACCGCGACGCCCTGCTCGCGCATCAGCCGGTCCGCGAACGGTCCGGAGTCGCGCCCGTCCACGAAACGTGGGAACGCGATCGTCGCCTGGGAGGGGACGCACTCGAGCTCCGCGCGCCGCCCGAGGAAAGCGGCGACGAGCGCGGAGTTCCTTTTCACGAGTCCATGCGCCCGTTCGGCGAGTCGATCGAGATTGCGGAACGCGACGACCGAGAGTCGGTCGGCCGGGATCGGGCTCCAGACGTCCACGACGTCGCGGGCGCGGCGGATCTTCCGCGCGAGCTCGTCGTCCGCGAGCGCCCAGCCGCACCGGAGCGAGGCGAGGCCGTAGGCCTTCGTCAGGCTGTTGGTCGACACGAAAGCGGGGGAGAGCGTGGCGGCGGGCGGATGCCCCGGCTGGGCGAGGTCCAGGTAGACCTCGTCCACGATCACGGTGAGCCCGCGCCGCTCGGCCAGGCGGGCGATCCCGGAAAGCTCGTCGGGGGACGCGAGTACGCCCGAAGGATTGTGAGGCGACGAGAGCATCACGACCCGCGTGCGCGAGCTGAGCGCCCGCGCGATGCGGTCGGGGTCGAGCCGCCAGCCGTCTTCGAACCGGCGCTCGAACCGCGTGACGCGCGCGCCGAGCATCGTCGCGGCGGCCGCGAGCGGGTCGTACCCCGGCTGCTCGAAGAGGACGTCGTCGCCGCTCTCGACGAGCGCCGCGAGCGCCAGGAAGTTCGCCCCCGAGCATCCGACGGCGGTCGCGACGTTCTCGGCCCGCATGCCGTATCGCTCCGCGATCGCCGCGACGAGCGGCGGCCACCCCTCCGGGCTCGACCCAGCGAGGTCCACGGCCTCGCGCGCACCGGGAAGGTCGTCGAGCGTGCAGGTGAGCAGGTTCGACGTCGCGAGGTCGATCCGCGGCGCCGGCCGCGACTTCGCCCACTCCATGTAGGGAGAGCGCGCCGTCGTCATCCGGCCCCGGCCCGCGCGCTCCGCCGCGCGAAGAACAGGTAGACGGGCACCCCGATTGCGAGGAGACCCGTTCCGATAGCGGACCGCAGCGGGTTCGTCCAAATGGCGCTCACGACCGCCACCGCCGACGCGATGACGAAGAGGGCCGGCAGAAAGGGATATCCCGGCGTGCGGAAGGATCCTTGCTCGCGCCGCTCGAGCGGGATCCGGCGTCGAAAGACGAAGATCGCGGCGACCGTCAGGCCGAAGAAGATCCAGTCGCCGAAGACCACCGAGTCGACGAGCTGACCATACGTTCCCGTGAGCGCGAGAGCAATCCCGACCGCCGCCTGCAGGACGATCGCGAAGACGGGCGTGCCGAAGCGCGGGTGCAGGCGACCGAGGGCCGGAAAGAAGACGCCGTCCTTTCCCATCGCGTAGTAGATCCGCGTCGTCGCGAGCAGCGTCAGGTCGAGGAAGCCGAACGCGGAGGTCGCGATCGCCGCCGCGATCAGCCGATCGGCTCCGGGCCCGAAGATCCCGCGGAGGGCCTCGGCCGCCGGCGTGGCGGTTGCGGCGAGGCCCGGCAGCGAGAGCACCTTCAGGTACACCACGTTCGCCAGGAGATATATGGCGAGCACGATCGCCATTCCGACCATGAGAGCGCGCGGCAGCGTCCGACGGGGGTCCTTCGTCTCTTCCGCCACCAGGTTGACGCCCTGCCAGCCTCCGTAGGCGAAGAGGATCGGGACGAGCGCGGCCCCAAACGCGGCAAACCCCGCTCCAGCAGACAGTTGCACTTCGAGGGCCGGCGGCACCGGGGCTCGCGGAAGGAGAAGACCGCCGGCGATCAGGGCGCCGAGCGCGACGAACTTCAAGAGCACGAGCACGTTCAGGAGACGGCTGCCCGGCTTCACTCCCGCCACGTTGACTGCCGCCACCACCACGATGGCGACCGCGCTCCAGAGCGCTGCGCCCGAGGCGTCGCGGTTGAGAAGCCGCAGAGCGTACTGGACAAACGTAATTGAAACCGCCGCGAGCCCACCGCCCTGGATCATCACGAGCGACGCCCACCCGAAGAGGAACGCCACGAACGGGTGATAGGCCTCGCGCAGGTAGACGTACTGGCCACCCGCGCGCGGGAAGAGGGTCGCCAGCTCGGCGAACGCGAAGGCCCCGGCGAGTGCGATCGCGCCGCCCGCGGCCCACGCCGCGAGCACGAGGCCCGGCGTCGGAAGTCTCTGCGCGACGACGGAGGGAACGATGAAGATCCCGGAGCCGATGATCCCGCCGACGACCACCATCGTGGCGTCAAACGGTCCGAGCTCGCGGCGGAAGCTCAACGCGGTCAGGATACCGCGCGGAGACTCACGACAATACTGTGGCAGGTGCTCTTCGGCACTCGCCTGGTGGTACTCTCCCACTATGGCAAAAAGGGCAAAGAGGCGTGTGGAGCCATCTCCCGAAAAAACGGTGTTCATGACCGTCGACGCCAAAGGGAGAGCCACGCTTCCGGATGAGGTCCGGCGTTCTCTCGGAATTCGCGGAGGCGACGTGCTCCTCCTCGAGCGGACTCAGTTCGGAACCTACGAACTCGTTCCGGCGAGCCTGATCCCTAAGGACCAGCTCTGGTTCTACCACCCCGAGATGCAGGCGCGGATAGCCAGGGCCGAGGCGGACTTCGCGGCCGGTCGCTACACCGTGACCCGGACCCCCGAGGAAGCCCAGGCCTTCCTCGACAGCCTGAAGAAGAAGGGTAAGGCTCGGCAGTAGCCGGCGATGCTCCGCCGGCAGGTATTCCTCACAGCGCACTGGTCCGAGAGGTGGCAGACGACCTATCCGGGACTTGCACCCGACAGGCAGGCCAGCTGCGACCGTGCAATGGTCGCTCTCATCAAGCGGCAGGATTTCCCGGGCCTGCGAGTCAAGCCGATTCTTCCCGAGAAGTACTACCTGGAGGCGCGGATATCGAGTGGAGAGCGGATCGTCTTCCGCGTCGAACAAGGAACGATTCTCTTCGTCGACGTGGTACCGCACGATGAGATCGGCCGCTACGGACGTCGTCCCCGCACGCCATGACGAAGTCGAGGTGATCGAGTCCCGAGTGACTTAGAATCGGGTCGGATGCCCTCCGACTTCGTTCACCTTCATCTCCACACTCAGTACTCGCTCCTGGACGGCGCCAACCGCGTGGGGGAGATGTGCCGGCGGATCCGCGAGCTCGAAATGCCGGCGGTCGCCGTCACGGACCACGGCAACATGTTCGGGGCGTTCTCCTTCTACCACGAGGCCTTGAAGAACGGGGTTCGGCCGATCCTCGGAATCGAGGCCTACATCGCGCCGGGCGATCGCCGCGACAAGGAGGCCCAGGCACCCTCCGAGTCGGGAGAGGGATACGCGTCGCACCTGACGATCCTCGCCGCGACGCAGACCGGCTACCGCAACCTGATCAAGCTCGTGTCGGAGGCCTACCTGACGGGTTTCTACCACCGGCCGCGGATGGACAAGGCCCTTCTCCGGGAGCACTCCGAGGGGCTCATCGCGCTCTCCGGCTGCCTGAAAGGGGAGGTCGCCGGCGCGCTGTCCCGCGGCAATGTGGAAGCGGCCCGCCGGTCGGTCCGGGAGTACCAGGACATCTTCGGAAAAGACAACTTCTTCGTCGAGCTCATGGATCACGGCCTGCCCAAGCAGACCGAGATCCTCCCGGATCTGCTCCGGCTGTCCTCGGAGACCGGGGCGCCCGTCGTCGCGACCAACGACAGCCACTACCTGCGGCAGGAGGACGCGTTCGCGCACGAGGTCCTCCTCTGCATCGGCATGGGCAAGACGCTCGAAGACGAGCGCCGTATGCGCTTCTACAACGACGAGTTCTACGTGAAGAGCGCGCAGGAGATGCGGGACCGCTTCCGCCGCTGGTCGGACGAGTCGATCTCGAACACGGTCGCGATCGCGGAGCGATGCGCCGTCACCTTCGACACGGAAGGGCTGCACCTGCCGACGTTCTCGGCCCCGGAGGGCAAGACGCCGGCCGAGCACTTCGGGGATCTCGCTCGCGAGGGTCTCGAACGGCGGCTCGCCGGGCTCGAGCCGTTCTTCCGCGCGGGGCGGATTCCCAACCCGCCC
>DATIBN010000197.1:0-7052 GCA_035457525.1 Thermoanaerobaculia bacterium | reverse complement strand
CATCCCCTTCAAGTCTCGCCACGCCTTCATGGGTCGCGCGATTGTGCCAGACGCCCCTCACCCCAGCCCCTCCCCGTCACCGGGGAGAGGAGAAAAGGAAAAGCGCCGCCCTTTCGAGCGGCGCTTCCGGAGGAGGAGATCTCCGGCCGAAGCCTATTTCTTGTGGATCACGATGGCCCCGGCGCCGAGCGCCGTGCACGGGTCCGCGTTGTCGCCCTGGCTCGGGCAGCCGATCTGGTTGTCGTAGACGACCGCGTCTCCCTGGTTCTGGTCCCAGATCTTGATCCGGAACTTGTCGACGCCGCCTCCGCTCGGAGCCTCGCCGTCCCAGGCCGTCAGCGCGAATCCGTAGCTGCCGGCGCCGTTGACCTGGCCGGTCCCGCGGAACCTCGCCTTCGCGCCCGAGATGACCAGCCAATCGTACGTGTCGCTCTCGAAATCGAAGTTCGCGACGCTGAAGTGGAAGTCGGTGCGTCCGCTCGGCGTCGTGGAGTTGCCCTTCCGGTATGCCGAGACGAACCCGAAGTGCGCTCTTCCCGTCAGCGCGGGGTTGGCCGCGTACGCGCCCGGAGGAGAGTCGATCCAGCCGGATCCGGTGACGAACCCGCCGTCGGGATCGTAGACGACCGCGTACTGGTAAACCGCCCCGGCGCTCTCCCCGCACATGTCCGTCAGCGAGATCGCCACCGCATAGACGCCGACCGCCGTGTACAGGTGAGATCCCGTGCAGCTCCCGGCTTCGATTTCGGTCGGAGCCGTGACGACGCCGCCGTCCGGCGCGCTCCCGTCGCCCCAATCGATCGTGCAGGTCCAGGACTGATCGGGCGCGTCGGTGAAGCTCGCCGTGACCGAAACCAGTCCGCCCGCGAGCGGCACCGGCTCGGCCGGGATCGCCACGACCGCCGGGGAGACGATCGGCCCCACGTTTCCGATGCACGCGAAGCAGAGCTCGTCGCGCGTGCCGGCACAGAGCCCCGAGCCATCGCACGCGTCGGCGTTCGTGCACGCCTCCGCGTCGTCGCATGCCGTTCCGCCCGCGACGTGGTTCGGGCTGCACGATCCCGCGCCGTCGCACGAATCCGCGTTGTCGCACGGACCGCTCGAGGAATCGCCGCAGGCTGTCCCGGCGATCTGGAATCCGGCGTCCTCGCACGAGCCGGCGACGCACGAATCCGGGTTCGTGCACTCGCTGCCGGCGTCCCCGCAGAGCGTGCCGTCCGCCACGTGATTGTCCCGGCACGCCCCCGCGCCGTCGCACGAGTCCGCGGCGTCGCACTCCCCGCTCGACGCGTCGCCGCAGGCCGATCCCTCTGCGACGAACCCGTTGTCCTGACACGCCCCGGCGAGACAGCTGTCGGCGTTGACGCAGGCGCTGGCCGCGTCTCCGCACGCCGTCCCGTCGGCGGCGCGATTGTTCCGGCAGAACCCGGATGCGTTGCACGAGTCGGCGGCGTCGCACTCGCTCGTCGAGGAATCGCCGCAGGCCGACCCTTCGGGCCGGACGCCGTTGTCGTGACACAGGCCGGCGAGACAGCTGGGCGCGATCTGACAGTCGCTGTCGACCTCGCCGCACTGCGTCCCGTCGGGAACGTTGTTCGCGAGACAGGCACCGGCCCCGTCGCACCGGTCGGCCGAGTCGCAGATGCCGCTGGTTGGATCCCCGCAGCGCAGACCGAGAGGCTCGGGGTCGTGCGAGCACGCGCCCGTCGAGGGATCGCAGGTATCGGCCGTGCACGTGTTGCCGTCGTCGCAGTTGACCGTCGCGCAGAGATCCGGCAGGAGCCGGTAGGTCGCGATCTGCGCCATCCACCCGCCCGTCGGCCCGACCGTGCCGTTCGCCTCGTACTGACGGATCGAGTTCACGAAGCGGTAGATCGGTTTCTGGGTTCCGGCCCCGACGAGCGGCGACCACGGCGGAGAGTAGGGGATCTCGAAGGGATTTCCGCCGGACGTCGCCGGAGTGAACACTTGAGTGGCGCCGGGCAGCCAGACGAACCCGAAAACGAGCTCGTTCGCCTGGACCGTGGTCGCGGTCAGACCCGAGGAGACCAGAAAGCCGGACGGCGAGCTTGCCTGAGACGTCCCGTCCAGCGGGTTGATCGGCTCCAGGCCCGTGAACTCGTACACGCTCATCGAGGACGCGCCGTCGAAGGCGGAATAGGAGCACGAGATGACGGCGCCGAAACCGAGCGCCGCGACGTTGTGCTTCGAGGCGATCGCGATCCCGGGTCCGAGGCCGGCCGGCGACACGACGTCGGTGCCGTAGGCGCCGTTGATCGGATCGGAGCAGGCCACCGTTCCGCCGAGGCTCGCGACGTGGACCGTGACGAGGATGCTGTTGCCGGCGGCGACGCCGCCCGACGGCGCCGAGACCGTCGTCGCGGAATTCGCCACGGTGGTCGAACCGCGCGTGCGCGATCCGACCATCTTGACGAAGCTCGCGGCGTCCACGGGCTGCCGCGCCGCGCAGATGAGGACCGCGCCGATTGCGGCGAGCCTCGTGAGGTGGAAGGCGGACCGGATGCTTGCCATGCTCTTCTCCCGAAGAGAGCCGGCAGCATGGGAGGAGTGAACGTAAAGTACTCCCCTCTACGACTTTAGTCGGTGTCGGCCGTCACCTCACGCCTTGTGACGAGCGTCACTCGCTTTTCCCCCTCTGCCCGGTGACGGGGAGAGGCTGGGGTGAGGGGCGTTTCCCCCTCTCCCCGGTGACGGGGAGAGGGCTGGGGTGAGGGGCGTTTCTCCCTCTCCCCGGTGACGGGGAGAGGGTCGGGGTGAGGGGCTCTACGCCGGGAACAGCCTTCCGACCGGCAACGACAATCCTGGAAAGGTGTTCGACGTGAGGGTTTGCCTGTCCGAGAAGCTCGAGGCCAGCACGTAGTGCCCGTCCCCGCCGAGGTCGAGAACTTCGACGCTCCGCGTTTCGGGGTCGACGTACCACAGCTCGCCGACCCCCGCCCGGGCGTAGACCTGCAGCTTCGTGTCGCGATCGAACGCGGCGTTTCCGGGGGACAGGACCTCGATGACGAGGTCCGGCGCTCCCTGGACGTTCAACTCCGTCACGATCGAAGCTCGATCCTTGCGGATGAACAGGAGATCCGGCTGGACGGCAGTTCGTTCCCCGAAGACGACGTCCGTGGGCGCCAGGAAGACCTGACCCAGGCCGTGCTCGTCAACGAAAGAGCGAAGCGCAAGATAGACATTTCCGACCGTGAGCTGGTGTCTCGTCCTCGGTGCCGGCGTCATGAAGACTTCACCGTCGATGAGCTCGTAGCGCTTGCCGTCGTCCGGCATCTTGCGAAGGTCCTCGTACGTGAGCTTCGGATCGACGATCGTCACCATGGCGGGTCCTCGTTGAAAACTGTAGCACCCGTGCCTCTCTGAAGAGTTGTCACGGGCCCTCAACCCTCACCCCGACCGCGCGCCGCGTCTCGCCGCCTCCTCAAAAGAAAAGGCGCCGCCCTTTCGAGCGGCGCCCCGAAGCGGGCCCACAGCCCGTTGAAATCTTTCTAGGTGTCGCACCTCGGCGTGCCCACGACGTTGCGGAGCACCCGGTCGGCCGGATCCGCGCTCACCGGGTTGATGTCCCCGTCGATCGCTCCGCCCGAGCAGTTCGGCGTCACCGAACCGGCGCAGCTCACGTTCTGGGTCGCCGTTCCGCCGTTGATGCTCGAGACGGTGTCGGGGTCAGGGCCTCCGCCCCGTGCCCCCGTGTCCACGAGCAGCGCGTCGTCGATGTTCACGCGTCCGGTCCCGCCGCACGCGAGCACGGTGATGTGACCGGGCTTGCCGAAGTCGTTGCGGATCTCGGAGCTCTGGAGGTTCACGATGGTGTCGGTCAGGCAGTTCTTCCCCGTCCCTCCCGCGGTGATGCGGATGTTCTCAGCGATCCGAATACAGGCGTTGGAAAGATCCACGATCACTGCCGCCGTCACGGTGAAGTTCGACTCGACGCCGCCGGAGAAGGTGTTGCGGCAGGTCGGCCCGGTACCCCCGGCGAGGACGCTGCCGGTTCTCGAGACGTACTCATGGAGATCGAGCGGGCTGACCGTCGCGAAGTTCGAGTTCACCAGTGAAATGTCCCCCTCCGCATTGAAGCGGATCCGGTCGCCGGAAACGGAGTCGTTCGTCGCGCAGATCTTTCCGAGCGCCGAGTCGACGTCGATGACCGCGGCCGACTCGAGCGTGGAATCCTTCACGACGACGTTTCCGCAGGCGTCCAGCTTGATATCCCCGTTGGGGTTGTTGTCGTCCAGCGTCGCCGTGTCGATCTCGATCGTCGCGCCGGCGTCGCAAACCGAATCGTCACTGGTGCCCGCGAGCAGCTGGATCCCCCGAACCCCGTCGCTCGTGATCGAGCCGCCGGCAGGTCCG
Organism: Thermoanaerobaculia bacterium; assembly: GCA_035457525.1. Classification (GTDB taxonomy): domain Bacteria; phylum Acidobacteriota; class Thermoanaerobaculia; order UBA5066; family Gp7-AA6; genus Gp7-AA6. The sequence continues at coordinate 2,678 of DATIBN010000197.1, read as the reverse complement.
TCCACCTTGATCGAGTGCGCGATGATCCGCACGCCGTCCGTTCCGGCAGCCTCGACGAGCGAGCACTGAAGCACGACGTCGGAGGTCGGCAGGTTGATCTGCGTCCAGTTGTTGAAGATCGTCACGGAGCCGCCGCCCACCGCGCAGTTGGTCACGTTGACCGCGTTCGGGTGAGCCGGGATGGTGCAGTCTCCCGCCGGGCACACCGCGGGGGTCGGAGTATTGGTCGGCGTGTTCGTCGGCGTCGGAGTGGGAGTGGAGCAGGTGTTGTCCGGGAGGCAGGTTGCTCCGCCCTCGCAGTCCGTATCCTGGAGGCATTCGACGCAGATGCCGGTGTTGGTGTCGCAGACGTCTCCGAGGCAGTCCTGGTCGCTCTGGCAACCCGTCGGCGTCGGCGTGGGAGTCGGAGTCGGCGTGTCCGTCGGCGTATTCGTCGGCGTGTCTGTCGGCGTATCCGTGGGCGTATTCGTCGGTGTATCCGTCGGTGTGTTTGTGTCCGTCGGCGTCGGAGTCGGCGTGGAGCAGGTGTTGTCCGGCTGACAGGTCGCCCCGCCGTCGCAGTCCGTATCCTGGAGGCACTCGACGCAGATGCCGGTGTTGGTGTCGCAGACGTCTCCGAGGCAGTCCTGGTCGCTCTGGCAACCCGTCGGAGTGGGGGTCGGAGTCGGCGTCTCCGGCGTCGGTGTCGGTGTCACGTCCACGCAGCCCGCCTGGCAGTTGGCCGAGGGCAGTCCGCTCGCGTAAGCCGGCAGCTGCGGCGGGCCACCGCAGAACGCGGCGCCCGTGTTGATGTCCGGAGTCGTGGCCGCCCCCCCGAGGAACGGGAAGGAAGCCCCCGGGAAGAAGCTGCCGCAGGCCGTCAGCGTGATGACGCCGCGCTGCGCGTCGAGGAGCGGATTGGCGTTCGGCGTGACACCGGTGCCCGTCGGCCGGACGTCGCCCGTACCGGACGTCCAGGAGATGTCGCCCGTGTCCGCGAGAACGGTAATGTGCCCGCCCTTGCCGAGGCCGCCCTGGGCCACGAAGTCGCCGCGAGCGAAGAGGCTCGCGCCGTCCAGGTCCACGTCGCCGTTCGCCTCCAGGAGAATCGATCCGCCGTCGCCGCCGGCCGGCGTCGCGTCGGCCTGGATGGCGAGGTTGCGAGCAGTGATGTTCCCGGACACGGACATCGCCACGATCTGGCCGCCGTGGCCGTTGGTCAGGTTCGGCTGGTTGGCGTGGACGGCGAAGGGGCCGGCCGTGTCGCCGAGGACGAAGATGTCGCCGTTGGCGAAGAGGTCGATCCAGCCGCGCCCCTCCGTCCCCCCGGAGAGCGCCGTGTCGGCGTTGACCTGGCCGTTGTGCGCGGGGCCCGTCGCGTCGATGATGATCGTCGTGCCCGACCAGATCTCGACACAAGCCGTCGAGTTGGCGGGGTGTCCCGGCCGCGGCGGGTCGTTGCAGAGGTTCTTGCCCGCGGCGTTCTGATGGCCCGGGCCGGTGGACTCGACGAGGCCGTTCACCCGGACCGCGCAGCCCTCGAGATGGACGAGGTCCGCGCCGGGATCCTGCCCGCGGCTGCTGACGACGCCCGTGTCCGAGATCGTCAGGTCGCAAGACGCGATGATCGAGATCGGTCCGCCGCGGCCGACCGTCGTCGATCCGACCGACGAGACCAGCCCGTCGATGTCGATGACCTTTCCGGTGATGTCGATCGAGCCCGCTTCGCCCCGCGCATCGGCGAGGATCTGCGCGCCCTCCGGGACCGTGACGTCGCCGGCGACGTGGATCGCGATGTCGCCGCCGTGGCCCGTGTCTCCGGCTCCCGCGAGTTTGCGCGAGGAGATGAGAGCTCCCGCTTCCATGACGAAGTTGCCGCCGACGTTGGCGGTGATGTCGCCGCCGCTTCCGCCGGCGCGGCGGTTCTCGGCGTAGATCGAACCACCGGTCTCGATGACGAAGTCGCCGGTGACGTTGAACTGCATCGGGCAGGCGCTGGCGTTGTTGGCAAGAGGCGGATCGTCGTTGCACGTGATGGAGCCGCCGTCGGCGATCCGGAGCTCGCCGTTGACGGTCAGAATGCCGTTGACGGTCGAGTCGGCGTCGTCGATGGTGCCGTCGAGGCTCGCGAACGTTCTCACCGAGTTGATGAGAAGGTCACCGGGCGCACCGAGCAGCATCCGATCCCGGAGGATGAGGAATCCCGCACCGATCCCGAACGCGATCGCGACCCACTTCTGCCAGGACAGCCTGGACGACGTCATTTGGATTCTCCCTTCGCTCCCCGCAAGGCCCACCGGAAGCCGAATCTGAATGTGGTTTTTGACACGGTCCGGGCCGCCGAACAATTGGACGAAGGTCTTAGGACTTCGGTAGTTAGGGCTCCTCTCCCTCTCCCGCCGTGCGGGGAGAGGGTTGGGGTGAGGGGCTGATTAGGCGACGACGCTCCCCCTCCCCTCCGGGAGAAGGCCGGGGTCAGGAGGCTGATCAGGCGACGACGTTCCCCCTCCGGTGACGGGGAGAGGCCGGGGTGAGGGGCGCCCCTTACTTCTTTTTGCGGATGGCGACAGATTCTCGGCGCCCGCTCGTCCGTTCGGTTGATTCCAAACGACGGCCGCGTCTCGTTTCGAGCGCTCGAAGCCGGACGCTGGAGATGCCCGTGCGTGCGCGGCCCAATTCGTGCGCCGCCTGGAGATTCA
>DATIBN010000196.1:0-3859 GCA_035457525.1 Thermoanaerobaculia bacterium | reverse complement strand
GAAGGTTCGAATCCTTCCTCCTCCGCCAGTCGAACCCGCCAGCCGGGAGTTCGCACCGAGCGCCTTCTGCCGAAGGCAGAAGCGCGACAAGCGCGGGCGAACGGCCCGCGCTCATCTCTCCTCCTCCGCCACACGTCGCTCTCGCTCGCTCGGGACCTGCTCTCGCACCGGCGAGCGGCTCGCCACACCCGGCTCGACCGATCGCCTGGTCCCTCCCTCGCTCCGCTCCCGCGGCGCGCGCCTCCTCCTTCGATTACCTCAGGAGACTCCGCGCGCCGCGAAGCAAGTTCCCCGTATTTGCCACACGTCGCTCTCGCTCGCTCGGGACCTGCTCTCGCACCGACCCCGTTTTGCTAGACTTCCGCGGCTTTGGGGCGGCCGGTTCCAACTGATTCTCCGTCTTCCGAAGGCCGCCGCGCGCGGCCGGGGCGCGCCCTCGCTCGCCGGCTTCTCCCGCTCTCCGGTATCGCCGTCCTGATCCTCTTCTGGGACGTCGCGCTCTCGACCGCCGGGGGACACCGGCTCCTCCCCCGGCCGTTCGAGGTCGTTCGCGCGATCGGTGAGCTCACGCAGAAGGGGTTCCTCGTGAAGCACGTCGTGGCGTCGCTCTTCCGGGTGACCTGGGGCTACCTGGCCGCGGTCGTCGTGGGCGTTCCGCTCGGGATCGTCCTCGGCTGGTACCGCCGCGGGGGGATGGCCGTCGCGCCGCTGCTCGAAATCCTGCGTCCCATCTCGCCGCTCGCGTGGATTCCTCTCGCGATTCTCTGGTTCGGTGTCGGCGACGTCTCGGCTGTCTTCATCATCTTTCTGGGGTCCCTTTTCCCGATCACGCTCACGGCGATGAACGCGGTCCGCGGCGTCGAGCTCGTCCACGTCAACGCCGCACGCAACTTCGGGCTCCGCGGACCGGCACTCCTCCGCCGGGTCATCTATCCGGCGATCCTGCCGCAGCTCCTCGTCGGGCTCCGCCTCGCGCTCGGGATCGCGTGGCTGGTCGTCGTGGCCGCCGAGATGATCGCGGTCTCGTCGGGTCTCGGGTTCCTCATCATCGACGCCCGCAACGCCGGCAACCGCTACGACCTCGTCGTCGCCGGGATGGTCCTGATCGGCGCGATCGGGATCGCACTCGACGCTTTGATGCGCGGCCTCGAGCGCTCGAAGGCGCTGGCCTGGGGATACACGGCCATCGCGTCGGCCGAGGAACCGCCCGCCGATCCGGGACGGGGCGCGGCCCCCGCCTCCGCCGCCCCATGAAGAACGCGCCGGTCAAGGTGCGTGTCCGCGGCCTCTCGAAGGCGTTCCACACGAACGGCCACGAGGTCCGGGTGCTCGAGGACATCGACCTCGACGTCCGCGACGGCGAGCTCGTCTGCATCCTCGGCCCATCCGGATGCGGTAAATCCACGTTGCTCAACATCGTCGGGGGCTTTCTTGCCGCTTCGAGCGGCGAGGTGACGATCGACGGCGCGCCGGTGCGCGACCCGGATCCGCGCCGGATCTTCGTCTTCCAGGAGCGCGGCGTCTTCCCCTGGCTCACGGTCGAAGGCAACATCGGTTTCGGAATCTCCGGCCTCGCTCCCGCCGAGAAGGCCGGGCGGATCGCGCACTACGTGCGGCTCGTGGGGCTCGAAGGGTTCGAGAACGCGTATCCGCAGGAGCTCTCGGGCGGCATGAAGCAGCGCGTCGAGGTCGCCCGCGCTCTCGCGGTCAACCCCGACGTTCTCTATCTCGACGAGCCGTTCGGAGCGCTCGACTCCATCACGCGCCTCGTCATGCGCGGGGAGCTGCTCCGCATCTGGGAGGCGGAGAAGAAGACCATTCTGTTCGTCACCCACGACATCGACGAGTCCGTCCAGCTCGCCGACCGCGTCGTCGTCCTGTCGGCGCGCCCCGGCTCGATCCGACGCATCGTCGACATCAACCTCCCCCACCCGCGCGACCTCTCCTCGCCGCGATACCTCGCGCTCCGCGACAGCATCCTCGAGGAGATCGGCCTGGCTCACAAGGTATGAGCGCAACTCCGGACCCGCGCCCCGACGTCCCGGACGCGCCTCCCGAGGAGAAGCGCCGCAGCTGGGCGGAGACGCTGCTGCTGCCCACCTTGACGGCGGCGGCGCTCGTCGCCCTCTGGCACGCCGCGGTCGTGTTCTCCCACACCGATGTCTTCCCTTCGCCGGCCGCGGTGGTGCGCGGCCTGGGCGAGCTCGCCCGCAAGGGCGTGCTCCTCCCCTACGTCGGGGATTCGCTCGCGCGGGTCGCCGCGGGCTACACCCTGGCTCTCGTCCTCGGGATCCCGGTCGGGATCGCGCTCGGCTGGTACTCGGCGGCGGCGCGCGCCATCAATCCCGTGATCCAGTTCTTGCGACCGATCAGCCCGCTCGCGTGGATCCCGGTCGCGATCGTGCTCTTCGGAGTCAACAACACAGCCGCGATCTTCCTCATCTTCCTCGCCTCGTTCTTCCCCATCGTCGTGGCGACGATGAACGGCGTGAGAAACGTTCCGGCCATGTACGTCCACGCCGGGCGGAACTTCGGGCTCTCGACGCCGGCGCTCTTTTCCCGGGTGATCTTTCCGGCGGCGCTTCCGCGCGTCCTGTCGGGCCTGCGCGTCGCACTCGGCGTCGCCTGGCTCGTCGTGGTCGCCGCCGAAATGATCGCGGTCAACTCGGGGCTCGGATATCTCGTGATCGACTCGCGCAACGCGGGCAAGCGCTACGATCTCGTCATCGCGGCGATGCTTCTCATCGGCATCATCGGGCTCCTGCTGAACCTGCTGGTGGGGCAGGTCGAGCGGCTTCGCGCGGTGCGCTGGGGGTTCCATGTCCGGTAGCCGCATGGCGCGCCGGATCGTCCTCGGGATCGCCGCCTGGACCCTCGCTCTCACGGCGGCCCACTTCGCTCTGAACGTCAACTGGTCGAGCGTCCTGAACGACCGGCTGCCGCTCGCGCAGCGGAAGCTGAACGTCGCGTACATACCGGTCACTTGCCACCTGACGTGCCCCGTGACGGACTTCATTTCGCGGTACTCGCTCGACGGCAACATCTTCATCCCCCGGATGTTCCAGGGCTTCCCCGAGATCAAGGAAGCGCTCCTCTCCGACCGGATGCAGGTCGGCTTCATGGTCGCCCCGATGGCGATCGCGCTCCGCTCGCAGGGCGCTCCGATCAAGATCGTCTATCTCGGACACCGTTATGGAAGCGCCCTCGTCGTCCGCAAGGACGGCCCCATCCGCTCGGTCGAGGACCTCGCGGGCCGCGTCGTCGCGATCCCGAGCCGCTTCTCGGACGAACGGCTGATCGTCTTCCGCGCGCTCGCGAAACACGGCGTTCCCGCCACCTCCGTCCAGATGGTCGAGATGGCGCCTCCCGACGTCGCGGGCGCGCTCGCCGCCGGCGCGATCGACGCGTTCTCGATGGGAGAGCCATATCCTTCCCAGGCGGAGCTCGGCGGGTTCGGGCGGGTCCTCTTCCACGCACGCGAGTACTGGCCCGACTACATGTCCTGCGTCGTCGTCGCGCGACAGGACGTGATCGACCGGCGCCCGCAGGCGCTCCAGGTGCTCGTGGACGGAATCGCGCGGTCCGGACTGTGGCTCGACGAGGGTCGGTCGCACCGCGAGCACGCCGCGGACTTCGTCGGCCGTTACTACTTCAACCAGCCCCCGGAGCTCCTGCGCCACGCCCTGACGCAGCCTCTCGACCGCGTCGTCTACACGCAGCTGTCGCCGCGCAAGCCCGACTTCGACATGGTCCGCGACCTCATGATCCAGACCGGAGTTCTCGATCGGAAGATCGAGTTCGAGGAGTACGTCGACGTCCGGTTCGCGGAGGGCGCGGTCGGACGGACGTCCTGGAAGTA
>DATIBN010000195.1:0-21752 GCA_035457525.1 Thermoanaerobaculia bacterium | reverse complement strand
GGCGCTGCATCTCCTCGATCGCGGGCAGTGAGATCTCCGGAGCGAAGGGTATCGACGAGGCCGCCGCCGTCGGCGCGATGGTCCCGTCGTCGGTCGTCTCACGCGGAGAGCAGCCGCGCGCCCAGTACGTGTGGAACGTGCGGGGCCGGCCATCGATCGTGACCGTGACGTCCGCGGGGCCATCGCACGCCGTCAGGCCCCAGACGTTCTCACCGTAATCCCGCCATCCGCCGGGGTTGGCGATCGCGTACGCCCGGTGAGCGTAGGTCGCACGCCGGGAGTTCTCGAAGTAGTCGATGCCGCGGGCACGCGTGAAAGCGTCCTGGATTCCCCGGAAGTCGATCCACACGTGCGGGTACTGGTAGCCGAAGAGAGCGTTGAACGGGACGTACTCCTGCCCGTGGAAACGCGTCCACTCGAAGTTCTGCGTCATCCGGCTCCACGCCTCCGGCGCGATCGCGTGCGTCGGAGAACCGAGCGCCAGAACGTAGAGGATCATGGACTCGTCGTAGCCGCCGCCGCCCCAGTCGTGCGGGAGAAAACCGATCTCCGGCTTCCAGCCGTGGTTGACGAGCGGAGGGTGCGGCTGCGCCCAGTTCCACTCGACGCGCCGGTAGAGCGACTCGGCGAGCGAGCGGATCTCGGCCTCGTCCGCGTTGGCGCCGTCGAAGTAGGACTGGCACATGAGGACGCCCGCGAGCAGCAGCGTCGTGTCGATCGTCGAGAGCTCGACCGCCTCGAAACGCTCCCCCGTCTTCATGTCGAGGAAGTGGTAGAAGAAACCCTTGTAGCCCGTGACGCCCCGCGAGGAAGGCCCCTGGGGGGCCGACGAGAGGAAGGAGAGCGTCGTCAGCACGCGTTTCCGCGCGTCTTCCCGGGTGACGTACCCGCGCTCCACTCCGATCGGATAGGCCGTCAGGCCGAAGCCGACGGCCGCGACGCTCGAGAACGACGGCGTGGGCCAGCGGTCCGGGACCAGGCCGTTCTCCGGATTGGCGAGATCCCAGAAGAAGTCGAACGTGCGTCGCTCCACGAGGTCGAGAAGCGGCTCGTAGCGCGCGTCCGCCCGGGGCGCCGCGGCGGGAGCGGGAGCCGGCGCCACGACGGGCCGGCACGCGGGGAAGAAAAGGATTGCGAAAAGGACGGCCGCCGCGCCGCGGCGTCCGAGGAACGGGAAATGAAAAGAGGGGGCGAGAACCGTCCCGCCCCCTCCTCTTCTCGAAATCACCGACAGTCGTTCAACCGGTCGTCAGAAACCCACCGCCAGCCCGAACTGGAACCGGCGTCCGGGCGTCGTCACGCAGTTGCCATCGCCGAGCCGAGGATTGGTTTCGCCGGACGGAGGAATGAAGCCCTCGAAGCAGCCGAAGTTCGTATGGTTGGTCGCGTTGAAGACTTCCCCGATGATGCCGACGTTGACGAGATTCGCGATCAGGAAGTCCTTCTGGAGCCGGAAGTCCAACGATTGATACGGGGCGTCGAACGGGAACGAGCCTTCCTGGGTCCCTTCGTTCAGCCGGACCCGGAATTCGTTCGGACCGAACCCGTCCGTGGCGTCGAAGAGGTGGTACGGAAGGCCGGACCCGAGCGTGATGAGGGTCGAGAACCGGATGTCCCACGGAAGTCCGACGATCCCCGAGAGCACCAACCGGTTGCGCTCGTCGTTGGCGGTCGGGTGGCGCGGGTAGTCCTCGATCTTGCGGAGACACTCGGAGGCGAGGCAGTCGAGACTGAAGAGGTCGTTGCCCGTCTGGTCGGATTCGGCGTACGTGTACGCGACCGTCGCGCCCCACCTGGAGGACGTCGTGTACGGCTTGTCGACCGACACGAGAAGGGCGTCGTACCAGAACTTCTTGGTGGCGTCGGAAAGCAGGACGTTCTGGTAGCCCGCGACCGACATGCAGCAGGTTCCGTCCGGGCGGCGGGTGCCGAACACCCACGTGAACCCGTTCTTGCCGCGGATCGCGGCATAGGACACCGAGGCGCCAACGGGTCCGAACGACTGCCGGATCCCGACGCTGTACTGGTCGGATTGCGGCGGCTCGGTGTTGTTGTCGACCAGGAAGACCTCCGGATTCGGTGCGATGCCGCTCGCAATCAGTCCGTCGAGGCCGGCCGCTGAGAAGTACGCGGGATCCCAGCGGATCGTGGACTGCCCGTCCCGTGGCTGTCCATCCCTCGAGAACCGGAACTGGCGGACCCCCCACTGCAGCCGGAACCTCTCGTCGAGCACGAAGTTGTAGACGTCCCGATCGACGTACCGGCCGTATCCCCCGAAGAAGACGGTTCTGCCCTTGCCGGTGACGTCGTAGGAGAAGCCGATCCGGGGCTGGAAGGCGTTGGTATACGGGTCGCGGTCGTTGCCGTCGGTGAAGTAGCGGTCGGGTATGAACCCTCCGAGGTCGGCGCGGATCTGCGCCGGCGTGACGTAATCGTTGTTGATCATGTCGGTCTCGTAGTCCCACCGGATCCCGACGTTGATCGTGAGACGCGGGTTTACGGTCCAGTCGTCCTGGATGTAGAGGCCCCACGCCGTGTTGTCGGTCGAGAGGTCGGGGTCCCCGACGCCGTAGAACGCCTGGAACGGTTGGTCATACCCGAGGTCCGGCCGGAACTCGAACAACGGGTTGCCGCGCTGGAGCTTCCGGACGTCGTACTTGTTGAAGTTGACGACGGCGCCGGTCTTGACGACGTGGTCGCCGGCGAACCGGATGTTCAGCAGGGAGAAATCCTCCCGGATCGAGAAGCGCTTCTGGTGGAAATCCTGGGTGTCCGAGTTGCCGCCGATGCGGAGCGTTTCGAGATAGTTCCGACCCGGGAGGTTCGGGTTGGTCGGGGCCGTCATCCACTGATAGTCGTTGTAGCCGACGGTCGTCTCCGACAGAAAGCTCTGCCCCGCCATCGTGTACTTTGCCTGCGCGTTCCAGACCCTGTTCGAGAGATCGGTCGCGGACTGGAAACTGTTCCGGTTCTCGAAATCCCGGGTCTCGTCCTCGTCGCGGTAGAAGCCGCTCACGTCGAGGAGTGCGTTCGGCGCAGCCTGCCACGAGAGTTTCGTGAAAAAGAGGTTGGAGGTGAACGGGCTCTCGAAGAAGCCCCCGAAGCCCTCGAGCTCCGCCCTCAGCGCCGGATCCGCGACCCCGATCGCCGGGCCGATGGTGACGAGGTTCTCCCGCGTCTGGTCGTTGTACTCCCAGGACCCGAAGAAATGCACGGAGTCGCGGACGATGGGACCGCCGAGCGAGGCGCCCAGCTGGAGCCGCTCGTATGCCGGCTTGTCGAGGTCGTCCCTCTCCTGGAAGAAGTTTCTCTCGACGAGAGACTTGTCCTGGTAGTAGCCGAAGACGTCGCCGTGGAGGTCGTTCGTCCCGGACTTCGTCACGGCCGTGATGATGCTCGTCGTCGCGCGCTCGTACTCCGCCTTGAAGTTCTGCGTCAGGACTCGAAACTCCTGGACGGCGTTCTGCGGGAACGGGTTCCCGCGGCTGGCGTCCTGGCCGGCGACGCCTCCGAGGAGAACGTCGTTCTTGTAGCTCGTGCCGTCGATGAAGACGTTCGTGTTGTATCCCTCGGCCCCGGCGGCGTTCAACTCCTTGCGCTGTTCGTCGTCCGAGATCCGCACGCCCGGCGCGAGTGACGCGAAATTGAGGAAGTTGCGGTTGCCCTGAGGCAGTCTCTCGATCTGCTCCTCGGTCACGTTCGTCGCGATCTCGTTGCTCTTCGACTCGATCAACGGGACGCTCGCCGTCACCGTGACCGCCGCGGTGGCGGTGGCCCTCATGGTGAAGTAGAGGCCCTGGGTCTGGCCGAGCAGGACCCGCACCTTCAGCGTGTCCGGGGCGAGCCCCTCCAGGGTCGCGGTCACCGTGTAGGAGCCGGGCGGGACCGACAGGTTGAAGAACCCGCCCGTTTCGGTGACGGCCGAGGTTCGAAACCCGGTCTCGTCGTTCACCGCCACGACCGTGACTCCGGGAAGGCCGCCGCCGGTGTCGTCGCTGACGGTTCCTCGAAGCGTGCCCGTCGTCGACTGGGCGTTGGCGATGCCGGCGGCGAAGACCACGGCGAGTAACCAGCCGATCGCCTTCGCCTTTCCTGTCCCCTTTCGAATCTTCGATCTCATCGAATCCTCCTTTGCCGTTTCAGAGCATGCGCCGTCACTTGGCGGCAACTCGTTTCGATTGGAGCGCGACCTTCCCGCCGGAGGACTCGCGCACGACGAGCGTCGTGGCGAGGGTCTCGTGGCGGACGGCGTGTCCGTTCGACGCCGTCAGGTGCTCGAGAAGGCGGCGGGTCGCCTTCGATCCCAGCTCGGAGATGGGGACCCGCACCGTCGAGAGCGCGGGGGTCGTGAAGCGGGCGATCGGGATGTCGTCGAAGCCGGCGACCGCGACGTCCCCCGGCACGCGGACTCCGGATTCCTGGAACGCCGCGAGAAGGCCGATCGCCATGGAGTCGTTCGCCGCGAAGACGGCGGTCGGCGGGTCCTTCCTCTCGAGCAGAGAGATCCCCGCCCGGTAGCCGGCCTCCTCGCGAAAATCCCCCTCGATCACGAGGGGTTTCCTCGCGGGTCCGGGCGCCGTCCGGATCGCGTCGCGGTACCCGCGGAGCCGCTCGGCGGCGTCGCGGTTGCCGGCGGGTCCGGACACGTGGGCGATCCGGCGATGCCCGAGCCTGATCAGGTGCCGGACCATCGCGACGGCCCCGCCGTAGTTGTCCACCCGGATCGAATCGAACCGGCGGCCCTCGCCGTTCAGGAGCAGGATCGGAAGTCCGCCGGTCAGGTTCGTGCGCAGCGCGCGGGCGTCCAGGTCCGGGGACATCACGATCAGCCCGTCCACGCGGCCGCGCGTCGCCCTCACGACCGCCTCGATCTCGCCCCTGTCGCTGTGCGAGCCGGACACGAGGACGTGATACCCGCGTTCCCGCGCGGACGAGTCGATCCCTCGGATGAGCTCCGAGAAGAATTCTCCGTAGAGGTCGGGGAGGAGAACGCCGAGCGTGTTCGTCCGGCGCGTGATCAGGCTCCGTGCGGCGCCGTGAGGCGAGTAGTGCAGCCGCGCGACCACGGTACGGATCCGCCGCTGGGTGTCCTGCCGGACCGGGCCGCTGTCGTTCAGCACGCGCGAAACCGTCGCCACCGATACGGAGGCGGCGCGGGCGACGTCGCGGATCGTCACGCTCGACGCGCGCCGGTCGGGCCGGGGCCGAAGCGTCGACGGAGACTTCAGGGGAGTGCCTGCATCGCCAGAAAGTCCTTTGTGTAATCGTTTACATCGGCGCGAGGCCCGTTTTAGCGCGCTCTTCCGGCGGTGTCAAGCAGGTTCCGCGAATGAAAGCGGGGCGAAAACGCCCGACCGACCGTGACCGAAGGACCCGGACGCGGTCAAGTCTCCTCCGGCCAGACTCGGGGCACGGCGATCGTGTCGCGGTATTCGTGGCGGGCGGAGGGTGTTTCCGGTTTCCGGGGCGTCGGCGGGCGCTCGGGCGCCGCCGACGGGCGCCCGTATCGGGTCTCGTGGTCCAGCACGGCGATCGTCTTCTCGTAGATCGCGTCGACCTGCTCGTGCCCGTTGCCGATGACCGTCAGGCCGAGCTTCCCGAACTGCGACACGGCGCCGATCATGTGGAAGAGCACGCCGGTCTCTTTCCCCTGGCTGTAGTGGAGGTGGTTGATCGTCGTGATGTCGAGCAGGTCGTCGGGTGAAAGACCGCGATACGCATCCGACTTCAGGTTGTCCGTGGACCGGTAGAACTTCGCCAGCCCGCCGGGCGACCGGAACTCCCCCGTCTCGGGATCGAGCTGGCCCCCCGTCAGGAACTCGAGGGCGAGGAACGGGTGCGTCGTCCCGCCGATCCGCAGATTGGTCTCGAGGGCGAAGACCTCCCAGGGGGTCGTCGGAGAGGACCGCCGGACGAGGAAGTCGATGGCGAGACGGCTGACGACTCCTTCCGACGCGAGCACCTCCCCGATCCGGCGGCCGGCGTCCTGGATCGCACGCCGGTAGTCGTCCGCCGCCGGGAACCGGCAGCCCAGATAGACCTGGCTCGTGGGTCCGCCGAGCAGCTGGTCGTGGGTCGACACGAGGATCACCTTTCCGCGCGGATCGATCCGGATCTGACAGCTCGGCGAACGCGTCTCGGCCCCGTCGAGGAACTCTTCCACGACGCCGCCCATGGCGCCGATCTTCCCGAGGTATGCCTCGGGCGTTTCGGAGGAAACCGAAAACTCGAGCTGCCGCAGAGCGTCGGACAGCGCGGCCCTCCCGGTCTCCGCCGGATAGCGGAAGAGCGCGTTGCCCTCCCCCGAGAAGCCCTCGTCGAGCTTCACGACCGCTTTGCGCATCGCGGGCCTCTCGTCGCGGAGCGCGGCGAGCGCCTCGACGAGGTCTCCCTCCGACCGCAGCCCTTCGAACCCGGCGGGCAGCGCGACCCCCGCCTTCCGGAAGGTCCGGCGGCTCCCCGATTTCGTCCCGAGCTCCCGAAGGTCCGGATCGACGCCGTTCAACGGAATCCCGAGCAGCACGGCGAGTCGCCGCTCGAGCGGAGTGGAGTTGTAGACGGTCAGGAAGGCGCGGTTCGCGTTTCCGATCCCGTAGCGGATCCGCTGGATGAGCCGCGGGCGTTCGAGGATTTTCTCCGTGAGAGAGCGCGACGATGCATCGTAGGCGCAGAGGAGCGTGAGCCTCGATCGGGCGTGGCTCGCCGGGATGCCGGCGAGAAGCTCCAGGTAATACTCGAGGATGAGGGGATGAATGGGGCGGGACGTGACGTACACCATCCGCGCCTGGGGGTTGCGGAGCCGGATCAGCAGGAAGAGCAGCCGTTCTTCGTAGTAGCTCGCGCCCTCGAGCTTCGAAAGCTCCGCCTCGTCCAGGGTGAGCGAGGGAACGACGACGGACGTGTAGGGCTCGTCCTGATCGCTCGAAAGCGTGTTCCACAACTCTCCGAGGCGAGGCTGCAGCCGGCGGAACTCTTCGAGCTCGCGCTCGGGCGAGACGTCGCAGGAAAACGGCGGTTTGGGAATCACGGTGCGGAGCGGGAGGATACCAACGGCAGGTCCTCACTAGAATGCGTCCGTCTGGAAAAAGGAGGTCCCATGCGGACGAGAGCCGTTCTCCTGATGCTCGTGATCGCCACCTGCCTCGCCTGCCAGGCGCAGCCGGCCCCGCGCTCCGCGGGGGCCGCGGCCCCGTCCCCTCCGGCTCCCCCGGCCCTTCCCCCTTCGGAGGCCACGGCGAAGGCCGCCCTCGACGCCTCCACGCGCCACGGCGAGTACGTGGACGTGAAGAGCCCGGCGGGCGGAACGCCGATCCGGACGTTTGTCGTCTATCCCGAGCGGAAGGACAAGGCGGGCGTCGTGATCGTGATCCACGAGATCTACGGCCTCTCCGACTGGATCCGCTCGGTCGCGGACGCGCTCGCGCGCGAAGGCTTCATCGCCGTGGCGCCGGACCTGATCTCGGGGCTCGGACCCGGGGGCGGCGGCACGGAGTCGGCCGCATCCCGCGATGACGTCGTGAAGCTCGTTCGCGGGATCTCGCCGGAGGACGCCAACGCGAGGCTCGACGCGGTGCGCGCGTGGGCGATCGGTCTCCCCGCCGCCAACGGCAGGACGGCGACCATCGGTTTCTGCTGGGGAGGAGCGCGCAGCTTCGCGTATGCCGCGGCCCAGCCGGCCCTGGACGCCGCCGTCGTCTATTACGGCACGTCGCCCGAGACCGCGGAGCTCGCCAAGATTCGGGCGCCGGTCGTGGGCCTCTACGGCGGCGACGACGCGCGGGTCAACGCGACGATCCCGGCGGCAGAGACGGAGATGAAACGGCTGGGCAAAGTCTACGAGCCCAACGTCTACGAGGGGGCGGGGCACGGGTTTCTGCGCCAGCAGGACGGCAAGGAGGGAGCGAACCTCCGGGCCACCGAGCAGGCGTGGCCGCGCACGGTGGCGTTCCTGAGGGAGCGGCTGGGCTGACCCGTCGGCGGCGTCAGGCGCCTCGCCGTCCGCGGCGCGGGGGGGCGAGGGCATCGGCTTCGGCGCGGGCATCCCGGCCGAGAGCGGCGCACACGACGGTGCAGATCCGCTCGAGCGACGGATCCGCGATCGAATAGACGGTCCGGTTTCCCTGCTTCCGCCGGCCGACGAGCCCCTGCAGCCGCAGGACGGTGAGATGTTTGCTCACGTTCGCCTGGGTTCCGCCGACGTGCGCGAGCAGCTCTCCGACCGAGGCCGGCGCCCGGAACAGCCGCTCCAGGATTTTCAGCCTCGTGGGATCGCCCAGTGCCCGGAAGCGCGCAGCCATGCGCTCGCGCGCGCGGTCCGTCAGAGGGATGACCGTCGGCACGCCGCCAGAGTAAACGGGATCCCGCGTTTCTTCCATCCCCCGCGCAGCCGCATCCATACATCTTGACTATATAGCTTTTTAGTTATATGGTCAAGTAGATGATTCATTTGATGGTGCTGCTCGCGGCATCGGTGGCTCAGGCTGCCCCTCCGCTGACTCTCGAGGAGGCCGCCGCGCTCGCCGGCTCCGAAGCCCCCGCCGTCGTTCGCGCCCGGGCGGAGACCGACGGGGCTCGAGCGCAACTCGCGGCTGCGAGGTCGCGGTTGGGTCCGGCGCTGACCGCGGACCTCGGTTTCTTCGGAACGGACGACCCGGCCGGCGTTTTTCGCCTCGCCCTCCAGCAGGAACGGTTCTCGCCCACCGGATTCTTCGCGTCCGACCCGAACGATGCCGCCTTCACGAGAGACTGGAACGCCGCGGTCGCGGCGGAGTGGACGGTGGACCTGTTCGGCTGGCGGCGCAGCGAGGCGCGCGCCGCGGGCGCCTCCGTCGACGCCTCCGAAAGGAGCGCGGAACGCGAGAGAGACGCCGCCGCATTCCGGGCGATCGCGGCGTTCGCCGCCGCCCGCGCCGCCGAAGAAGCGCTCGCCCGCCTCGCCGAGCGCCAAGCCGATGCTCGGAAGGACGTGGAGATCGCCGCGACTCTCGAGGAGCAGGGCATCGTGACGCCCGCCGACCCGGCGCGCGCCCGGGCCGCGCTCGCCGAAGTGGGCGCGGAGATCGCCGCGTATCGGGCATCGGTCGCGGACGCCCGCGCCGCGCTCGGGACGCTGATCGGCGCCGACGCGGCGGCGAGGCCGCTCGCGCCTCTGCCATCACCCCACCCGGCTCCGAACGCCGACGTTTCCGTCCGCGATGACGTGGCAGCCGCGGAGTTCGCGGCGAGGTCGGCCCGGGAGCGTCTGCGCGCCGCCTCCGCGTCGCGGTGGCCCCTCCTCCTCGTGTCCGGGCGCTACGAGACGCATGCCGAGAGGTTCGGGGCGCGCTGGGGAGACTCCGTCTCGGTGTTCGGCGGTTTCCGGATACCGATCTTCGCGTCGGGCGGCATTGCGTCGAGAGTCGGGCAGGCGCTCGCCGGAGTCGCGTCGGCGGAGGCCTCGGCACTCGAAATCCGACGCGCCGCCGAGAAGGACGTCCTCTCGGCCCGTGCCGGCCTCTCGGCGGCGGAAGCCCGGCTGGCGGCGTTCGGTGAGGCCGAATCCGCGGCCCGCACCGCCCGGGAGATCCAGGAGGCGCGCTACGAGGAGGGAGCCGCTCGGCTCGCCGACCTGATCGAAGCGCGGACGGCGGAGCTCCGGGCGCGGCTCGGCGCCGCGGCCGCGAGTTCGGAGCAAACGGTCGCGGAGGCTCGTCTGAGGCTGGCGCTCGGCCTGCCTCCGGAAGGTGAAATGCGATGAGAAAGATTTCGACCATCGGTGCGGCGCTCGTGGTCTCGGCGCTCGCCGTGACGGCGTGCACCGGGCGGGAAGCTCCAGAGCGCGCGATGGGGACTGTCCGCAAGCTCGCGACGGCCCCCGTCGAGCAGCGGACGGCGCCGGGCTCGATCGAGGTCGAGGGGGTCGTGGTGGGGCGCTTCGAAGCGGTGATCTCGAGCCGTCTCTCCGCTTCCGTCGCGACCGTCCCCTCCGTACCGGGCGAGACCGTGCGCGCCGGGACGGTTCTGGTGCGCCTCGAGGAGCAGGAGACGCGCGGAGCCCTGGCGGGCGCGCGGGCCGCGCTGGAATCGGCGAACGCCGCGCTGGACCTCGCCCGGAAGAACCGGGCGCGCTTCGAGCGGCTCGAAGGGCGGGGCGCCGCGGCGGGGCTCGAGCTCGATCGGGCGCGACAGGAGGAAGCGACGGCGACGGCGGCGGTGGCGTCCGCAGCCGCGATGATGCGGCACGCCGAGATCGACCGCGCACAGACCGTTCTGACGGCGCCCTTCGATGCCGTGGTGGTGGAACGGTTCGTGTCTCCGGGCGACCTCGCCGGACCCGGCCGGCCGCTCGTCCGGATCGCCTCGCTCTCGGGGCGCCGCGTCGAAGCCGCGCCGGCCGAACAGGACGCTGCGGCGCTGGCGACCGGAGGCTCGCTCGAAGTGGTCGTCGCCGGGAGGACCGTGACGGGTCGGATCGCGGAAATCGTCGGTATGGTGGATCCCGCGACGCGACGCCGGACGGTCCGCATCGATCTGCCCGCGGACTCGGAGCCGGCGATCGGCACTTTCGCGCGGGTTCTCCTCCCCGCGCCCGGCCCGGCGGGAACGCGGCTCTTCGTTCCCGCCGGCGCGGTCGTCGCCCGCGGTGGGCTCGAGGTCGTCTGGGCGGTCGATCGCGACGGACGTGCGGCGCTGCGCTACGTCCGCACCGGCTCCCGTCGGGAGGGGAAGGTCGAAGTACTTTCGGGACTCGCGCCCGGCGAGCGCGTCGTCCTGGAACCGCCGGCCGACCTCGAGGCGGGGACGTCGGTGACGTCTTGACGAAAGACCGACCGCTCGGCTTTGCCGGCCGGCTCGCGCACGCCTTCGTCGACTCGAAGCTCACCCCGCTCCTCGTTTTCTTCGCCCTCGGTCTCGGCGCGCTCGCCGTGCTGAGGACCCCGCGCGAGGAGGAGCCGCAGATCAAGGTGCCGATCATCGACGTGTTCGCCGAAGCGCCCGGCCGCAGCGTCGTGGAAGTCGAACGCCAGGCGATTGCGCCCCTCGAAAAAGAGCTGTGGTCGATTCCCGGAGTCGAGTACGTCTACTCGACCTCCTCGTCCGATCGCGGCTTCGTCGTGGTCCGGTTCCACGTCGGAGTGGATCCCGACCGGGCCGCGGTGCGCGTGCGCTCCAAGCTCGACGCGCTCATGGATCGATGGCCGCGCGATCTCCCGCCGCCCCTCGTCAAGCCCCGGTCGATCGACGACGTGCCGATCTTCGCCTTGACCCTGTCGAGCGCCGTACAGGACCCGGCGACCCTGCGGCAGGTCGCGGCCGAGATCGAGAACGAGATCAAGACCATCCCGGACGTCTCGGATACCGCGCTCATCGGCGGGCTCCGCCGGGAGTTCCGCGTCGAGCTCGACCCGGTCCGGCTGGCGGCGCGCGGTCTGGGTCCGGCGTCGGTGACTCCCGCGATCCTCGCGGCGAACCGCCGGGTCGGAGCGGGTCCTCTCGTCTCGAACGACCGGGAAATCCTGGTCGAGGCCGGGGGCTTCGTCCGTTCCGCGGACGAGCTCGGAGCCATCGTGGTGGCGGCGAGCGGCGGAGCGCCGGTCCGTCTCTCCGACGTCGCGCGGATCGTGGACGGACCCGAGCGGCCCCCGGTCTACGTGACGCACGGAGAATCGGGAGCGGCGGGAAGGGCGCCGGCGGTCACCCTCTCGGTCAGCAAGCGCCGCGGGGCGAACGCCATCACGGTCGTTCGCGCGATCGAGAGGAAGCTCGACATCCTGCGACCGAAGTTCGTGGCCTCCGACGTCCGAATGACCGTGACGCGCGATTACGGCGAGACCTCCTCGCACAAGTCGAACGAGCTCCTGAAACACATGGCGCTCGCGACGTTTTCGGTCGCGCTGCTGATCGCGCTGGCACTCGGCCGCCGCGAGGCCGGTGTCGTGCTGCTCGCGATCCCGATGACCCTCGCGCTCACTCTCTTCGTGTTCTGGGTTCTCGGTTACACGCTGAACCGCATCACCCTCTTCGCGCTGATCTTCTCCATCGGGATCCTCGTGGACGACGCGATCGTCGTCGTCGAGAACATCGTGCGGCATCGCCGGCTGCCGGGCGCCGCCGGTCGGCCGCTCGCGGAGATCGCGGTCGAAGCCACGGACGAGGTCGGCAACCCGACGGTCCTCGCGACCTTTGCCGTCATCGTCGCGATCGTGCCGATGGGCTTCGTCGGCGGGCTCATGGGGCCGTACATGCGGCCGATTCCGATCGGGGCTTCGGCGGCGATGCTCTTTTCGCTCGCCGTCGCCTTCGCGGTGTCGCCCTGGGCGGCGAGCCGGCTCTTTCGAAGCGCGCCCGTGGGGGCGGATCACGGGGAGTCGCGCAGCGCGCTCACCCGGCTGTACCGGCGAGCCATGACGCCGCTCGTCACGGAGGGGCGCCGGACGGCGCGGCTCGTCTTCTTCTCGGTGATCGCGGCGCTCCTCGCTGCCGCCATCGCCCTCGTGCCCCTCGGCGTCGTGCACGTGAAGATGCTGCCCTTCGACAACAAGAACGAGTTCCAGGTCGTCGTGGACTTTCCGGAAGGGACGACCCTCGAGACGACGAACCGTGCGCTCGGAGAGATGGCCGACGCCCTATCGGGTCTGCCGGAAGTCGTCGGCACCCAGACCTATGCCGGCACGGCGGCTCCGTACAATTTCAACGGTCTCGTCCGGCACTACTTCCTGCGCAGCGGCGCGAACCGGGGCGACGTGCAGGTCACCCTCGCGAAGAAAGGGGAGCGCCGCCGGTCCTCGCACGAGATCGCGAAGGCCGCGCGTCCCATCGTGACCGGGATCGGCCGCCGCTACGACGCGCGGGTCAAGGTCGCGGAGGTCCCTCCGGGGCCCCCCGTCATCCAGACTCTCGTCGCGGAAGTCTACGGACCCGACGACGCGGGGCGCCTCGAAGTGGCGCGGCAGGTCAAAGAAGTCTTCTCCCGGACCGAAGGCGTCGTGGACGTCGACTGGTACGTCGAGAGCCCCCGCGAAAAGGCGGTCTACCGGCTCGACCGGGAGAAGGCGGGCCTCGCCGGAATTCGCGAGGCAGACGCCGCGGCCACGTTGCGGCTCGCCCTCGGAAACGACCGGATCGACGAGGTGCAGCTCCCCGGAATTCGCGAACGCATCCCGCTCGTGGTCACGCTTCCGGACGACCGCCGCGCAGATTTCGCGTCTCTGACCGCCCTGACGGTCGCCGGCGCGGGGGGAAAGCTCGTCCCGCTCGGCGAGATCGGGCGTTTCGAGCGGGAGCCGGCCGAAACCTCGATCAACCACAAGAACGGCAAGCCCGTCGTGTACGTCACGGCGGACGTCGCCGGCGCGAAGGAAGCGCCGGTCTATGCCATCGCCGCTCTCGAGAAGGGCCTGGCGCAGGTCCGGACGCCGGACTCCCGTCCGCTCGAGACGCGCACGGCATCGGCTCCCTTCGACACGACCCGATACGGCTTGAAGTGGGACGGCGAGTGGCACGTCACCTACGAAGTCTTTCGCGACCTCGGGGCGGCCTTCGCGGCGGTCCTGGTCCTGATCTACGTGCTGGTCGTGGGCTGGTTCCGGAGCTTCACCGTGCCCCTCGTCATCATGGCGCCGATCCCGTTGACGCTCGTGGGAATCCTCCCGGCCCACGGCCTCTTCGGCGTCTTTTTCACCGCGACGTCCATGATCGGGTTCATCGCGGGGGCCGGCATCATCGTGAGAAACTCCATCATCCTGGTCGACTTCATCGAGCTGCGCCGCCGGGAGGGCATGCCGCTCTCCGAAGCCGTGCTGGACGCGGGCGAGGTGCGATTCCGGCCGATGCTCCTGACGGCGGCGGCGGTCGTCGTCGGATCGTCCGTCATGCTCTTCGATCCGATCTTCCAGGGACTGGCGGTGTCGATGATGGCCGGCGAAGTGGCGGCGACGCTGCTCTCCCGGGCGGCCGTCCCCGTTCTCTATTACATGCTTCGGCGGTCGGAGGAGAAGAGGGTCTCCGCGGCCGCCTCGTCCACGACTTCCCCTCGACCAGAAAGGAGCCTCGCATGACCGTCGACGAATGGCTGCGCGCGATCGCCGGGACGTTCGTCCTGCTGTCGCTCGCCCTCGGATGGTTCGTCCACCCCGGGTTCTATCTCTTCACCGCGTTCGTCGGAGCGAATCTGCTGCAATCGGCCTTCACCAAATGGTGCCCGATGATGGCGATCCTGCGGTGGCTCGGCGCGCGCGAGCCGGGCGTCACGACCTAGGTCTCAGATCCGGACGCGGCGCAGGCGCAGGGCGTTTCCGATGACGGAGACGGAGCTCGCGCTCATCGCCGCCGCCGCGATCACCGGGGAGAGCAGGATCCCGAAGAAGGGATAGAGGACTCCGGCCGCGATCGGAACGCCGATCGTGTTGTAGACGAACGCGAAGAAGAGGTTCTGCCGGATGTTGCGCATGGTCGCCCGCGAGAGGCGGCGCGCGCGCGCGATCCCGCGCAGGTCTCCCTTCACGAGCGTGACGTCCGCGCTCTCCATCGCGATGTCCGTCCCAGTGCCCATCGCGATGCCCACGTCCGCCTGCGCGAGCGCCGGCGCGTCGTTGATGCCGTCGCCGGCCACGGCGACCTTGCGTCCCTGCGACTGGAGCTCCTTGACGACCAGGAGCTTCTGGTCGGGGAGGACGTCGGCGCGGACGTCCTCGATGCCGAGCTGCCGCGCGACGGCCTCGGCCGTGGTCCGGTTGTCGCCGGTCACCATCAGGATCCGGACGCCCTCTTCGCGGAGCTGGCGCGCGGCTTCCAGAGTCGTGGCCCGAACGGGGTCCGCGACGCCCAGGAGCGCCGCCGGCTTCCCGTCCACCGCCAGGAACATCACGGTCTGACCGTCCCGGCGCAGCTCCTCCGCCCGTCCGCCGAGCGGGCCCAGGGGAATCTGCCGTTCCTCGAAGAGGCGCCGGTTGCCGAGCAGGACGTCGCGCCCGGCGACCCGGCCGACGACCCCACGACCCGTGACGGACTCGAACCGCTCGGGCGAGGAGATCGCAATGCCCTTTTCCCCGGCGGCGCGGACGATCGCCGCGGCGAGCGGATGCTCGCTCCCCCTCTCGAGCCCGGCCGCGAGAGCGAGAACGTCCTCTTCGCCGAAGCCTTCCGCCGGCTCGAGCGTCACGAGGCGCGGCTTACCCTCGGTGAGCGTCCCGGTCTTGTCGGCGACGAGGGTGTCGATGCGATGGAGAACCTCGATCGCCTCGGCGTTGCGGAAGAGAATCCCCTCGTTCGCGCCTCTCCCGACGGCGACCATGATCGACATCGGGGTCGCGAGACCCAGCGCGCACGGACACGCGATGATCAGCACCGCCACCGCGTTGACGATCGCGTACGCCATCCGCGGCTCGGGCCCCCAGACCGCCCAGACGACGAAAGTCACGACGGCGACCGCGACGACCGCCGGAACGAACACGGAGGCGACGCGGTCGGCCAGCTTCTGGATCGGCGCGCGGCTCCTCTGCGCCTCCCCCACGAGCGCCACGATCCGCGCGAGCAGCGTCTCGGATCCGACCTTCTCGGCGCGCATGACGAGCCCGCCCGTCCCGTTCACGGTCGCGCCGATCAGCCTGTCCCCCGGACCCTTCTCGACGGGAATCGGCTCCCCGGACACCATGGACTCGTCGACGGCGCTCCTTCCCTCGATCACGACTCCGTCCACGGGGACCTTCTCGCCCGGCCGGACGCGGAGCCGGTCGCCGACGTGGACGGCCTCCAGCGGGACGTCCTCCTCGGAACCATCGGGCCGCACGCGGCGTGCGGTCTTCGGCGCGAGGCCGAGCAGCGAACGGATGGCGGCGCCGGTCCGGCTGCGGGCCCGGAGCTCGAGCACCTGCCCGAGCAGGACGAGCGTGACGATGACCGCGGCCGCCTCGAAGTAGAGACCGACCTGCCCGTCCGCACCGCGGAAGGAGGGGGGGAAGACTCCCGGGAACAGCGCGGCGACGACGCTGTAGACGTACGCCACCCCGACGCCGAGACCGATGAGCGTGAACATGTTGAGCGAGCGGTGGACGAACGAGTACCACGCGCGGACGAAGAACGGCCAGCCGCCCCACAGGACGACCGGAGTCGCGAGCGCGAGCTCCAGGAACGCGCGCATGCGGTGCGGCATCACCTGCTCGAGGCGGTGGCCCGGGACGAGGTGCGCCATCGCGATGAGAACGAGCGGGACGGACAGCGCCGCGCTCACCCGGAAGCGCCGCGTCATGTCGGTGAGCTCGGGGTTCTCCGGCTCGACTTCCGAGACGACGGTCTTCGGCTCGAGGGCCATGCCGCAGATCGGGCAGCTTCCCGGACCGTCCCGGACGATCTCCGGGTGCATGGGACAGGTCCAGAGTGTTCGCGCGGCCGGCGCGAGCGGCAGGACCGGCTCGAGCGTCATGCCGCACTTCGGGCAGGCGCCGGGTCCCGGCTGCCGCACCTCCGGATGCATCGGACACGTGTGCTCGGAGCCGGGCGTCGGCGCCCCCGGTGGAGTCGGGGCCGTCGGGTGAACGGGCAGCATCCCGGAGGTCACGGCGCCCAAGCGTATCGCCCCGCAGCGCAAAACCGGAGGTCCGAATGACATGGTGTCTTCGGATCATCCGCCGGCGGGGTCGGCCGAGTAGGCTCCCGACGGAGACCGTGCTTCAGAGAGGAGGCGTTTCGTGACAGATGCTTCGGCTCGAGCGGTGCCGGCGATGTTCCGGCGAATCCTCGTCCCGGTGGACTTTACGCGGAAGACGCTTTCCGCCGTCCGGACAGCGGGACGCCTGGCTCAGAGTTTCGCGGCCGAGGTCACGCTGCTCCACGTCATCGAGCGCATCGACGACGACACCAGCGTCCTCGAGAAGTTCTATCGGCAGCTCGAAGAGAACGCGCGAAACAAAATGAAGCCCCTCGTCGACGCGCTCGTCGGGAAGAAGGTCCAGGTACGTTCCCAGATCCTCTACGGCAACCGGGTTGCCGAGATCCTGCGGTTCGCGGAGGACAGCCGGACGGATCTGATCGTGATGAGCTCTCACAAGCTGCCCGTACGCCGGCCGACGGTCGAGAGCTGGGGAACGATCAGCTACAAGGTCGGGATTCTCTCCCGCTGCCCGGTCCTCCTGGTCAAGTGACTCCCGGGCGGGCCCAAAAGAGTCCCGGCTGATGCGAATGCATCTGCCCCGCGGGGGGGCGGACGGTTAACTAGGGAGCATGCGAAGCGCCCTTCCGACGGCCCCTCCCGGCGAAAAGCGGTGGCCCTGGTGGGACTGGTGGATGGACCGGAAAGCCCGCTGGGTCCGGGACGACGACCCCCAGCTCGACGAGGGCGTCTTCCGCGCGCTCGCCGCGGGCACGGGCCTTCCGCCGATCCACCAGCGCTCCAACTTCGCCTTCTCGAGCGTCCGGGACGGCGCCGACCGCTTCCTCGGGATGTCGAAGGGGGGCGAGCGGCCCTACGCCCGCGTCTACACGCGGATGGGAAATCCGACGACCGAGTACCTCGAGAAGGTCCTTTTCCAGCTCGAGGCGCATCACGTCATCGAGAAGGCGCTGGCCGCCGATGAGAGGGAGCCGACGATCGGGACGCTCATCTTCGGCTCGGGGATGGGCGCGATCTCGACCCTCTTCCTGTCGCTCCTCCGTTCCGGCGACGCCGTGCTCGCCGGAAACGTCTACGGCTGCACCGACAGCCTGCTGCGCTCGCTCTCCCGATTCGGGGTCGAGGCGCTCTTCTGCGACATGGGCGATCTCTCCGCGGTCGAAAAGGCGCTCGACGACCATCCGAACGTCGCGGCGGTCTTCCTCGAATCGCCCGAGAACCCGACGCTGCGGCTCGCCGACGTCGAGAAGATCTCCCGCCTGACCGAATCGCATGGGGCACTCCTCGTCGTCGACAACACGCTCTGCTCCCCCTACCTTCAGCAGCCGTTCCGGCTGGGCGCCGACGTCGTCGTGCACTCGCTGACGAAGGCGGTCAACGGCCATTCGAGCTCGCTCGCCGGAGCGGTGCTCGGACCGTTCCGGTTCCTCACCAACGACCTCTTCCCCTGGTACAAGGACCTCGGCGCGACGCCGTCGCCGTTCGACTCCTGGCTGAACTCGATGACCGTTCAGAGCCTCGCGGTGCGCCTGAAGGAGCAGTGCGAGAGCGCCGCGCGGATCGCGGCTTTCCTCCAGAATCATCCGGCGGTCTCGCGGGTGATGTATCCGGGTCTCCCCGACTTTCCGCAGGCGAAGCTCGCGTCCCGGCAGATGCGCAACGGAGGATCCATCGTCAGCTTCGACCTGACCGGCGGATCGCGCGCCGGCGAGCGGCTGATGAACTACTTCGCGCGCAAGGAAACGCCGATGGAACTGGCCGTCAGCCTGGGTGCGGCGATCTCGTACATCCAGCACCCCGCTTCGATGACGCACGCGGGGGTTCCGAAGGCCGAGCGGCTCGCGCGGGGTATCACCCCGGGCTTGATCCGGCTCTCCGTCGGCCTCGAGGGGCCCGACGTGTTGATCGAGCACCTCGACCGAGGCCTCCAGGGTCCGACCCGGGTCCGGTAGATCCGAGGCTGGGTAAGGTCTCCACTTGCCACTTCGCTTCGCAAAGTGTCAAGACTACTGTCGTAGCGCAGCGTCGGGGTGATCAGTGAAGACCTGACCCCACTTCGGTCAGCGCTCCCCGGGCTCGGTCGGGTCGAGCGTGACGAGGAGGTTCTGCAGATCGTCGGCGTGCTCCTCCTCGTTGGCCAGGATCTCCTCGATCATCCGGCGCGTCGTGATGTCCCGGTCCCCCAGGAACCGGACGATCTCCGAGTAGGACTCGATCGCGACCCGCTCGGCGACCAGGTCCTCCCGGATCATGTCGACGAGCGTGTTCCCCTCGACGTACTCGGAGTGGCTGCGCGTCAGCAGTCCCTCCGGGCTGAAGTTCGGCGCCCCGCCGATCTGCGTGATGCGCTCGGCAATCCGGTCGGCGTGCCCCTGCTCCTCGTTCGCGTGCTCGAGGAACTCCTGCGCGACCGCCGTGGCGTGAATGCCCTGGGCCATGAAGTAGTGCCGCTTGTAGCGCAGGACGCAGACGATCTCGGTCGCGAGCGCGTCGTTCAGGATCCGGACGACCGTCTCACGATCGGCGCCGTAGCCGGGCGTGACGGCTCCGTCCTCGATGTGCTGGCGGGCGCGGCGGCGGAGCTCCTGGATGTCCGTCAGGAACTCGCCCTTCGAGCCGCTCGACTTTTCCTTCGAAGCCATGACGCCTCCTCCTGGTTCGAGGCGACTCTAGTCGAAGGCGTCCCCTACGAGACGGGCGGCGTCGGCATCGGAGCGGTGGCCGGGGTTCCTTCCGGTGACGGCGCAGCGGGCACGGGCGTGCCCTCGATCCCGAGGATGAGCCCGGCAGGGGTCCGCAGGGCGGGGATCGGGGTCGTGTCGGGGGTCGGGGGCGCCAGCTCCGATGCGTGCTCCTCCGCCGCGTGCTCGGCGCGGTGACCTCGCGAGCAGGCGATACCGGCCGCCAGAAACGCGGGGAGGACAGCCGCCGCCAGGATCCTCTTCATGGAAGCTCTGACTCCTTTGCGCGAGTGTAACGGACAGTTTTTGTCGCTCGCGCGCGTCATCCTATGACCGAGTTTGACTCAGGCGCGCGGCGGTTCGAGTGCAACCCATTGGATCACAACGGCCACCGGTGTGTGGAGCGGATGGTACGCGACTTGATCTATGGGGAGACCAAGAAGAGTGCCGGCATGGGAGTTCCGGCATGGAGGGGAGCCGAAGGGCTCCCCTCTTTGTTCTTTCGGGAGCACCTGGATCGCGCACCTTCCCGCCCTCAGCGCGCCCTCCGGCGGAGAGCGCGAGGCTCCTCCTCCCTCTCTTCGAAGCGCGCGAGCGGCCCGAGATGCCGCCGCTCTCCGGCGACGACCAGGTAGAGCCCGTCGCCGACGTCCTGCTCTTCCACCACGCGGAACGACGCCCGGGTCGCGGCGATGGCGCGCCCGTCGGCGTACGGGATTCGCAGGACGAAGCGCTCCGGCTCGGGCCGCGCCCGGCTCGCGATCACCCGCTCGAGGCTCTCCATCCCCGTTCCGGTGAGAGCCGAGACGCCGATCTCTCCGCGGGGCGCCCGCGCCCCCGGCAGGTCGGTCTTGTTCCACACGGGGAGGATCCGATCGGGCGCCACGCCGAGCTCATCTAGGACCTCCACCGCCACCCGGCGCTCCTCGTCGACTCGCGGCGAGGAGGCGTCGAGGACGTGCAGGACGAGGTCCGCGTCGCGAATTTCCGCGAGCGTCGAGCGGAACGACGCCACGAGCGCGGGCGGGAGCTTGCGGACGAACCCGACGGTATCGACGAAGACGACCTGAGACAGCCGGGAAGCCGCGCCCCGGGCGGTCTTCGAGTCGAGCGTCGCGAAGAGGCGGTCGGCAGCGTACGCGGACTCTCGCGTCAGCCGGTTGAAGAGCGTCGTCTTTCCGGCGTTGGTGTAGCCCGCGATCGCGACCTGGAAACGGCCGGCCCGGGACCGGCGGCGCACCTGCCGGGAGGTCTCGATCTTCGCGAGGTCGCGGCGCAGCCGCGCGATGCGGTCGCGGATCTTGCGGCGGTCGAGCTCGAGCTTCTGCTCCCCTGCGCCCCGACCCCCGATGCCGCCGGCGAGGCGCGACAGGTGCCCGTACCGGCCGGCGAGCCGCGGCAGCAGGTACTGGAGCTGCGCGAGGTCCACCTGCGTGCGGGCCTCCCGGGTACGCGCGTGCGACGCGAAGACATCGAGGATCAGACCCGGCCGATCGAGCGCCGTGACGTCTTCTTCGCCCCAGCGTTCCTCGAGGTTCCGCACCTGCGCGGGCGTGAGCTCGTCGTCGAAGACCACCAGGCCGGCCTTCTCCGTGCGGGCCGCTTCGCCGATCTCTTCGACCGCGCCCTTCCCCACGTAGGTCGCCGGATCCGGAGACGCGCGCTCTTTCAGAATCCGCGCGACCACCTGCCCGCCCGCCGACTCGACGAGCCGCTCGAGCTCGTCCAAGTGCTCCTCGGACATCGAGCGGGAGACGGCGCGGGACGCCACACCGACGATGACGACCCGTTGACGCGACGCGGCGCGGCCGCGGGAACGCCTCAATCGAGCGGACTGCGGAGGGAACGAACGTGGCGGGAAGTCGAGGCGTCGGGACCGGAAATCACCGATCCGGATGGTAAGATCCGCGGCTCACAGTGTCAAATCTCTCCTCGCGGGAGCTCGCTCTCGCCGCCCGGCTCGACCCACTCGCCCGCTCCTATGCCGCCGCCATCGACCAGCGCGACCCCATCCGGTTCGCCGCTTCCTGCGAGAGGCCCGAGGACCGCGAGGTGGCCGCGTGGATCGCGTCCGCGTTCGCGTACGGCCGCGTCGATACGATCCTGGCCGCGGTCGGGCGCCTCCTCGGAGTGCTCGGACCCCGGCCGGCGGAGGCGATCGACCGCGTCTCGGACTGGCGGCGCTTCGCGCGCGAAGAGCTCGCGGGCTTCCGGCACCGCTTCCACGGCCCGCGCGACGCCGCGGCCCTGCTCTACGCGATCGCGTCGGCGCGGGCGCAGGCGGGCTCCGTCCGGGAGTACTTCGAGCGGGAACTCCGCCGGGAGGACGGGGACGTCGGCGGCCTGCTGTCGCGCGCCGTCGAGGGCATCCTCTCGTTCGACTGGCGTCCCGTCACCGGACGCCGGTCCCTCCCGGCCGACTCGCCCGTCCGGTTCTTCTTTCCGAGCCCGTCGTCGGGGTCCGCCTGCAAGCGGTGGAATCTGTA
>DATIBN010000194.1:0-24708 GCA_035457525.1 Thermoanaerobaculia bacterium | reverse complement strand
TGATCCCGGTACGCCTCGAACGTCTCGGGCGGCATGGTGTCCACCGTGTGCGGCGCGACGAGAGCCTCGACGTAGTACAGGTCCGGATACGCCGGGTCCTTCGTGGATGTCGAGGCCCAGAGCGGGCGCTGGAGCCGCGCGCCCTTCTTCTCGAGCCCGCGGAAGCGCTCCGCCCGGAAGACTTCCTCAAACGCGCGATAGGCGAATCGGGCGTTCGCGATCGCGGCCTTGCCGCGCAGCTCGCGGGCCAGTCTCCCGCGGCTGCCCTGCGGGTCTTCCTTCGCGATCCGGTCCAGCTTCTTGTCGACATTCGTGTCGACGCGGCTGACGAAGAAGCTCGCGACGGAGTGCAGGCTCTCGACCGGGCGCCCCGCCGCGATCCGCTCCTCGATGGCGGAGAGGTACGCCTCCATCACCTCGCGGTGGCGCGCGACCGAGAAGAGCAGGGTGATGTTGATGTTGATGCCCTCCGAGACGCACTGCCGGATGGCGGGAATCCCCGCGGCGGTCCCCGGGATCTTGACCATGACGTTCGGCCGGGCGCACGCCTGCCACAGCCGGCGCGCCTCGCGGATCGACCCGTCGGTGTCGTTCGCCAGCTGCGGACCGACTTCGATCGAGACGTACCCGTCGCCGCCGTGCGTCTGGTCGAAGACGGGGCGGAAGACGTCGGCGGCGCGCGACACGTCCTGGATCGCGAGTGCGTCGAAGATCGCGTACGGGTCCTTCCCCTCGGCGCCCAGGCGGCGCACGTCCTCGTCGTAGAGCTCGGTCTCGGCGATGGCCTTCTGGAAGATGGTCGGGTTCGACGTCATTCCGGCGAGGCCGTCCTCTCGGATCAGCTTCTCGAGCCGGCCGCTCTCGTAGAGGTCGCGGCGGATGTAGTCGTACCAGACGCTCTGCCCGATGTCGCGCAGTTTCTTCAATCGGTTCTCGGCGCTCATGGGATCCTCCTCGCGTGGTCGAAGACGCCGCGGACGGCGTCTCTTTCGATCGCGTTCACCTTGGCGAGGCGGCGCACGTGTCGCTCCGCCCCCGAAAATTTCGCGTTGACGAACGCCCGGACGAGCTCCGCGGCAAGCGCCGGCCCGATGACCCGCGCCCCCAGGCAGAGGACGTTCATGTCGTCGTCCTCGACCCCCTGCCGGGCCGAGAACGTGTCGTGGCACATCGCGGCGCGCACCCCCGGGACCTTCGTCGCCGCGACCGACGCGCCCACGCCGCTGCCGCAGAGGACGATCCCGCGCTCCGACCCCCCGGAAACGACCCCCAGGGCGACGGCGCGCGCGAAGTCGGGATAGTCCACGGGCTCCGTCGAGTTCGTCCCGACGTCGTCGACCGAGTGCCCCATCTGACGGAGCAAGTCCACCACGCCCGCTTTCAGGGGGAACCCGGCGTGGTCGCAACCCACCGTGACCTTCATTTGAGCAGGGCCTTTGCCTTCGCCACGACGTTGTCCACGTTGAACCCCAGCTCTTTCATGACGACCTCCCCCGGCGCGGAGGCGCCGAAGCGCTCGAGGCCGATGCAGTCGCCGTGATCGCCCACCCAGCGCTTCCAGCCGAGCTTCGAGCCGGCTTCGATCGACAGCCGCGCCGTGACCGCGGGAGGAAGGACCGAGTCGCGATAGGCCGCGTCCTGACTCTCGAAGAGCTCCCACGACGGCATCGAGACGACGCGGGTCGCGATGCCCTCGCTCTCGAGCTTTTCGCGCGACTCGAGCGCGAGAGCGACCTCGCTCCCGGTCGCGATCAGGATCACACGGGGCGGGCCGCTCGACGCGTCGGCCAGCACGTATGCGCCGCGCGCCAGGCCCGAGGAGGAGGCGGACTTCGCCGGGTCGAAGACGGGGAGCTTCTGCCGCGACAGCACGAGACCCACCGGGCCCTCCCGGTGCGCCATGGCCACCCGCCACGCTTCCACGGTTTCGTTGGGGTCGGCCGGGCGGATCAGGGTGAAGTGGGGCATCGCCCGCAGCGACATCATGTGCTCCACGGGCTGATGCGTCGGGCCGTCCTCGCCCAGCCCGATCGAGTCGTGGGTCCACACGAAGACGACGGGCAGCTCGGAGACCGCGGAGAGCCGCACGGACGGCCTCATGTAGTCGGAGAAGCAGAAGAACGTGGCGACGAACGGGCGCACGCCTCCGTGGTACGCCATTCCGTTCGCGATGCCGGCCATGGCGTGCTCGCGCACGCCGAAGTGGATGTTGCGTCCTTCGCCGGTCTGACCGTCGAAGTCCGCTTCCTTTTTCAACTTCGTGGACGTGGAGACCGAGAGATCGGCATCGCCGCCGAGAAGCGACGGGACGCGCTCCGCCAGCACGTTCAGGACCTTGCCTCCGGCGGCGCGCGTCGCCTCCTTCTCCCCCGCCTTCCACTTGGGGAGGTCGGCGTCCCATCCGGTCGGGAGGTCTCCGGCGAGCCCCCGTTTCCACTCCTCGGCGAGGTCCGGGTTCTCCGCGGCCCAGGCCTCGAAGCGACGCGCCCATTCCGACTGCCATCGGTTTCCCCGGTCGACCGCGGTGCGGAAGTAGGCCAGCGCATCGTCGGGAATGGAGAAGGGCTCCTCGAGCTCCCAGCCGAGCGCTTTCTTCGTCAGCGCGACTTCCTCGGGGCCGAGCGGGCTGCCGTGCGCCTCCGAGGTCCCCGCCTTGTGGGGCGAGCCGTAGCCCAGGGTCGTGCGCACGATGACGAGCGTCGGGCGAAGCGTCTCCTGCTCCGCCTGTCGGAGAGCGGCGTCGATCGCGTCGAGGTCCGTGTTCCCGTCCTCGACCCGCAACACCTGCCAGCCGTAGGCCTCGTACCGCTTTCCGACGTCTTCCGTGAACGCCATCGAGGTCGGTCCATCGAGCGAGACGAGGTTCGAGTCGTACAGGAAAGTGAGCTTGCCCAGCCGCAGGTGTCCGGCGATCGACGACGCCTCGTTCGAGATGCCCTCCATGAGGTCGCCGTCCGAGACGATGGCGAATGTCCGGTGGTTCACGATCTCGTGACCCGGCCGGTTGAAGCGGTGCGCGAGAAAGCGTTCCGACATCGCCATGCCGACCGCGTTCGCGGTGCCCTGGCCGAGCGGGCCGGTCGTCGCTTCGACTCCGGGAGTGACCCGATACTCCGGATGTCCCGGCGTGCGGCTCCCCCACTGACGAAACGCCTTGAGGTCGTCGAGAGTGAGGTCGTATCCCGTCAGGTGGAGCAGGCAGTACCAGAGCATGCAGCCGTGGCCGGCGGAAAGAACGAACCGGTCGCGGTCCGGCCACGCCGGGTTACGCGGGTTGTGCCTCAGATGCCTCGACCAGAGAACGTAGGCCATCGGGGCGGCGCCGAGCGGAAGGCCCGGGTGCCCCGAGTTCGCCTTCTGAACGGCGTCGATCGCGAGCGTGCGGATGGTATCGACGCAGAGCTCGTCGATCGATTTGGCCACCGTGCTCAAGAAATCCTCCCGTCGCTGCGTTCTCCCCGTGGAATCCCGTTCACGGGGAGGTCGAGGCTCCAATCCTAACTCGCACCGTTGACGGCTGCCGGGGGCATCCGGGTTGAGGAATAATCGGCGCCGCAGTCCCATGGAAGAGCCGACGACGACTGCCGAAAAGGAGATCCGCAACCCGCTCGAGTATTCGGGCGAGGAGCTCGCCCTGCGCTCGCTCGACCTCGAGTGGCTGGAGACCGACGGCGTCGGAGGTTTCGCCTGCGGCACCGCCGCCGGGGCACGGACCCGGAAGTACCACGGATGGTTCGCGCCCGCCATGCCGCCGCCCCGCCGCCGGCTCCTGCTCGTGGCGGGGGCCGACGAGTTCGTTTCCGCGGGGGGGGCGCCGGTGGGCATATCCACGCAGATCTACCGCGACGCCGTCCATCCGAACGGGCGCGCGAACCTGACGCGGTTCTCGCTGGAGCCGTTCCCCACGTGGCTCCACGAGACCGAGGAATTCGCGGTCGAGAGGTCCCTGTGCCTCCCGCGCGGCCGGTCCGCGGCTCTCCTGCGCTGGGTCAACCGGGGATCGAAACCGATCGAGCTCCGGGTTCGCCCGCTGCTCGCGTTCCGCGACATTCACGGGCTGCAACGCGAGGGAGGGTTCTCGACGTCCACGGAGCTCGACGGCGATCGCGCGCGCGTCCGGGCGGGAGCGTCCCTCCCGGCGCTGTCGATGCGCGCTCCCGCCGCGCGCGCACTTCTCGAGCCCGACTGGTACCGGCGGTTCCACTACCCCGTCGAGGCGGAACGGGGGTACGACGCCGACGAGGACCTGTGGAGCCCGCTCGTGTGGGTCTGGGACCTCGCCCCCTGGGCCGAGGCGCACCTCGTCTTCTCGACGGAGCCGCTCGCGGACGTGCCCGCCCGGCTCCGGACGATCGAGTCGAAAAGGCGGGAGACGTACCCGCGAACCGGAGACGCGGTTTTCGACGAGCTCGCGCGGCGTGCCGAGAACTTCCTCGTGGAGCCTCCCGGCGAAGACCCGACGCTCCTGGCGGGGTTCCCGTGGTTCGGTGACTGGAGCCGGGACGCGATGATCGCGGCGCCCGGCCTGACCGTCGCGAGCGGCCGGTTCCGTCCCTTCGCGAAGGTGCTCAACTCGTTCGCGTCGCGCCGACGCGGAGGACTGCTCCCGAATTTCTACCCGCAGGACGGCGACGAGCCGGACTACGGCGCGGTCGACGCCCCGCTCTGGATGGTGCTCGCCGTCGAGTGGTTCGGCCGCGCGCGCCGCGATCCGGGCAAGCCTTCTCCGCTCACGGGTGCGGTCCGGGAGATCATCGACGCCTACCGGAAAGGGACCGACTTCGGCATCGGCGCCGGAGCGGATCTCCTCCTCTCCGCGGATGCTCCGGGCCGCGCGCTCACCTGGATGGACGCCGTCGTCGACGGCGTTCCCGTCACACCGCGTCGCGGCCGCCCGGTCGAAGTCAACGCGCTCTGGCATGCGGCGCTGAGGGCGGCGGCGCGGCTCGAACGTCTCGCCGGAGACCACGCGCGCGCCCGGGACCTGGAGGGAGACGCGTGGCACGTGGCCCGGCGGTTCAACGAGGTGTTCTGGTCGGACGAGGACGAGCGGCTGTACGACGTGGTGAGCGACGAAGGCCCCGATCGGAGCCTCCGCCCCAACCAGATCTTCGCCGTCTCGCTGTCCGATGAGCTCCTTCCTCCCCACCGCGCGCGTGCCGTCTACTGGTCGGTGCGCCGCCACCTCCTGACCCCCTACGGGCTCCGTACGCTCGACCCGCGCGACGCGCGCTACCGGGGCCAGTGCGTCGGCAACCAGAGGGAGCGCGACCTCGCGTACCACCAGGGGACCGTCTGGCCGTGGCTCCTGGGGGCATTCGTGGACGCGCACTTCCGGGTCGTCGGCCGCACGCTGGAGTCCGTCCGCACGGCGCGGGGATGGCTCGCGCCGCTGCGCGCGCACGTCCGCGACGCCGGGATGGGCTCGGTCTCGGAGATCTTCGACGGGGATTCGCCGCACGCGCCCCGAGGCTGCTTCGCCCAGGCGTGGAGCGTCGCGGAGCTCGCGCGGGTCGTCCACACCTACCTCTCCGAGTGAAGAGGGGCGCGCCTTGAGCGCCAGTCGCGTCCTTCTTCTGATCTGCGACGGCTGGGGCGAGGCGCCGCCCTCGGAAGCCAACGCGATCTCGCTGGCGCGCACACCCACGTTCGACCGGTGGCGGGCTCGGCATCCGTGGACGACGCTCGAGGCCTCGGGCGAGGCCGTCGGCCTCCCGGCGGGTCTCATGGGGAACTCCGAGGTCGGGCACCTGAACCTGGGCGCCGGCCGGATGGTGCCCCAGGACCTCCTGCGGGTCGACCTCGCGCTGCGCGACGGTTCCTTTTTCGACAACCGGGTTCTCATCGGGGCGGTCGAACGCGCGCGAAGCACGCCGGGAGCCACGCTCCATCTCATGGGACTCCTCTCCGACGGGGGCGTTCACTCCCACGAGCGTCACCTGTTCGGTCTCCTCGATCTCGCGCGACGGCACGGCGTGCCCCGCGTTCGAGTGCACGCGTTCACGGACGGCCGCGACACGCCGCCGCGATCGGCCCTCGCGTACGTCGACGCCCTGGAGAGGGAGCTCGCCGGAAAGACGGGGGAAGTCGCGAGCGTGTCGGGCCGCTACTACGCCATGGACCGCGACGGCCGCTGGGACCGGGTGGCGCTCGCGTGGGAAGCCCTCCGCCACGGTCGCGGCCGGAGCGCCCCGAGCGCGCGCACCGCGGTCGAGGACGCCTACGCCCGCGGCGAGTCGGATGAGTTCATCGTACCGACCGTGATCGAGAAGGATGGAGCGCCTTCCGGTCCGATCGCGGACGGGGACTCCGTCATCTTCTTCAACTTCCGCGCGGACCGCGCGCGGCAGCTGACGCGTGCCTTCACGGAGCCGGGATTCACCGAGTTCCCCCGCGGTGATCCGCCGGAGGTCCACTTCGTGTGCTTCACCGAGTACAAGAAGGAGTTCGCGCTGCCGGTGGCGTTCCCGACGCCGCGGCTCGACCGGATCCTCGCCGCCGTGTGGGCGGACGCCGGCGTGCGGAACCTCCGGGTCGCCGAGACCGAGAAGTACGCTCACGTGACGTACTTCTTCAACGGCGGCGTCGAGGAGCCCTTCCCGGGCGAGGACCGCCGCCTCGTGCCATCCTGGCGAGGGGCGACGTACGACCTCCATCCCCAGATGAGCGCGGTCGAGATCACCAACGAGGCGACGCGGGCAATGTCGCTCGCGCGATACGGCGCCATGGTCGTGAACTTCGCGAACGCCGACATGGTCGGGCACACGGGCCGGCTGCGTGAGACGGTGGCGGCGGTCGAGACGCTCGACCGGTGCTTCGCGCAACTCGAGTCTTCGGCTCGCGACCACGGATGGCTCCTCGTCATGACGGCGGACCACGGCAACGCCGAGCAGATGGTCGACCCGGAAACGGGCCAGCCGCACACGGCGCACACGACGAACCCCGTGCCGATCGTGATCGGACGCCCGGGCCGGCCGCTGCGCCGCGGCGGCGCGCTGAAGGACGTGGCGCCGACCGTCCTCGCGCTCCAGGGACTCACGGCCCCCCCGGAGATGACCGGGCGGGACCTCCGGGAGCTTCAGAACCGGGGGCCGGCCTCCGGACAACCCTCGTAGACCTCGGCGTCGGGGAACGCGCCGTACCAGCCGAACCAGTACGCCCGGTGTCCCGCCACACGCGGGAGCAGCTCCCCCTTCGAACGCGCTCTCAGCCCCTCCTCCGCGACCTCCCACTGCCTTCCGGTCTCCGGCTCAACCAGCGTCCCGCCCGGACCCTCCGCGAACCGGCGGCCGGCGCGTTCGTAAGCGCGGACCGCCCCCGTCTCGGGATCGGCGACGACGACCACGGGCAGCGCGAGGATCCGGTCGTTGACGACGCGCTCGCGAAAGAGGACGTCCAGGGGATAGGCCTTCGCGCGGGCGCCCGCACGCACGGCGTAGATCCACGACTTCGCCGGAAGCGCGGTGTTCCTCTTCCACACGGGGAACATCGTCTCGGGACTGGCGAAGTAGCGGCCGTACGCCGCCCCGGCCGTGTAGTCGCGCCGGTGCCCGGTCTCGAGCGACACGACCGTCGTTTCCGGGTGGCGCGTCTTCCAGTCTTTCCAGGTCGTGACGGTGAGCGGGAGCGCGACGAGGCGCAGACCGCGTCCGACGAGCGGGCCGGCGACCGGCTCGCCGGTCAGGTTGCTCCAGAGAGAGAGCGTGCCGGCGTCGTACATGAGCTTGTTCGAGCGATAAAGAAGCCCGGAAGAGCCGAAGGTCAAGACCGTCCCGTCGGAAGTCGCGGTGCCGTACGCGATCGCGGAGCCGCAGAGCGTGCAGTACGAAAGCGCGAGGGGCCGCCCGCCCACGACGTCGTTCGCCATCTCGTGCCAGTCCAGGATCCGCTGGGGATACGCGCGGCTCTCCGGACCGATCGAGACGCCGAAGACGGTCTCGGCGTCCGCCAGGAATGTCGCCCGGGAAGCGGGGACGGTCGCCGGGTTGACGAGAGCGGGAATCCCGTCCTTCCGCACGCCGCCCCACACGATCTCCTCGGGTCGGATGGTCATGGGACGCGAGGGATCGAGGAACGTCGCGAAAGCCGGGTCGATCCGTGAAAAGAGGGCGGCCTTCCACGCGAGATAGCCGCTCTTCGGGCGAACGTCCCCGCGGCCGCCCACGTACTCCACCCAGTAGCGGTAGTTCGGTCCGAGCCGTTCCCCCGAGAGCGATTCCAGGCACGCGACCACGTCGCCCCTCGCCTCGGGGGAGGCGAAGAAGAGCGCGTCCACGAGAGCGGGGAGAAGGGAGCGGTCGTTCGAGCGGGAGATCGCCAGGCGCGCCGTCGCCCGCGACGCCTCCTCGGCGGAGAGCAAACGCGTGAGCAGTTCCCTGGCGCGATCCGGGGTGATCCCCGCGGGCGCCCCCGCGATGAGAAGAGAGAAGAGGAGAAAGACGAGGCTCGGAGAGATTTCGGCCCCCTCATCCCGCATTGAACTGCTGTGGGTGCAGGTCGGAGACCTGTCCCCGCGTTGTTACTTGAGGGTCTTCAGGTACTCCTTGACGTCCGCGGCGTTCTCCCCCTGCGGCGCGAGCTCCAGGTACTTCTGGAAATCCGCTTTCGCCTCCGCTCTCTTGCTCTTGATCTGATACGCGGCCAGCCCCCGGAAGTAGTACACGTCCGGGTCCGCCGGCGCGATCTTCACTGCCTGGTCGAAGTACGTCCAGGCTTCGTCGGGCTTCTTCTGGTTGAGCAGGTTGATTCCCAGGTTCTCCAGGATCGCGGGGTCTTTGATCGCGTCGGGCGGGACCTTCGCCAGCGTCGCCCTCGCTTCCTCCAGGTTCTTGTTTTCGACCAGCAGGTTCGCGAGCACGAGCAGCTCGTTCGTGTTCGTCGGGTCGAGGTCGACCGCCTTCTTCTGCGTCGCGATGGCCTCGCCGAGCTTCTTTTCGCCGTAGTACGTCTGAGCGATCGCGCGCAGGATCGGACCGGTGGACGGAGCGGGCACGAGCGCGAGCGCCTTCTCGTACTCGGCGCGCGCGCCCGGGTAGTCCTTCGCCTCGAGGAGCTGGTTGCCGTGCTCGAGAATGGGGATCACGTCGGGAGGCGCGGCGTTCGGGGCGTTGGCTGCCGGCGCGGGTTCCGCTTTCGGCGCCGGCTGAAGCCGGATGTCCATCGGAGGAATCCGCTGGATCTCGGAAAGCTGGACGGTAGTCTTGTACGGCATGTAGCCGGGGGCCTCGACATCGATGTCCCACGCGCCGTTGGCGAGGCCGAGATAAGCCCAGCGCCCCTTGTTGTTGGTGGTCAAGGCGTCGGGCCCCACGCCGCCGCGACGCAGGGTCAGCTTCGCGCCCGCGATCCCCTCCCCCTTCTCGTTCGCGACGCGGCCGTCCACGCGCGCCTTGCCCCGCCAGTCCTGGGCCGAGCCGATCGACGCGACAAGAAGGGACGCCGCCGCCGCGACCGCCGCTTTCGAAACGATGCCTGGAAGTCTCACTTCGCCTCCTCCTGCGCCGCGCAAAGAACAAGCGCCCCGGCAGGCGCCATTCCCGGCGGAACGGATTCTACGACCGCGTCGAACCGGCAACCCGGTCTGCTAGCATCGCCCGATGCCGATCGAACGGGACGTCTATCGCCGGCGACTCGAGTCCATGCGCGGGCGCCTCGCCGGGGCAGCCGCCGACGGGCTCTTCGCCACGCCGTCCTCCAATCTCTTCTATCTGACAGGGATCAACTTCTGGAGGAGCGAACGCCTCACGGCGCTCTTCCTCTTCGCCGATCGGGATCCGGTCGTCCTCTGCCCCGCCTTCGAGGAGAGCCGGCTGCGCGGCATGTCGGCGGTCGACCACGTCGTCACTTGGGGGGAGACCGAGGACCCGTTCGCGAAGGCGGCGGCGCTCTTTCCCGCCGCGGCGGGCACTCTCGCGGTCGAGCCGTCCACGGCGTTCGACGAGGTCGAGCGCCTTCTCGCGCACCGACCGGGCTGGAAACCGGTCTCCGCGGGCGCCCTCTTCGCTTCCGTCCGCATGGTCAAGACGCCCGAGGAGCTCGAGGCGATGCGGCGCGCGAT
The DNA here is from genome assembly GCA_035457525.1 of Thermoanaerobaculia bacterium. GTDB lineage: Bacteria > Acidobacteriota > Thermoanaerobaculia > UBA5066 > Gp7-AA6 > Gp7-AA6. The sequence continues at coordinate 14,651 of DATIBN010000194.1, read as the reverse complement.
CGCGGTCGCCCTGCCCCGTTTCCGCCGCGCGTTCGAAGCGCTCCGCCCCGGTGCCACCGAAGCGCAGATTTCGGCGGCCTTCGGGGGGGAGAACGTCGTCCAGTTCGGCCCCTCGTCCGCGTTTCCCCACGGCGCCTCCACGGCCCGCGAACTCGCGCGGGACGAAGCCGTCCTGATCGATGCGTGGGACCGTCCCGAGGGTTACTACTACGACATCACGCGGTCGACGTTCTTCGGGCGTCCCTCCGACGAGTACCGCAAGGTGTGGGAAATCGTGCTCGAGGCGCAGGGCGCCGCGATCGAACGCGCCGGACCGGGAGTGCCGTGCTCGGAGGTCGACGCCGCCGCAAGGCGCGTCATCGAGAAGGCCGGGTACGGCGAGTACTTCACGCACCGTCTCGGGCACGGGCTCGGCATCGACGTCCACGAGCCGCCATACATGGTGGCGACCGAACGGACGCTTCTCGAACCGGGCATGACGTTCACGTCCGAGCCGGGCATCTACCTGCCGGGCCGTTTCGGGGTGCGGATCGAGGACGACATCGTCTGCACGGAGCGCGGCGCCGAGTCGCTCTCGCCGCGCGTCGAACGGCTCGAGCCGATCGCCGCCTGATTCGAACGGCGCGCTCCGCGGCCGCGGCGCTCCTGGCGATCCTCTGGACCGCAGGCGCGCTCTCCGGTGACCTGTCGACGGCCGAGATCGAGGATGCCGCGGAGACGGGGCGACGCGCGGCGACCGCCCTCCTCCGCGGAGACCGCTCCCACTTCGAGGCCGTGCTCGCCACCGAGGAGATCGGCGCGCGCCTCCTGTCCGACGAAGTCTGGCGGCGTCTCTCGGATCGGCAGCGTCTGCGCTTCGAGTCCATCGTCCGCAGCCGCTTCGTGGACGCACTCGCTCCCCCGCCCGGCTCCGACGCCGAGATCGCGTGGTCCTCGGCCCGGCCCGACGGCGACACCGTCGCTCTCTTCCTCGGCCTGCGGTATCGGACCGGACTCCTGAAGACCCGGTGGACGATCGCGCGACGGGGGTCGGCGTGGGGAGTCACGGACGTGACTCTCTCGGACCCGGGCATTTCGCTCGCGGCCGAGGCCGGCCGCGCATGGGGCGAGGGCGCCGTGCATCGCCGGGATCGCGCCCGCGAGGCGCGCACCGCGGCGTTCCCGCGGGCGCTCGGGATCGCCGCCATCGCGGTCATCGTTCTATTCGTCTCGCGGCGGCTGGAGCCGACCGGTCGAAAAGTTCTGCTGCTCGCGGCGGCCGCTCCGGCAATCCTCTTTGCGGTCGACGGCACGCTCACGATCCGGAGGATCCTCTCCGAGCCCTATCGAGTCCCGGAGGTCGCGACACCCTCTCCGTGGGCGGCCTCGGAGCGCCAGGCGCTCGCCGCGCAGCGGGAGGGGCGGCTCGAGGACGCGCGGAGACTCTGGGCGGCGGCGGTCTCGGCCGGAGCCCCACCGGCGCCGGCGGACTATCAGCTCGGCCTGGCGTTCAAGGCCGCGGGCCGCACGGCCGAGGCCCGGGAAGCCTTCGCCCGCGCGCTGTCCCGTGCGGCAGCCGCGCCCGGCGCCTCGAAGGAGCTCGGGCTGATTGCCCTCGAGCAGGGGGAGAGCGGCGAGGCGCGCGACCTGCTCCGGCGCTACATCGAGGCCGCCGGACCGGATCCCGACACCCTGTCGGCCCTCGCGGTCGCCGAGGCGAACACGGGAGAGGGGTCGGCGGCGGTGGCCTCCGTCGAGCAGGCCCGGGCGCTCCTGGCGGAGAGGTGGAACGGGATCCGGCTGCAGGCGCAGATCTACGCGCGCGCCGGAGACGCGGCGAGCACGGTCGAGACGCTCCGTGAGCTCGAGCCGGGAGCGCCCATCGATCGCGAAAGTCTGCGCGCGGATCCGGCCTATCTGCCGATCGCGACGGATCCGGCCTGGGTCGCTTTCCTCGCCGAGACGCCCGGGCCTACGGCGACGCCGGGCCGGCCGAGCCTGCCTTCTCCGCCGTGACCGTCTTCGATTCGTCGCCCCCGTAGAACTCCACGAGCGCCGACACGATCGCCTGCGCGACCTTTTCGCGGTAGGACCGCGAGACGAGCAGTTTCCGGTCGTCCGGGTTGTTGAGGTTGCAGACCTCGACGAGCACGCGCGCCGGGATCCGGTTGTATCGAAGAATCGCGGGGACCCACTCCCGACCGCCTCGGATCACGTTGCGCCGGATCGGCTGGAAAGGGTGGAGCGGGAGTTTCATCGAGCGGAACGCAGAGACGATCTTCTCGGCGAGCTGCCGCGAGACGCCCTCGGCCTTGATGCGGTCGCGGCGCGAGAAGCGGACGCGCGGCTGCTCGCGGACCTCGCGGCGCGCTTCGTACAGGTCACCGCTCTTCTGGAAAGAGCTCTTCAGGTATTTCTCCCCCGGGATGTAGACCATGAGACCGCGCACCGCCGGATGCAGCGAGTCTGCATGCAGCGAGACGAAGACGGTCCGGTCCTCGGAGCCGCCGCGATCCTGCGACCTTTTCAGAACGGAGTTCGCCAGGTACCAGCGGAAGTTGACGCCGGCGACCGGATCGTCGAGGTCGTACGGGGGACTCGTCATGACGCGCGCCGTGCGCGCCTCGAGCACGGCGTCGGACTGCCCGTCGCCGCAGGGGCCCTGGCGGCGGACCGTCGCGACCACGTTCGCGCGCGTGTGCTTCTTCAGGATCCGCTCGACGCGACAGGCGATGTCGTACACGTGCCGCGCCTCCTCGACGCCGTCGACCCGCGCCCCGGTGTCGCGCCCTCCGTGGCCCGCGTCGAGCACGAACGTCACGCCGGCGAGGCTGACCGCCCGAACGCGGTTCACGAACTGCGTCGCCTCGAGGCGACCCTTCTCCTCCTCGATCCGGGCGGGATCGTCCGCGGGACGGAACTCGGGAGAAAGGTCTTCGACCGGGATCTTCACGGCATACCCGACGGGTATCGAGCGGACGTCGGTGATCCCGCTGCGCTCCGCGATCTCGGCGGCCTTCGCGTTGACGTCCTCGGCATGCACGCGTCCGGTCAAACGGACGACGACCGCGGAGTACAGGGCCTCACCGCGCTGCAGACGGTAGGAGGCGTACCTCCCCTTCGCGTCCCGGCCGAACTCGAGCGGAACCGGCGCTTCGGCGGCGGCCTCCGCCGCGTCGCGGAACGTCGGGAGGAGGAGCTTCAACGGGATCCGCACCGCCTGGCCGCGCTCCGTCTGGAGGGACTCGACCCCGTTCGCCTCGCGGACCTGGCGATAGTTCGCGCCGTCCCCGGTGAACCACTCCGCGATGCGCCAGAGGCTCTCGGGTTTGCCGGTGAGAGCCCGGACCTGGTGGTTCCACCCCTGCGCATCGCTCGTGTCTTCCGGAAAGAGGGCCTCGATCGCGATCCGCCGGTAGTTCTCGGAGAGGAGCCGGTACGGCACCCGGACGAAGACGTCCTTGCGAAGAAGCTTGACGCCCTCGTTCTGCGCCAGGATCTCCTTCTTCGTTTTCGGGTCCTCCGTGAAGCGCCGGATGAACGCGTCGAGCCCCTCGCCCGGCAGCGGGCGGGCGGCGAGCGTGATCTCGTCGCCGTCTCCGATCGAGACGCGGAGCTCGGGGGAAACGACGATGGTCCTGTCCCCCCGGAACTCCCCGTCGAGAAGTCCGGGGAAGAAGAGCAGGAGCGCGGCGAGGACGGGTCTCGTTCTCAACGAACTCCCCGCGGCGCGTCGCCCGGAAGCGCGATCTCTCTCTCGAACCCGCCCGCCGCCGCGAAGACGGCGTTCTCGCCGAAACGGGGGCCCAGGATCTGCAGGCCGAGCGGAAGACCTTCGCGCGAAAATCCGGAAGGCACCGAAATCGCCGGCAGACCGGCGAGCGACGCCGGCACGGTGAAGATGTCCGAGAGGTACATCGTCAAGGGGTCCTCCGTCTTTTCGCCGATGCGAAACGCGGGAGTCGGGATGGAGGGGCACACGATGACGTCGACCTCTTCGAACGCCTTGCGGAAGTCCTCGGCGAGGACGGCGCGCGCGCGCATGGCGCGCCCGTAGTACGCCTCGTAGTATCCGGCGGCGAGCGCGAAAGTGCCGAGGAGGATGCGCCGCTTGACCTCCGGCCCGAACCCACGGGTCCGGCTCTCGACGTAGAGGTCGGTGAGCTCGTCCGCGGGCGGCCTCGGTCCGTACCGGATCGAGTCGTACCGGGCGAGGTTCGACGACGCCTCCGCGCTCGCTACGACGTAGTAGATCTCGATCGCGTAGGGAGCGCGCGGCACCGAGACCGAAGTCACCCGGGCGCCCGCCGACGCGAAGGCCGTCTTCGCCTCCGCGACGTTTGCGGCGACGTCGGGATCCAGCCCCTCCGCGTCGGCTTCCGCGAGGAAGCCCACGCGCATTCCGGCGACTCCCCGCGCCGCCGCAGCCTCCGGGTCGGCCGGCTCCTCCGCGGAGCTCGTCGAGTCGAGCGGGTCCGGGCCGGCGATCACGCGGTACACGCGCGCCGCGTCGGCGACGCTCCGGCAGAGCGGCCCGATCTGGTCGAGCGAGGAGGCAAAAGCAACGAGCCCGTACCGCGACACGCGTCCGTACGTGGGCTTGAAGCCGACAACCCCGCAGCAGGCGGCGGGCTGCCGGATCGACCCGCCGGTGTCGGACCCCAGGGCGGCCGGAACCATCCCCGCCGCGACGGCCGCGGCGCTCCCGCCGGAGGACCCCCCCGGGATGCGCTCCAGGTCCCACGGGTTGCGGGTGAGCTGGATCGCGCTGTTCTCGGTCGAGGAGCCCATCGCGAACTCGTCCATGTTCGTCCGGCCGACGAAGACCGCGCCCGCCGCACGGAGGCGCGAGACCGCGGTCGAGTCCCCCGGCGGACGGAACCCCTGCAGGATCCGGGACGCGCAGGTCGCCTCGCGCCCCGCGACCCACATGTTGTCCTTGATGGCCATCGGGACCCCGGCGAGCGGCAGGGCCTCCCCTGCCGCCACCCGCTCGTCGGCGGAGCGGGCCTCGGCGAGCGCCTCGTCCGGGGTGACTTCGAGGAAGGCGCCGACGCGCCCGTCGAGCGCGCCGATCCGTCCGAGCGCGTCCTCGAGGGTCTCACGGGCGGAGCGGCGCCGGGCGCTGACGTCCGCCGCCGTCACGACGACCCCGGGAATCACGGGGTCAGGTCTCCACTTGCCACTCCGCTGCGCGGAGATGGCAAGGCCGTCTTCTGTCGCCGAATGCCCTCCGTACTCGTGAAGACCTGACCCCGCCTCACTCGCCGCCCCCGACGACGCGCGGCACGACGCCGAACCCGTGGGCGAGCGCCGGGGCGTTGTCGGCGAGGGCCCGGTCTCCGTGCGCGTCGCGCGGAGCGTCGGCGCGCATGGGGGTCGGCGGAGGCGGCTCCGGCGCGGGAAAGACGTCCTCGGGAAGCTGTTTCAACTGGTCGATGTACGAGACAATCCGGTCGAGTTGCCCGGCCCACACGGGGAGCTCGCTTTCCGGGACCCGGAGCCGGGCCAGGGCCGCGATGCGGCGCACGACTTCCGGCGTGACCGTGGAGGAACGGGAGGGCATCCGAAGATTGTAAGCCGGAAGATCAATTTCGAGCCTCTCCGAGTGCGCCGGAGGCTGCGCGCCGCGGTCGCGAAGCTCGCGAAGGACACCGATCTCGCGGAGCTGGGTCGAATCGTCGCGCGCCTCGGCGGTCGGGTCTGGATCGTGGGCGGAGCTCTCCGCGACCTCGCTCTGGGCCGCGAGGCTCCCGAAGTGGACGTGGCGGTGGACGGCGATGCCCGCACCATCGCGGAGGAGATGGAATCGCGGGGTCACGGGCGTGCCGTGTTCCTCTCGGGCGATCGCAAGCCCCGGGTCTTCCGGGTCGCCGGCCGTCGCCGCACACTGGACGTCGCGGAGATCGAGGGTGGATCGATCGAAGCGGACCTCGCCCGGCGGGATTTCACGGTCAACGCGGCGGCCGTGGATCTCGCGAGCCGGAGGCTCCTCGATCCCTACGGCGGCCTTGCCGACGCCGCTCGCCGCCGGCTTCGCATGGTCTCCGGGGCCAACCTCCTCGACGACCCGCTGCGTTCCCTGCGCGCGGCGCGGCTGATGGCCACGCACGGGTTCGTTGCCGACCGGGAGACGTCACGGGCGTGCCGCGCCGCCGCCGACGGGCTCGGCCGCGTGGCGCAGGAGAGGGTGCAGGCGGAGCTCGGGAAGCTCCTCGAGGCCCCGCGCGCCTCTCCCGCCCTCTCCTGGGCGGCCTCGAACGGCCTGCTGCGTCCGGCCACGAAGATCGAACTCTCGGACCCGCGCTGGCGCGCGATCGCGCGAGCCTCCGTGCTCTTCGACGCTCCCTCCGTTGCCCGCCTTCCACCGGAGCGACGGCGGCGGCTCCGGCTCGCCTTCCTCGCGGGACGGGCGGGTCTCTCCCCCGCCGACACGGCGAGATGGCTCCGGAGCGCGCGCTGGGGATCGACCGAGGCCGGCGAGGTGACGAAGCTCGTCGAGCTCGCGGAGTCGGCCCGACGCGTGCCGGCCGGCGAGGACGTCTGGCGATGGCTGCTCGACGCCGGCGACCGGGCCGCCGACGCGCTCACCCTCCTCGGCGCGCTCCATCCCCGGGCTCGCCCGATCGTTCGGCGACTGCGCAATCGCGTCGCGCGGCGCCGGCCGATCCCGGACGTCCGGGGCGCAGACGTGATCGAGTGGGCGGGAGTTCACCCCGGACCCGAGGTCGGCCGCCTGCTCGATTCCATCCGGATCGAGGCGCTGGCCGGGCGGATCCGCTCCCGAGACGACGCCCGGAAGTGGTTGTCGCGGAAGCAGCAGAGCCTGCCAGGTTCCTGACCGTATTTCCGTTATAATTCACTCATCCTGAAGCTTGCGGAGTTCCTTCGCTTCATGGCGGGGAAGGAGGCGTCGGACCTCCACCTGAAGCCCATGCGACCGCCCCTGCTGCGGATCAAGGGGAAGCTCGTCCCGCTGAAGTCGGAGGCCCTCCAGCCCAAGGAGCTCGAGGAGATGCTCCTCGAGATCCTCACCCCCGCCCAGCGCCAGAAGCTCGAGCAGCACCAGTCCGTGGACATCGGCTACGGGCTGACGGGGGTGGCGCGCTTCCGGGCGAACGTGTACGTCCAGAGGGGGTCGCTCGCGGCGGTCTTCCGCCGCATCCCGTTCAAACTCCCCTCGATCGACGAGCTCAACCTCCCGGAGGTCCTCGAGACGTTCGTCCACCTCCCCGCCGGCTTGATCCTCATCACCGGCCCGACGGGGTCCGGCAAATCGACGACGCTCGCCGCCATCCTGAAGTCCGTCATCGAGCAGCGCCAGGTCCACATCGTCACGATCGAGGACCCGATCGAGTACCTCTTCGGCGACGGGAAGGCGGCGGTCTCCCAGCGCGAGCTGGAGACGGACACTCCGAGCTTCGCCGAGGCGCTGAAGAACATGTTCCGCGAAGACCCGGACGTCATCATGGTCGGGGAGATGCGGGACTGGCAGACCATGCAGACGACGCTGACCGCGGCCGAGACCGGCCACCTCGTCTTCTCGACCCTTCACACGAACAGCGCGGGCCAGTCGATCGACCGGATCATCGACTCCTGCCCGTCGAATCTGCAGCGGCAGATCCGGTCTCAGCTCGCTCTCGTCCTGCGCGCGATCGTCTCGATGAAGCTCATCGAGCGGTCGGACGGATCCGGTCTCCTCCCCGTCGTCGAGATCCTGATCAACTCGCCGAAGGTCGCCAAGCACATCGAGCTGGGTGAGACGAAAGAGATCCAGGAGGAGATGGAAACGTCCGTCGCCTATTACCGGATGCAGACGATGAATCAGTCGCTCATCGCGCTTCTCGTCAACGAGCAGATCACCTACGAGCGCGCGATGGAGCTCTCGACGGACCCCGAAGACCTTTCATTGAAGCTCCGCAAGCTCTTTCCCTCGATCGAGGAGCGCGGGCAAGGAGGCGACATGCCCTCGGTGAACGACTTCTCGCACATCTCCCGTCTCATGGAGACGAAGAACCTCTACGAGCAGCAGGAGAGCAACTGGCGGCTCCGCCTGACCGAGAAGGACGAGGAGGTCGCCCGGCAGAAGGCGGAGAACGAGAGCCTGCGCCGCGCCGCCGACGAGCGTCACCGGGCCGTCGGCGACCTCGAGGCCGAAATCTCGAAGCTCCGAACCGAGAACGAGAGGATCTCCAAGGAGAGCCAGCAGAAGATCGCGCAGCTGAACGAGAGGATCAAGGAGCTGAACCAGCGCCTCATGATCGCCGAGGGGGGCGCCCGCCCCGCGGCGAGCCAGGGGATGTTCAAGAGATAGCGGGACTCTCCTCCGCTCTTTTTCTCGCGATCGCTTCCCCCAGGACTGCCCCGACCGCGGCGCCGGCGATGTCGGCGACGAGGTCGCCCGTGTCCATCCTCCGCCCGGGGATCCACTCCTGGTGGGTCTCGTCGAGCATCCCCCAGACGGCCATCGTTCCGACGATCGCCATGACGCGCGACATCGCGACGCCGGATCTTCCCCTCCACCGGATGGCGCGGTGCAGGAGGACGGCCTCGACCGCGTAGAGGAGGAAGTGCGTCAGCTTGTCGAGGGGGAAGCCGCCGGCCTCGACGGTCGGCGGGTTCGGCCAGGAGGTGACCAGAAAAAGAAAGCCGCCCCAGAGGGCGGCTCCAATTCGTGCTCGATTCATTCCGACGATGTCATCCTGAGCGTGGCGAAGGATCTCTCCGTTTCGAGCAAGAGGTCCTTCGGGCCTCCGGCCCTCAGGACGCGGGGCTACGCCCCGCGCTTGGACGGGCCCGTGCGGCTCGGCCCTTTCTTGGGAGCGCTCTTCGCCGCTTTCGCCGCATCGGTGCGGCCACCCCGCGCCTTCTTCGGCGTCTTCTTCGGCGCTTCCTCGGAGGGCTCTTCTTCCGCCTCCGCCTTCTGCTTGCGGACCGTCTCGACGCGGCCGCCGGACATCCGGCGGGCGCGATCCGAGAGCGACTCCTTCCGTGGACCCTTCTCCTTCGGCTGGAACTTGTAATCCACGAACTCGAGGATGGCCGCTTCGGCGGCGTCGCCGCGGCGCGGCCCGAGCTTCAGGATCCGGGTGTAGCCGCCGGGACGGTCCACGAAGCGGGGCGCGATCGACTCGAACACCTTCTTGACCGTGACGTGGTCCGGAATCCACTGATAGACGCGCCGCCGCGCTGCGATCCCGTCGTTCTTCGCGGTGGTGATGAGACGTTCGGCGAGCGGCCGCAGCTCCTTCGCCTTCGAGACGGTCGTCTGGATCCGCTCGTGGGTCATGAGCGACGCCAGCTGGTTCGAGAACATCGCCAGCCGGTGCGCGGTCGTCCGCCGGAGCTTTCGTCCGGCCCGATTGTGCTGCATGGCTACTCGCTCTTCGCTTCCGCCGCCTCGAGCTCCATTCCGAGCGAAAGGCCCATCGGACGGAGAATGTCCTTGATCTCGTTCAGCGACTTGCGCCCGAAATTCTTGGTCTCGAGCATGTCGCGCTCGCTCTTCTGCACGAGGTCACGGATGCTGCGGATGCCCGCGTTCTTCAGGCAGTTCGCGCTCCGGACCGACAGCTCGAGCTCGTCGACCGACTTGTTCAGGTACTCGGCGAGGTTCTCGGGGAGGTCCCCCTCTCCGGCGCCCTCGAGCGCCGTCTCGACCTCGGCGTTCACGAAGATCGTCAGGTGGTCGCGCAGGAGCGTCGCCGCGAGTCCGACTGCGTCGGCCGGCGAGACCGTACCGTTGGTCCAGACTTCGAGCACGAGCCGGTCGTAGTCGGTCGCCTGACCGATGCGGGCCGCCTCGACGTGGTAGTTCACCCGCCGAACGGGCGAGTGGACGGAGTCGATCGGGATGTACCCGATCCCCATGTCCTCGTCGAAGTTCTTGTCGGCGGAGACGTATCCGCGCCCCATCGAGACGCGCATCTCCATCTGGAGCTTGCCGTTCTCCGACAGCGTGGCGATCGGCGCGTCGGGCTCGAGGATCTCGATCGTCGAGTCCCCCTGGAGGTCCGCCGCCGTCACCTGGCCCTTGCGGGTCACGTCGAGCGTCAGCATCTTCTCTTCGGTGGTGTGCATCTTGATGGGAATCTGCTTCAAGTTCAGGATGATGTCGGTCACGTCCTCGACGACGCTCGGCAGCGAGGAGAACTCGTGCAGAACGCCCTCGATCTTGACGGCCGTGATCGCCGCCCCTTCGATCGAGGAGAGGAGAACGCGCCGCAGGGCGTTGCCGATCGTCGTGCCGAAGCCTCGCTCGAACGGCTGCGCGTAAAACTTCCCATAGGTGGCCGAAAGGCTCTCCGTCTCGAACTCGAGCCGCTTCGGTTTCTGAAATCCCTTCCACAGCGTCATGACTTTTTCCTCCTCGTCCGCGCGCTACTTCGAATACAGCTCGACGATCAGCTGCTCCTGGATGGGCAGCTTGATCTCTTCCCGGCTCGGCAGCTCCAGCACCGTTCCACTGAATGACTCGGGCTGGAGGTCGAGCCATCCCGGCACGCCCCGTGCGCGCGCGGTGTCGACCGAGGCCTTGATCTGCTCGTTCGTACGGCTCTTCTCCTTGATCGCGATCACGTTTCCCTTGTTCACCCGGAACGAGGGGATGGTCACCTTTCTCCCGTTCACGGTGACGTGCCCGTGGCGCACGAGCTGTCGCGCCTGGGCCCGCGAAGCCGCGAAACCGAGCGAGTACACGACGTTGTCGAGTCTCCGCTCGAGCTCCTGGAGCAGGTTGGCTCCGGTGATGCCCTTCCGGCGCTCGGCGCGCTGAAAGGTGAGGCGGAAGGGGCGCTCGAGGAGCCCGTAGATCCGCTTGACCTTCTGCTTCTCACGGAGCTGGATGCCGTAGCCGAGGAGCTTGCTCCGCCGCCGGCCGTGCTGGCCCGGCGGATAGTTGCGGCGCTCGATGGCGCACTTGTCCTTGAAACAGCGGTCCCCTTTCAGGAACAGCTTCATCCCTTCGCGCCGGCAGAGCCGGCAAACGGATTCGGTATATCGAGCCAAGACGGAACCTCCTCGATCCCTCTGTTCTTAACGTCCTTCCTCCCGGCTGGGACCGAGGAGCCGGTTTACGGACGAGTCGGCGGCGTTCGCCGCCGGCGATCTGTTTCCTAGACCCGGCGCCGCTTTCTCGGGCGGCAGCCGTTGTGGGGAATCGGCGTCGTGTCCTTGATGGACTTGATGTCGATTCCGTTCGCCTGAAGGGCCCGGATGGCCGACTCGCGGCCCGCGCCCGGGCCCGTGACGCGCACGTCGACCGACCGGACGCCGTTCTCCTTCGCGTGCTCCGCGCAGTTCGCGGCCGCGAGCTGCGCCGCGAATGGAGTTCCCTTGCGGGAACCCTTGAACCCGATCCGTCCCGCCGAGGACCACGCGAGGATGTTCCCCTCCTGGTCCGCGATCGCGATGATCGTGTTGTTGAAGGACGCCTGCACCGTCGCGGTCGCGTGCGGGATGTTCTTCTTTTCCTTCTTCCCGCCGCGGGGTTTCTTCGTGCGCTTGGCGCCGGCCGGCTTTTCCGGAGTCGCGGACACCGATTCGGTTTTTGGTTCGGCCATGTTTCCCTTCTACCTTCGATGGGAGAGATCCCTCGCGCTCACGCGCTCGGGATGACGACTCGCGCAGCGAGTCGTCACTTCTTGGTCGCCTTCTTCTTGCCGGCGATCGTCTGGCGCCGGGGGCCCTTCCGCGTCCTCGCATTCGTGTGCGTACGCTGCCCCCGGACGGGCAGGTTGCGGCGGTGCCGCATCCCGCGGTAGCAGCCGATGTCCATCAGCCGCTTGATGTCCACGGAGATGTCGCGGCGCAGATCCCCCTCGACCTTGACGTCGTCCGTGACCACCTTGCGGATCCGGACCACCTCGTCCTCCGAGAGGTCCTTGACCCGGGTGTCCGGCCGGACGTCGGCCTTCTCGAGGACGAACTTCGCCTTCGATCGCCCGATTCCGTAGATGTACGTCAGCCCGATCTCGACCCGCTTGTTGAGCGGCAAATCGACGCCGGCAATTCGTGCCATGTGCTACCCCTGTCTCTGCTTGTGCTTCGGGATCGAGCAGATGACCCGGACCACGCCGTTTCTCCGCACGATCTTGCACTTGACGCAAATTCGCTTGACCGATGCCCGGACTTTCACGACCGTCTCCCTAATTCCGTGGCGGGTGCAGGTCCGTGGGACCTGTCCCCGCGCCTACTTATATCGATAAATAATCCGCCCGCGCGTCAGGTCGTACGGAGAAAGCTCCACGAGGACCTTGTCGCCCGGAAGAATCCGGATGAAATTCTTCCGCATCTTCCCGGAAATGTGCGCGAGCACCTGATGTTTGTTCTCCAGCTCCACCTTGAACATCGCATTCGGCAGCGGCTCGACGACCGTCGCCATCACCTCGATCGCGTCTTCCTTGGTCATGCCGTGACCGCCGCCGGTTCCATCGCGCGGAGGCGGCCGAGGCCCAGGATCACCGGGCCGTCGGGCCCGATCGCAATCGTGTTCTCGAAATGCGCCGACGCCGAGCGATCCCGGGTTCTCACGGTCCAGCCGTCCCGGTCGACCGAGACCTCCCCGGTGCCGAGGTTGAACATCGGCTCGATCGCGATCACCATGCCGGGTTTGAGCGTGCTCCCCCGGCCGGCCGGCCCGTAATTCGGGATCTGCGGCTCCTCGTGAAGCGCCGTCCCGACTCCGTGGCCTACGAACTCACGGACCACGCCATATCCGTGGGCGATGGCGACGGCCTCGACCGCCGCGCCGATGTCGGATACCCGAGCTCCCGGCCTCGAGACCGCGATCCCGGCCTGGAGCGCCTCCCGGGTCACCTCGAGGAGCCGCGCCCGCGCCCCCTCGATGCGTCCCACCGCCAGCGTGCGCGCCGCGTCGCCGTAATAGCCCTCGACGACCGCTCCGCAGTCGATTCCGACGATGTCCCCTTCTTTCAAAGACCGCTTCCCGGGGATGCCGTGGACGACCTCGTCGTTGACCGACGTGCAGATCGTCTTCGGAAACCCGCGATAGTTCAGGAAGGCCGCCCGGGCCCCCCGGCGCCGGATCTCCTCGGCCGCGATTCGATCGAGGTCGTCCGTCGTGATTCCCGGCTCGACCGCTCCCTCGAGCACGTCCAGGGTCTCCAGGACCACACGCGAGGCCCTCTCGAGAAAATCGAGCTCCTCCTGGCTGCGGATGGTGATCATGCCCGCGCTTCCCGACGCGTCCCGGCCCGCCCGGAGAGCGCCCGGTCGATCCGGGCGGCGATCTCGCGGATCTCGCCCGCGCCGTCCACGTCCGACAGGAGGCCGCGCTGGCGGTAGTACTCCACCAGCGGGGCCGTCTTCTCCCGGTACACCCGGAGCCGCTCGGCCACCGTCTGCGGCCGGTCGTCCGACCGCCCTTCTTCGGCGGCGCGGCCGAGCATCCGCTCGGTCAATGTCTTTTCCGGCACAAGAAGATTGATAACGCCGTCCAGGCCCTCTCCATTTCCTTCGAGGAGCCGGTCGAGAGCGTGCGCCTGCTCGATCGTGCGGGGGAAGCCGTCCAGGAGGAAGCCGTTTCGCGCGTCCGGAGCCGAAATCCGCTCGCGGATCAGCCCGATGACGACGTCGTCGCCGACGAGCTCGCCCGCCTCCATGATCCCCCGGGCGCGGACGCCGAGAGGGGTCCCGAGCCGAACGGCCTCCCGCAGCATGTCGCCCGTCGAAATCGCCGGAACACCCGCGCGCTGCCCCAGGAGCCTCGCCTGGGTGCCCTTGCCGCTGCCCGGCGGGCCGAGGAAGACGATTCGCATTCTTCTCGACCCCTAGGAACGACGGCCGCGCACGCGGCTCTTCTTCAGGAAGCCGGTGTAGTGGTGCTCGACCAGCTTCGACTCGACCTGCTGCACGGTGTCCATCGCGACGCCGACGACGATCAGGAGCGACGTCCCGCCGAAGTAGAAGTTGAACCCGAACCCCTCGCTGAAGAACCGCGGGAGGACCGTCTCGAGCCTCGCCCCGATCCAGGGAAGGCTCGCGAAGCGGAACCCGCTCGAAAGGAAGTCGGGCAGGAGCGCGACGAACGTCAGATAGAGGGCGCCGATGATCGTCAGGCGCGAAAGCACGGTGTCGATGTAGTCCGCGGTCTTCTTGCCGGGACGAATCCCGGGTATGAAGCCGCCGTACTTGCGCATGTTGTCGGCGGTGTCGACCGGGTTGAAGACGATCAACGTGTAGAAGTAGCAGAAGAAGAGAATCCCGAGGGCGTAGAGGAGAACGTAGAGCGGCTGCCCCTGTCCGAGCGACGACGCCACTTTGCGGGTCCAGTCGGCTCCCACGAGCGTCGCGAGGTAGCTCGGGAGCTGGATGATCGAGATCGCGAAGATGATCGGGATCACGCCGCCGGTGTTGACCCGGAGCGGCAGATACGTGTTCTGGCCGCCGTAGATCCGCCGGCCCACGACGCGCTTGGCGTACTGCACGGGTATTCGTCGTTGTGCCCGCTCGACGAAGACGATGAGCGCGATGATGCCGATCATGAACGCGAGCACGCCGATGAGCGTCAGGATGTTGATGGTCCCGCCGCGGATCTGCGTGAAGAGGCCGAAGATGGCGCGCGGCAGGCCGACGACGATGCCGGCGAAGATGATGAGCGAGATCCCGTTGCCGATCCCCCGCTCCGTGATCTGTTCCCCCAGCCACATGAT
>DATIBN010000193.1:0-3938 GCA_035457525.1 Thermoanaerobaculia bacterium | reverse complement strand
CTGGATCAGCTTCTTCCGGGGTGACGGGTCGGCGGTTCGACGGATCGATCCCCTGCTCGCCGACGGGACTGCCGCCGTCACCGGACCGATCCTCGCCGAGGTCCTTTCGGGCGCGGGGAACCGGGCCGAGTTCGAGAGTCTGAAGGAGCTCTTCGACGGACTCGAACGTCTCACCGACCCGCCGGATCTCTGGGATCGAGTTGCCGAAGCGCGTTTCGAGCTCGCGCGCCGGGGTCATCAGGGAGCACTCGTCGATCTTTCGATCGCCATAACGTGCCGTGAAGCGGGTGACAGACTCGTGACCCGTGACCGCGACTTTCGCGCGATTGCGAGGGTGATCCCGCTGGAAATCGAGCTCTTCTGAAGCGGCGGTGCCAGATCGCCCTGCGCGACCCGGGATTCCGCCCGCAGAACGCAGCGGAGCTCAGCCCTTCGATTCGCTGATTCTCATCTCGAGCGCCCGCGCGCGCAGCCAGTCGACGATCGTGTCGCTGACGTCCTCGGCGTAGACGCCCCCCTCGCCGCGGAACGCCGCTTCGGGCGAGGCGTAGCGCCGGTAGCCGTGGTCCATTCTCGGGATCGCGACGAACCGTCCCGCGCCCGGCCGGTTGCGGTTGACCCAGGCAACGATGAGCTCGTGATCTTCGCGGCTCATGATCCAGTCGTACTCGCCGTGAATCGAAAGGACGGGAGCGCTCACCTTCTGCCACGCGGCCGCGAGGTTCAATTCCTGGAGCTGCTGATAGAACGCCGCGGGCCGGCCGTACTGGTGCGCCGGTTCGTCTTCCCACAGGGGGGCGAGCCTCGGCCGCTCCCGCACGACCTCGCCGGGAGTTTTCTTTCCGTTCAGGTAGAGGTCGTAGAGTTCCGACATCCCTTTCATCTGCCGGGAAACCTCGCCCGGCTCCGCGCCGGAGAGCGACAGCCGCCGCCGCTCGATCTCCAACATGTGCTCGAGCCACGTCTTCGACCAGCCGCCGCTCACGACGAAACCGGCGACCGGCGCGTCCCCGACCACGAGCGGAGCGAAGCCGCCGCCGTTGCTCATCCCCATGACGACGATCCGCCTGGGGTCGACTTCCGGCGAGGTCGCGAACGCGCGAAAGGCCGCCCGATACGCCGCGAGCTCGGTCTCGAAGTCGGTGTCGGCGCATGCCGGACCCTCGCTGTCGCCGACCCCCGGCTTGTCCATGCGCAGGACGACGTAGCCGGAGCGCGTCATGACGTCGCGCAGCAATCGGGCGAAGCCGTCGGGCGCGCCGAGCGGCGATTCCACGCTGTCGCACGAGAGCCAGCCGACCAGGAAGAGCCCCGGAAGCCGTCCCGCGGCGCCTTCGGGCCGCGTCCGGATCGTCCGGACGCGATGGCCCTTCTCGCTCACGACCGAGCCGTAGACGACCTCGAGCCCACCGATCCGTTCGAGCGGAAGGGCCGGGACCGTGACCGTTCGGTCGAACTCCTCGGCCGACCGCGCGACCGTGAGCCGAACGCGGTCTCCGGCGCGCAGCCTCTCGTACACCCGTGAGAGCGTCGCCTCGTCGGTCAGCTTCCGCCCGTCGACCGCGAGGATGCGATCTCCCACGGCCAGCCCGGACCTCTCGCCGGCTCCTCCCGGGCGGACGCGGGCGATCTCGGCGCCCGGCTTCGTCGGGGCGCCGGGCGACCGGACCGTGATCCCGAGATCTCCCTTGCGCCGCAGAGGGTCCTGGGCACCGGCGCTCGCCGCGCAAACGGCGATCAGCAACCCCGGCAGGGCGATCCGCGTACCCTTTCTCATGCCTCACCCGATTGGACGCGCCACGCCGCCGTTTTCTTCGCCGTGAAGCCGGGCGAAGAAAAGTCCGTCCTCGCGCGTCTCATACCCGTGACGCGCGGCCGCGGGCCGGCGACGGCGCCGCCCGGCCTCCTCGAGGCATGCCGGCGCGGGGATCGCGACGCCTTCCGCGCGCTCTACGAGGCGTACAGGGACGACGTGTACTCCATCGCTCTCAACTTCACGGCGGACGCGGAGACCGCCAACGACGTCACTCAGGACGTCTTCGTCAAGCTCTTCACGGCGATCGCCTCGTTCCGGGAGGAATCGAGCTTCCGTACCTGGCTGTTCCGGATGGTCGCCAATTCCTGCCGGGACGCGCATCGGCGCTCGCGGCGCTTCGTTCCGATGCCCGAAGACGTCCGAGAGACGGTGGAAGATTCGCGTTCTCCGGACGCCGACGCCCGCGAGCGGGAGCTGTCCCGACAGGTGCGATCCGCTGTCGCGGCTCTGGCGCCGAAGCTGCGCCTGCCGATCCTGCTCCGATACGTCGAGGGCCTGAGCTATGCCGAGATCGGTGATGCCCTCCGGTGCTCGCCCGGGACCGTCGCGTCCCGCCTGAACCGCGGCCACCGGATCCTGGCGGAGCGCCTGCGCTCTCTTCGAGGCTCGGTGTAGCGTGTTTCGCCGCCACGTCGTCCGGGAGCTGACGGCCTATCGCCAGAACGAGCTCCCGCCCCTCCGCGCGAGACGGGTCGGCGAGCACCTCGCCGGCTGCGCCGCGTGCCGGCGGGAGCTCGACGAGATCTCCTTTGGAATCCGGCTGGCGGAGAAGCTGCCGGCCGCCGAGGCGCCCGACTCCGTCTGGGTCTCGGTCCGGGACGCCCTCGATCGGCCCTCGCGCTCCCGCTTTCTGCCCCGCGCGGTTCTCGTCGGCGCGACCGTCGCTGTCGCGCTCGTCGCGGCCGGCCTCGCGTGGTACTTCACCCTGCGAGAGCCGCTCCGCGTCACGGAGACGGCCGGTCCGGTTTCACGGCTCGAGGCTGTTGCGATCGCAGAGCATTTCCGCAGAATCCAGGGGCGCATCGACTGGCAGATCCGCACGACGGATCTCGCACGGCTCCGAAGATGGGTCGGGGAATCGAGCGGGTTGTCCGCCGACGAGATTCCGATCGACCGTCCCGCGGAGGACGCCGGTCGGCTTCGCATCGTCGGTGCCCGACTCGCCCGCGTGGACGGAGCCACGGCGGCGGTGATCGGGTACGAGATGGACTCGGAGCCCGTCACGCTCGCGACGGCGCGGCTCGGAGATCTCCGCGATGCGCCGCACGTCGCGCCATTCTCGAAGGACGTTCGCTACCGCCTCGACCGAGAGCACGGTTACAAGGTCGTCACCTGGGGGGTATCCCACAAGGCGTACGCGATGGTCTCGCGCCTCCCGGGTTACGGACAGACGGGATGTTTTCTGTGCCACACGGCGCCGGAGCGGCGCCGGCTCATCGACTCGGCGAAGGTTCTCCGGAACTAGAGGCGATCCGGCGGATTCCGGCTTCGTCCAGCCCGTAGTGGAGCCAGTCGTCTCGACTCGCTCCGAGACGGTCGTAGAACTGGATCGCACGCACGTTCCAGTCGAGCACCGCCCAGTGGAGGCGCCACGCGTTGCGCTTCACGGCCTCCTGCGCGAGCGCCGCCATCAGCGCCTCGCCAACGCCGCGGCTGCGCGCCGCCTCCGACACGACGAGGTCCTCCAGGTAGAGGAACGGCCTTGCCCGGAACGTCGAGCCAGGCGTCTCGTAGAAGAGCGCGATCCCCTCCACGCGGCCGTCCAGCTCCGCCACGAGCGCCTCGAGCTTCGCGGTGTCGAAGATCCAGGAGAGGAGCCGCGTGGCCTCCTCGTCGTCGGGGGGCCGGAGCTTCTCGAATGTCGCGAGCTCGCGGTCGAGCTCGATGATGCGCTCGCCGTCGTCCCGGACGGCGCGGCGGACGGTCACGGAGGATGTCGGCGTATCAACCCCCTCACCCCGGAGTGATTGCTACTTCGCGTCGATGACCTTCTGGAAGTCGACCCGCCCGAGAAGCTTCACGGCCTCGTCGCGCTCGACGTTCGCGCCCTGCGCCAGGACGAGGCGGGCCGGCGACGCGATCACGGTCACCAGCGTCGTCGGATTCCCGCTGGATCGATCCG
>DATIBN010000192.1:0-8307 GCA_035457525.1 Thermoanaerobaculia bacterium | reverse complement strand
GCGGCGGTGCACCGGCTTCAGCCCGTCGCGCACGTCGGGCAGCGCGCGGCCGATGATGACCGACATCGCGTAGTCGAGGTAGGACCGGCGGACCTCCTCCTCGATCGTGACGGGGATGCGCTCTTCGGGCGTCAGGAGATTGCTGCTCATTCTTCAGCCCTGAGGGGACGATTCGTCAAATGTCCAGATTCCTCACATTGAGGGCGTTCTTGTCGATGAAGTCGCGGCGCGGCTCGACGGCGTCGCCCATCAGGATCGAGAAGATCAGATCCGCCTCCACCGCGTCTTCCACGTTCACCTGCAGGAGGCGGCGCTTCGCGGGGTCCATCGTGGTTTCCCACAGGGTCTCCGCGTTCATCTCGCCGAGACCCTTGTAGCGGGAGACGACGAGGCCCTTCTTCGCGGCCTCGTAGATCGCGTCCACGACCGAGGGGAGCGTCGCGTGCCGCTCGCTGTCTCCGTTCCGGGTCACGAGGTACGGACCGTCCAGGAAGCCGCCGATCGACTTCGCGAGCTCGCGGATGCGCTTCATCTCGTAGGAGCCGATGAGCTCCGCGTCGATCGACGCGGCTCGCGGGACACCGGAAACCCGCTGGACGATTTCGAGACACCATCCGGAGTGTTCCTCGTCCTCCGTGACCTCGACCTTTTCGATGTCGAACGCGCGCACGGCCTTCGCGAGGTCCTCGACGCGCTTCTTGTCCGCGAAATCGCCTTTCGAGAGCATCCCGCGGTCGAGGAGCGCCCGTACGACGCCCTCCGGCACGCTGCGGCCGGCGAGACGCGCGATGTGAGTGCGGTATTCCTCCATCTTCTCGAGGAGCCCGACGAGCTTCGCTCCCGACGCGCTCGCCCCGGACATCTCGGACGCGAGCGCCCGGTCCTCGCCGATCCGCGCGAGAAGGAACTTCGACATCTCCTTTTCGTCCTTCAGGTACGTCTCTTTCTTCCCCTCCGCGACCTTGAAGAGCGGAGGCTGCGCGATGTAGAGGAAACCCTTCTCGATCACTGCCGGCATCTGGCGGAAGAAGAACGTCAGCAGGAGCGTGCGGATGTGCGCTCCGTCGACGTCGGCGTCGGCCATGAGGACGATCTTGTGGTAGCGGATCCGCGTGATGTCGAAGTCCTGCGCGATGCCCGTGCCGAGCGCGGTGATGAGAGTCCGGATCTCGGCGTTGGCGAGCATCTTGTCGAGCCGCGCCTTCTCGACGTTCAGGATCTTCCCGCGCAGCGGCAGGATCGCCTGCGAGCGGCGGTCGCGTCCCTGCTTGGCCGAGCCGCCGGCCGAATCGCCCTCGACGATGAAGAGCTCGGAGAACGCGGGGTTCTTCTCCTGGCAGTCGGCGAGCTTGCCGGGCAGCGACCCGCTGTCGAGCGCGCCCTTCCGGCGCACGAGCTCGCGCGCCTTGCGCGCCGCCTCCCGCGCCCGCGCCGACTCGACGATCTTCTCGACGATGCGCTTGGCGACCCGCGGGTTCTCCTCGAGGTGCGAGCCGAGCTTTTCGTAGACGACCTGCTGCACCCAGGTCTTGACCTCGGAGGAGACGAGCTTGTCCTTCGTCTGCGAGGAGAACTTCGGGTCCTTCACCTTCACCGACACGACCGCGGTCAACCCCTCGCGGCAGTCGTCGCCCGAGAGGTTCGTCTCCTTCAACGACTTCGTGAGGTTGTTCTGCTCGGCGTAGCGCTGGAGCGCGCGGGTCAGCGCCGTCTTGAAGCCCTCGAGGTGCGTGCCGCCGTCCCGGTTGTTGATGGTGTTGGTGAACGTGAAGATCGTTTCGGTGTAGCCCTCGTTCCACTGGAGTGCAACCTCGACGCGCTCCTTGTCGGCGTCGCGCTTCGGGTCGCCCGTACCGCCCTTGACGTCCTGGAAGTAGATGACCTTGTCGTGGATCGGCTGCTTGGTCTTGTTCAGGAGCTCGACGAACGAGCGGATCCCACCTTCGTAAGCGAAGTCGTGCTTCTTGTCGGTGCGTTCGTCGTGGATGGAGATCGCGACGCCGGGGTTCAGGAACGAGAGCTCCCGCAGCCTCTGCGAGAGCGAGTCGAAGTGGAACTCCGTCACCGTGAAGATCTGCGGGTCCGGCCAGAACGTGATCTTCGTGCCCGTCTTTCGCGACGTGCCGGTCGTGCGGATCGGCTCCTTCGGGATGCCGCGCTCGTAGCTCTGCACCCAGACCTTGCCTTCGCGCCGGACCTCGACGTCGAGGCGTTTCGAGAGCGCGTTCACGACGGAGACGCCGACGCCGTGGAGGCCGCCCGACACCTTGTACGAGTTGTCGTCGAACTTCCCGCCGGAGTGGAGGTCCGTCATGATGATTTCGAGCGTCTCGCGCTTGTGCTCCTTGTGCATCCCGACCGGGATGCCGCGGCCGTCGTCCTCGACCGTGACGGAGTTGTCGGCGTGGATCGTCACCGACACCCGGTCGGCGTGGCCGACCTGCGCCTCGTCGATCGAGTTGTCCACGAGCTCGAAGACCATGTGGTGGAGGCCCGAGAGGTCGTCGGTGTCGCCGATGTACATCCCGGGCCGCTTGCGCACGGCCTCCAGCCCCTTCAGGAGCTTGATCGAGTCGGTCGTGTATGCGGTGCTCATCTCTCCCTTTTCAGACCCGGACCGCCGCGCGCTCGCCGGGGACCGCGCACCGGCCCCCCTCCATCCGGAGGACCGCGGCGGCGAGGCCGCGGAACCTCGCGGAGTCCGACGCCGACGTCAAAAGGACGGTCGCCGCCTCCGGCAGCCCCGACAGGAACCCTTCGAGCGAGCGATCCGAAAGGCCCGCGTCGAAGTCGTCGACGCCGAAGAGCGGCGGCTCGCCAGCCGCGTCCTTCACGATCCGCCACTCCGCGAGCTTCGCGAGCGTCACCAGGCGGTGAATCTCCCCCGCCGAAACCCGCCCTTCCAGGGGTTGGCCGGCCCTCGTCCAGACGAGCTCGTCTCTGTGCGGCCCGGCCAGCGACCGGCCCCTCGCGCGCTCGATCGCAACGAGCTTTTTCAATGTCGTCAGCAGGTCTGAACCCTCTCCGCATGAGTAACTTAAGCCGACGTCCGAGTATTCCTTTCCGGAGGCGGAAACGAGCCCCGAAAAGGCCCCCTGCCAGACGTCCAGGGCTGCCCTCCGGTGGCGCCGGACCGCTTCCCCGGCGGAGGCCACCTGCTCGGTCCACGCCTCGAGCTCGGAGGAGGCTTCGGAGCCGCCCGCCCGCCGCTCGCGCAGCGCGAAGAGGAGCGAATTTCGCTCCTTGAGAGCCCGCTCGAAGGCCACCAGGTCGGCCCCCGCGGCGGGGCGCCAACCGACGACCAGCCGGTCGAGAAAGCGCCGCCGCTCCTCCGGCGGTCCGACGACGATCGAGCGGTGCTCCGGGGCGAGGAAGACGGCCGGCGCCAGAGCCGACGCCTCGCGAAAGGAGATCTCCTTGCCGGCCCGGCGGAACTTCCTTCCCTCCCCGCGCGACCACTCGACCGCGAGCTCCTCGGTCGCGAAGCCCCGCCGGATCGTTCCCGAAACGGCGAACCTCTCGCCGTCGGCCGCCATCTGCGGGGGCGTCGCGCGGCGGAACGATCGCTGGCCGCACACGAGCGCGACCGCCTCGAGCAGGTTGGTCTTCCCCTGGCCGTTCTCGCCGAGAACGAGATTCACGCCGGGTCCAAAGGAGACGACGTCGGCGGAGAGGTTGCGGAAGCCGCGGGCGGCTAGGTCGAGAAAGCGCAACTTTTTTCCAGGTCGAAATCGATTTCCGGGCGAATCTCCATCAGAGCCGCATCGGCATCACGACGTAGAGGTAGCGCGACGCGCCCTCGACCTCGCCGTCGGGATGGCAGAGGCACTGCGTGTTCTCGTCCTTGAGCTCGAGCCGGACGTTCTCGGTCTCGACCTCGTCCAGGAAATCCAGGAGGTACTGCGCGTTCAGGCCGATCGATAGCGGCTCGGAGTCGTAGCGCACGTCGAGGGTCTCGTTTCCTTCGCCGAGCTCCTGGCTGGCCGACGCGATCGTCAGCAGGTCTTTTTCGAAGGAAAGACGGACGCCGCGCGCCCGCTCCGGCGAGAACAGCGCAACGCGGCGGATCGCCGACTGCAGCGCGGTGCGCGCCACGACCGCGATCTTGTCGTTCCCCTTTCCGAGGATCTTTTCGTAGTCGGGGAAGTTCACGTCGAGAAGCCGCGCGATCAGCTGGCGGCTGCCGACGCGGAAGAGGAGATGGTTCTCGGAGTGGCGGATCTCGAGGTCTCCGCCGCCGTCGCCGCCGTCCATCTTCAGGATTTCGGCCAGCGCCTTCTTCGGGATGAGGACGTTCGGCAGCGTTCCCTTCGCGTTTTCCTTGCCGAAGTCGACGAGCGCCAGGCGGTGCCCGTCGGTCGCGACCATCTCGAATTCCTTCCCCTTGTCCTTGAGGAGGGCGCCCATGAGCTGGAACCGCGTCTCCTCGGCGGAGACGGCGTACAAGACCTTTCGGGTCAGTCGTTTCCACGCATCGAGCGGGAAGGTCATCCCGCCCTTTCCCTCGACCTTGGGGACCGTCGGATAGTCCTCGGCCGGCTGCGCCACGAGGCGGAAGTTCGACCGCTCGCACGTCACGCCGAGGTAGTGGTTCTCCATCAGCTTCAACTTGACGTCCGCCTCCGGGAGGTTGCGGATCAGGTCGAAGAGCTTGCGCGCCGGCACCGTGACGGCGCCGGGCCGCGACACCTTCGCCTCCGCCGAAGAGAGGAGCGTCAGGTCGAGGTCCGTCGACGTCAGATCGAGGTGACCGTCGGATGCCTTGAGCAGGATGTTGGAGAGAATCGGAATGGTGTTCTTCCGCTCGACGACGCCCTGCATGAGCGCAAGTTCATTCAGAAAATCGCCCCGCTTGAGCGTCAATTCCATTGGGGAACCCACCTCCGAATTGAAGAAAAAGTCTATCACATTCAATGGTCACAATAGGGCCGTGGCGTTGCGGATCGACATCGAAAAAAGCCAGTAAAAACGGGGCTGAAACGCGCCTCGCCCGGTCGCGCGTCGCAGTGGAAAGATTCCGGACGGGCGTCGGTCGATCGACTCGCGCGGGGTGTGGAAATTCGCGAAGTGGAAAACGCCGGGGACTCGCGCTCGCGATCAGCGGTACGGCTGCTGAAACCCCTCGACGACTTTGCGGAAATCGGGATCGTCCTCGACCATCTTTTCGATCTTCTCGACGGAGTGCATGACGGTCGAGTGGTGCTTGTCGTTGAACAGGCGCCCGATCTCCGGATACGAGAGACCGGTCAGGCGGCGGCAGAGATACATCGCGACCTGGCGCGGGAAGGCGATCGGCTTCGCGTTGGTCTTCGCCTTCAGGTCCGAGACTCGCAGGCCGTAGTGGGAGGCCACGGTTTTGAGGATTTCCGAGGGAATCGCGCGGTTTTCCTCGTGTCCCAGGATGTCGCGCAGAGTCTCTTTCGCGAGCTCGACGGAGACCGGCTTCCCGGTGAGCGAAGAGAACGCGAGCACGCGGTTCAGGCGCCCCTCGAGCTCCCGGATGTTCGACTTGACCGTCCCGGCGATGAAGAGCGCGACGTCGTTGGGGATGTCGGCCTTCTCCGCGGCCGCTTTCTTCCGGATGATTGCCACCTTCATCTCGAGGTCCGGCGGCTGGATGTCGGCGATCAGGCCCCACTCGAACCGCGAGCGCAGCCGCTCCTCGAGGGCCGGGATCTCCTTCGGCAGCGCGTCGGACGTGACGACGATCTGCTTCTGCGCGTCGTGGAGCGCGTTGAAGGTGTGGAAGAACTCCTCCTGCGTCGAGTCCTTGCCCGCGATGAACTGGATGTCGTCCATCAGCAGGACGTCGAGCTCGCGGTAGCGGCTCTTGAACTCGTGCATCTTCTCGAAGCGCAGTGCGTTGATGAGCTCGTTCAGGAAGCGCTCGGCCGAAAGGTAGGCGACGCGCATCTGCGGGGAGCGCTGGAGGATTTCGTGCGCGATTGCGTGCATGAGATGCGTCTTCCCGAGCCCGACGCCGCCGTACAGGAAGAGCGGGTTGTAGGAGCGGGACGGCGACTCGCCGACGGCGCGCGCCGCGGCGTGCGCGAACTGGTTCGAGGAGCCCACGACGAAGGTGTCGAAGGTGAACCGCGGGTTCAAAACGAGGCTCCGCGAGACGGTCGGCGCCGGGGGTGCCAGGGGAGTCGAGCCTTCGGTCGCCGTCGGGAGGAACTGAATCGCGAGACCCGGAAAACCGGCCGCGGCGGCCTCCCGGGCGAGCAGCGCCCCGTGCCGGGCGCCGATCCACTCGGCGAAAACGGCGCTCGGAACCGAGACGGTCAGCGCCCCGGACTCGCCCCGACGGTCGAAGGAGAGCTGGCGGGTCGGCCCGAACCAGGTCTTCAGCTCCTTCGGGTCGAGTTTTCCTTCGAGGTTGCGGACGATGGACGTCCAGATCTCGCTCATCGGAGACCCCGGTTTTCCGCAAGATTTTCCGCAGCTGTGGAAAGCGTCATTTCGCCCCGGCCGGTGGAAAGGCGGGGGAGTATACAAGCATTGCGGGGTCAGGTCTTCACAGCCCGTCGAGTTGGTCGGAAGTTACGGTGGCCTTGCCACTTTGCCTGCAAAGTGGCAAGTGGAGACCTGACCCCATCTTCTTGACTTCCGCCGCCGTGACACCTAGGATGCGCCGTTCTCATGAAGCGGACGTACCAGCCCAATAACCGGCGGCGGCGGCGCACACACGGGTTTCTCGTGCGCATGCGGACCCGCTCGGGCCGCGCCGTGATCTCGGCTCGGCGGCGCAAGGGACGCAAGAAACTCTCGGTGTGAGCTCGGGCCCGGATCGCCGCCGGGAGACGTTCTCCCGCGACGACCGCCTTCGAAAAAGACGGGACTTCGAAGAGTGCTACTCCTCCGGGGTGCGCGTCTCCGGACGCCATCTCCAGGTTTTTCTGCTTCGCGCCGGGACGGCTCCTCCGTCCCCGGCTCCCCCTTCGGCGGGTCCGCGCCTGGGGCTCTCCGTCTCGCGGCGGGTGGGCGGAGCGGTCGTCCGCAACCGGGTTCGGCGCCGGCTGCGCGAGATCTTCCGACGCAACCGGGACATCTTCGACGGCTGGGCCGGCAACGTGGTGATCAACGCGAGGCCTTCGTCGGCGCAGGCGCCGTTCGAGGAGCTTCGGCAGGAGTACCGCTCCCTGATTGCGCGGACGCTTCCGCGAGCGGGGGCCGCGAGGCGATCGCCTTGACGCCGGGAGCGCGCGCGGCGAGCGCCGTCCTGCGGTTCTACAAGGCGGCCGTGTCGCCGCTCCTCCCGCGGGCCTGCCGGTACGAGCCGACGTGCTCCGTTTACGCCCGCGAGGCGATCGAGCGTTACGGCTTCCGCCGTGGCGCCTGGCTCGCCATCCGGCGCCTCGCGCGCTGCCATCCGTTCCGGCCGGGCGGCTTCGACCCGGTCCCCTGAAAACCGTGGAAAAGCGTCTCCTGGTCGCGGCCTTTCTCTCCCTCGGGGTGCTCCTCCTGTGGGAGTGGGCCGGCCCGAAGGCGCCGCGCCCGGCGCCGGCGACGGTTCCGGCCGTACCGACGCGGGGCATCGCGGCCCCCCCGACCGCCGCCGTCCCCGTGCCGACTCCCGCCGCCACGACCGAACGGATCGCGGGGGCGACCGAGGGGCTGACCACGCTCGAAAACCCGGTGGCCCGCGCCACGTTCTCGAACCGCGGCGCCGTTCTGACCTCCTTCGTCCTGCTCAAACATTTCGACGGCCAGGGCCGCCCGCTCGAGCTCGTTCGCTCGGTTTCGGATCCGGCGTTGAAGCCGCTCGCGCTGTCGTTCGAGGGAAACGCGGAGCTGACGCGCGCCGCCGCGAGCGCGCTCTTCGCCGTCGAGCAGTCGCGCCGGGCCCTGACGTTCCGCTACGCCGACGACCGGCTCTCGGTCGAGAAGGAGATCCGCCTGGGCGACGGATACCTCTTCGACGTGAAGGTCAAGGTGGCCGGGCCCGCGTACACGGTCCTCGCCGGAACGGGGCTTCGCAACCCGACGCCGAAGGAGCTCGAGTCGAGCTACGTCATGCCGGCGAGCGCGGTCGCGCTGGTCGGCGGGAAGATCGAGGCGATCCCCGCGCCGAAGCTGAAGAAGGAAGAGGCGTGGCCGCTCGCCGCGAACGCCTTCGTGGGAATCGAGGACAACTACTTCATCGCGGTCCTCGCCCCGCGTCAGCCGGCGACCGCACGGATCGCTCCCGTCGCGCTGCCGCCCGCGGCCGGAGCGCCCGAGGCCTCGAAAGGGGAGCCGACCGTCTCGGCGGGAGTGTCGGCCGCCGGCCCCCTCGACCTGCGCGCGTACTTCGGTCCGAAGGAC
>DATIBN010000191.1:0-9246 GCA_035457525.1 Thermoanaerobaculia bacterium | reverse complement strand
ACTTCGCCGACCGGTCCACGATCCACTCGAAGTTGTCGGGGCCGATGGAGGCCACGTCGGCGTCGGGCGCGGGATTGAGGAAGTCGATCGCGTACGGGACCCCGTCCCGGACCGCGAGCTCGACCGTGTCGAACTCGTAGCCGAGCGTTCCCGTCAGCTTCAGGCAATCGTCGCGAAGTCGTTGTTCGAGGTGGTCTTCGATCGGTGGCGCGGGGCGCACGTACCGCTCGTGGAACGGCCGGCGCGGGTCGTAGCGCATCAGGTGGACGTACTTCGCGCCGAGGACGTAGCAGCGGAAGTACTCCTCGAAGAGGATTTCCTCCTGCAGGATCATCACGTTCTGGCCGGACGCCTGATAGGCCGCGAAGAACTCGTCGGGATTCGTGACGCGGTACACGTTCTTCCAGCCGCCGCCGGAGTGCGGCTTGAAGTACGCCGGGAAGCCGACGTGCGAGAAGATCTCGTCCCACTCCAGCGGAAACACCAGGTTCGCCATGGACTCGGACGTCGTGTCGGACGGGTGCTGGTTGGACGGAAGAAGGACCGTCTTCGGGACTGCGACACCGACGCTCTCCGCGATCACGTTGTTGAAGAACTTGTCGTCGGCGGACCACCAGAAGGGGTCGTTGACCACGATCGTTCCGTCGAACGCGAGCTTCTTCAGGGCGGCGCGATAGAAGGGGATGTCCTGGCTGATCCGGTCGAGGACGAGGTCGTACTTCCTCGGGGTGGCCAGGGACACGCCGCCGATCTGCACCGGCTCGGCCGTGACCCCCGGGTCTCCCGAGGAGTTGATTCGTTCGACGAGGGCGCGCGGGAACGACCGCTCCTGGCCGAAAAGGACTCCGATTTTCTTCATGAGACGGGACTTCCTCCTGTCGGCCGAGATTGATACCCGGCCGAAACGGGCAATTATGTCAGGCGCGGGCGGCGGGTGCCACCGCCCGGCCGGGTGGTCGCGACAACAGTGTGTAGATGAAGGAAAGAAACGGCTCGCGTTATCCGGCGATCTCGCTGCAGCAGCCCAACGCCGACCGGATCGTGCGGGGAGAAAAGCGGCGAGACTCGCGTTCGCGCCCGACGCGCTTCCGCGGTTGGATCCTCGTTCACGCGTCGCAGACCTCCCGCCGGGAAGGACCGGAACGGTCGGGCGACGCCGATCTCGAGCGCGGGAAGATCCTCGGGATGGTGCAGCTCGCCGACTGCGTCCGCGACGGCGACGCCTGGACCTACGTCTGGAAGAACCCGCGCCGCTTTCGAACGGCGATCCCGTGCCGCGGGCATTACTCGATTCCGTTCTACGTGCCCGTTACCCTCGTCCGCGGCACGCCGGCTGCCCGAATGAACCCGGGAAGGCTGGAGGACTGATCGACGAGATCGTCCGGGACCTGGAGGCATAATCCGCGCGGTGCGAAATCCGAGCGGTCGACGGCCTCGGCCCATCCTCGCTCTCGTCCTTCTGAGTCTGCTGACCCTGGGAACACTGTGGCCCGTCGTTCGCAGCGAATTCGTCGCCTTCGACAATCCCGTCTACATCCTCCAGAACCCCCCGGTGATGGCGGGCCTGACGTGGTCCGGCATCGGCTGGGCGCTCACCAGTGGTTACGCAGCGAACTGGCATCCGCTCACGTGGGTTTCGCACATGACGGACGTCTCGCTCTTCGGAATGAATCCGGCCGGCCACCACGCGACGAATCTCCTGCTGCACATCGTGGCGACGCTTCTCGTGTTCCTCGTCTTCCGCGGCCTGACCGGAAGCGTCGGACGCAGCGGCTGGGTCGCGGCTCTCTTCGCGATTCACCCGGCGCACGTCGAGTCCGTCGCCTGGGTCGCCGAGCGAAAGGACGTGTTGAGCGCCGTGTTCTGGTTCGCCGCGATCGGCGCCTACGCCGCATGGACCCGCAAGGGCGGCGCCCGTCGTTACGCGCTCGTTGCCCTGCTGCTCGCCGGGGGCTTGATGTCCAAGCCGATGGTCGTGACTCTCCCGGTGGTCCTTCTCCTTCTCGACTACTGGCCGCTGGCACGCTTTGCGCCGGACGACGGCGCGCGGACCATGAAACAGGTCCTCAAGAACAGGGTCGTCGAGAAGCTACCGCTCTTCGGGATGTCGGCCGTGTCGGCGTACGTGACCGTCGTCGTGCAGAAGGCCGGCGGAGCCGTCGGCTCCCTCGACGAGTTTCCCCTGGACGTTCGGGTTGGAAATGCTCTCGTCGCCTGCGTCCATTACCTGCGAACGCTGGTCTGGCCGACTCGGCTGGCCGTCTTCTATCCCCATCCGAAGGGCTTTGCGCTCGGAACCGTGGCCGCCGCGACGGTGCTTCTCGGCGCCATCACGATCGGTGCGATCCTTCTGCGGCGCAAGGCGCCTTTCCTGATCGTCGGCTGGAGCTGGTTCGTCGTCACGCTCCTGCCGGTGATCGGCCTCGTCCAGGTGGGGAAGCAGAGCGCCGCCGACCGGTATACATACATTCCCTTCGTCGGGCTGTTCGTCATGCTGGCCTGGGGTGTCCCCGCGCTCCTCGCCCGCGGGAGATCCGCCCGTGCCGCGCTTCGCGTCGCCGCCGCGGTCTCCGTCCTCGCCTGCGCCGTGGGCGCCGCGAGCCAGGTGCGACTCTGGAAGAACAGCGAGACGCTCCTCTCGAGCGCAATCCAGCGAACGTCGAACAACGACGTTGCGTTGATGAACCTCTCCAACTACTACAACACCGTCGGGAGACCGGCCGAGGCGCTTCCGCTGCTCGAGGACCTCCTCCGGCTGCGCCCGCGTGACCCTGCCGTCTTCGTCAACGTCGGCCACTCACTCTTCCTGTTGAATCGCCTCGACGAGGCCGCGCGATACTTTTCGACGGCGCTCCAGCTCGATCCGGTGAATTCCGTCGCCCTGCAGAACCTCGCCCGGGTTCGCCTCCTCCAGGGCGAAGTCTCCGAGTCGATCCGGCTCTACCGCGCGGCGATCGCGGCGAACCCCGACTGGGCGGATTCACGCAGAAGGCTCGCCATCGCGCTGCTGATGGAGGGTGAGATGCCCGCCGCGATTCTTCAGCTCGAGCAGATCGCGGCGCGGTGGCCGAAAGACGAGGAATCGCGAGCCCTTCTCGCCGAGGCGCGGGCCTTCGCTCGCGATCCGAGCGACCCTTCGGCCGATCGCCTGCGCCGCGTCGTCGCAGCCGCGATCCGGGACACGGGCATCGCGCTCATGAAGAGCGGGCGCCCGGCGGACGCGGCGCGCCGGCTCGACCGGGCCATCGCCCTCTTTCCAGATGACGGATTGACCCGCATCAATCGCGGCGTCCTGTTCACGCAGCTCGAACGGCTGGACGATGCCGCCCGGGAGTTTCGAGAGGCGGTCCGTCTGGACCCGGGTTCCGCGCTCGCGCACACGAACCTGGGGTACATCCTCTACCTGCAGGGCCACCGGGACGAGGCCATCGCGGAGTACCGGGAGGCACTGCGCCTGCAGCCCGGCTTTCCGCTGGCCGCGGCCAATCTCGAGCTCGCGCTGGGGGGAAAACCGTCACGCTGACTCGTCCGGCGCGTTCCCGGTTCGGGCCTGGCGTGGGGATGTCGGACGGCCGGCGGTCGAGAACTTTCCGCAGAAGATAATCGCGGGCGTGGCCCGCTCCCGTTCGCAAACAGGCAAACGGCGGAAAGGCTCCTCCCACTCGAAGCGGCGACCGGACGCTTCTGCCGGGACGGCGGCGTCTCCGCGATCGCCGTGGCTCGTCGTCGTCTTCCTCGTCCTGCTGACCCTCGCGGCGTTCCTCCCCGTCTTCCGGAACGGCTTCGTGAACTACGACGATCCCGACTACGTGCTCTCGAATTCCATGGTCCGCGAGGGCCTCACGGGGAGCGGCATCCGCGAGGCGTTCACGACGGGGCGCGCTGCCAACTGGCATCCGTTGACGTGGCTTTCGCACATGACGGACGTTTCGCTCTTCGGGCTCGACCCGAAGGGGCATCACGCCACGAGCCTCGTCCTCCATTGCGCGAACACCCTGCTTCTCTTCCTCCTCTTCCGGCGCATGTCGGGCGAGACGGGGCGAAGCGGTTTCGTGGCGGCCCTCTTCGCCGTGCACCCGGCGCACGTCGAGTCCGTGGCCTGGGTCGCCGAGAGAAAGGACGTGCTCGCGGGTCTCTTCTGGCTCCTGACGACGATCGCCTGGGTGGCCTGGGTCCGGCGGAAGGGCGGCTCCCGTTACGCGCTGGTCCTCGCGCTCTTCGCGGCCGGACTGATGTCGAAGCCGATGCTCGTGTCGCTGCCCCTGACCCTTCTCCTGCTGGACGACTGGCCGCTCTCGCGGTTGGGCGCCGAGCGGCCGACGCGCGTCCTCGTCGAGAAGGTCCCCCTCTTCCTGCTCGCCGCCGCCTCCTCCGTCGTCACGGTGATCGTTCAGAGCGCGGGCGGCGCCGTCCGGACGTCCGAGTTCTCGCTCCCGGTTCGCGTCGGCAACGCGCTCGTCTCGGTCGTCCGTTACCTTCGGATGCTGGTCTGGCCGCAGCTCGCGGTCTTCTACCCGTACGACCGGAGCGCGCTCTCTCCGCTCAAGGTCGCCGGCGCCGCTGCCCTGATCGCCGGGATCTCGGCGGCGGCGATCGCACTGAGGCGCAAGGCGCCCTATCTCTTCTTCGGCTGGTTCTGGTTCCTCGTGACCCTGCTCCCCGTCCTCGGCCTCGTCCAGGTCGGCAAGCAGGCCCTCGCCGACCGGTACACCTACGTGCCCTTCATCGGCCTCTTCGTCGCGATCGCGTGGGGTGTTCCCGCGCTCGTGGCCGGCTGGCGGCCCCGCCGGCTGGTGCTCGGAGCCGCCGCCGCCGCGGTCGTGCTCGCGCTGGCCGCCGCGGCGTCCGCGCGCGTCGCGGTGTGGAGGGACAGCGAAACCCTCTTCCTCGATGCGATCGCGAAGACGAAGGGCAACTACCTGGCGCACATCAACCTCGGAAATCACTACATCGAAATGAACCGGGTCTCCGAGGCTCTCTCGCATTTCCAGGAGGCCGAGCGGATCCGTCCGGACGAGCCCGAGGTTCACGTGGGTCTGGGCTACGCGCACATTCTCCAGGCGCGGGTCGAGGACGCGGCGCGGAGCTTCGAGCGGGTCCTCGAGCTCCAGCCCCGTCACGGCGTCGCCCTGAACAACCTGGCCCGGATCCGTTTCCTGGAGGGGGAAATCCCCGAGGCGCTCCGCCTCTATCGAGCGACCGTCGCGGCGCGTCCGGACTGGGCCGAGGGGCGGCGGCGGCTCGCGATCGCGCTTCTGATGGAAGGGGACGTGGCCTCCGCCGGGAGCGAAGTCGAGCGCGCGGCGGCGCTCGACCCGTCGGACGCCGAGGCGCAGCTCCTCCGGAAGGGAGTGCGCGCGCTCGAGCAGAAGAACGATCCCCAGGCGGAGGCGGCGTTGCTTCGGTTCCTCGCCGACGCCGAGCGGGAGGCGGTCCAGGCCCTGCGCCGCCGCGGCCGGACCGCGGAGGCCGCCGCCCGGGAGTCGCGGGCTCAGGCCCGGTCGATTCCCTCGAGGTGAGGCTCCAGGATCTCCGCCTGGACCGCCGCCAGCTTCTTCAGCCCTTTCCGGGCGAGGCCGAGGAGCTCGATCAACTTCTCTTCCGAGAACGGCCGGCGCTCCGCCGTGCCCTGGACCTCCACGAACGCCCCCGACTCGGTGCCGACGATGTTGAAATCGACGTCCGCCTCGGAGTCCTCGACGTACGCGAGATCGAGCACCGGCTGCCCGGCGCAGATGCCCACCGACACCGCCGCGACCGTTTCGCGGAGCGGCCATCGCGACACCTTCTGCTCTCGGACGAGCTTCGCGAGCGCGAAGCCCAGCGCGACGCAGGCGCCCGTAATTGCGGCGCAACGCGTGCCGCCGTCCGCCTGCAGGACGTCGCAGTCGAGCGTCACCGTGCGCTCTCCGAGGCCGCGCAACTCGACGACGCTCCGGAGAGACCGGCCGATCAGGCGCTGGATCTCGTGCGTACGTCCGCCCTGGCGTCCGGTTGCGGCTTCGCGGGCGGAGCGCGTGTGCGTGGCGCGAGGCAGCATCCCGTACTCCGCCGTGACCCAGCCGCTCCCGCTTCCCTTCAGGAACGGGGGAACGCGGTCTTCGGCCGTCGCGACGCAGAGGACCCGCGTGTCGCCGAGCGAGATGAGCGCCGAACCCTCGGCATGGCGGATCGGGTTCGGCTCGATCGACACGGGGCGAAGCTCCGAGGGCTTGCGGCCATCGGGCCGCGGAACCGATTTCGTCATGACGCAACCTCGCTCTTGATGAAAGAAAGGGGGCGCGTCAGGTCCACGTGGCCTCCGAGCGATTCGGCCGGCTCGCCGTTGACGAGGATTCTCACGTGCTGCGTGTTCGCAACGTTCTGGAGCACGGTGTCGACCAGTGACGCGACGATCGAGAATTCCTCGGCAGACCCGAACGAAAGGCCGGAGTCGACGGCGAGGTCGAGTACGACGAGCCCGCCCGGCATCAGAAAACCGTTGCGGAGCTGGATCCGGGGCGGGACCACGCCCACGAGACCCGGTGACGCGGGGCCGCGCGCGAGCTCGTCGAAGAGGGAGCGCAGGAACGCTCCGGGGCTCGCGGGCCGCGGAATGTCGCGCTCTTCCGGGTGAAGCCGGCCCTGCGTCGAATCTGCGAAGAACAGGGTCACGCGAATGCTCTCGACGCCCGGGGCCCCGCGGCCCGGAATCGGCGCGGCCGTGCCGGCGGCCGGGCTCTCCCTCAGGAAGGGCAGCCGCCGGCGCGCGGCGGGCTCGGAGGCCGGGCGCCGGGCGAGGAAGAGGAGCCCCCCCGCCGCGACTGCGAGAGCGAGCAGACGGAGCGCCGCGGCGCGGCGGCTCATCGAGCGGACGACGGCGTCGCGGCGGGCGTCGGTCCGGAGACGGGCGCCGGCGCCTGACGGCGGGCGAAGAAGTCTCCGACTGCCTTCGCGATCGCGCCCGCGACGCTCTCCTGGAACGCCGCCGAGCGCAGCTGCTTTTCCTGCTCGGGATGCGAGATGAAGCCGACCTCGACGAGCACCGCCGGCATGGCCGCGCCGGAAAGAACCCGGAAGGGCGCCTGCTTGATGCCGCGGTTCTCGGTCTTCGAAACGACGTTCAGCTGGGTCTGGATCGCTTCGGCGAGCCGGCTCGACTCGTTGATGTGCGCGCTCTGAGCCAGGTCCCAGAGGATGAAGTCGAGGTCGGGGTTCTCACGCGTCGCGGGTTCCGTGCCCGCGCCTCCGAGGAGAGGCTGGTTCTCCCGTCGCGCGACCTCCTCGGACAACCGGTCCGTACTGTCGAGCGAGAGGTAATACGTCTCCGAACCGTGCGCGCCGGCCGCGCGCGACGAGTTCGCGTGCAGCGAGAGGAACAGGTTCGCCTTCTCGTGATTGGCGAGCGACGTCCGGTCATCCAGGGAGATCGCGCTGTCCGAATCGCGCGTGAGAACGACCCGGCTGGAGATGACTTTCGGAATCGCCGCGGCGAGGCGCCTCGCGATCTGGAGCGTGACCTCCTTCTCCTGGAGGCCCGCCGGACCAACGGCGCCGGTCTCGCCGCCGCCATGTCCCGGATCGACGACGATCGTGATCGCGGGCACCGAAGGGGGAGGCGGCGCGGCCGGCTCGATCGCGGGCGTTTCGACCGCGCGACCGACCTCGACGATGATCCGATCCGGGTTCGTCAGGGGATACGCGTACGCCGTCAACCCCGGCTCGCGGAAGACGACGGTCGCCGCGTCCCCCTCGAACCGGACGGCGGCGACGAGTGGATCGTCGAACCGGCGTTCGGTGAACGGGGCCGAGACCCGCCGATCGGTCCACGCGATCTGCATCCCCGATTCCGACAGCCGGGGGGCGAACCGCGCCGGGCCCGATTCGCGCAGCACCACCTGGGTCGTCGGATCCACGTGGACGACTGCGACGTCGATCGTCAGCGGCTCGCCGGGAGGAGCCGCCCCCGCCGGGGGCGCCGCGGGAGCGCGGTCGCGCCGCTCGTTGACGGTCCAGACCCGAGTGGCGGAGTCGTAGACGCCGCTCGCCCCGACCAGGGGAAACAAAGCCTTCGCGAAGAAGTCCATCGGGGCGTAGAGGACGCCGCCGATGACCCGAGTGGGCCTCGAGATCTCGATGCTCTGCTGGTCGACCGGTATCAGCCCGGCCGCCGGAGGGACGACGACCGTATGGCCGTCCGTCGAGATCGTCAGCACGCCGCTCCGCGAATCGCGGGAAACGCGCAGCCCGAGCGCCCGGGCGGCGTCGCCGACGCTGAAGAAGTCGCCGCCCGTGGTGGCGACCGGGAAGGACTCGTTGCGGAAGACGAGCGTGACCGACTGCTGACCCGCGGCGGAGCCGATCATCGCCAGAACGGCGACGAAGAGCGCTCCGACGCACGCCACCACCGTTCTCGACCGTCCGATGTACACGAAATAGCCTGCCCGGAACTAGTGTAGCCGAGCGTCCGGGGACAGACCCCGGTCCGAAGGGATATCTTCCCCTACTCGCTGATCGCGAACCGGGGTCTGTCCCCCTGAGGAGGAAAGATGAAACGCAAGGCATCCGCGGAGTGGCGCGGGGATCTGAAGACCGGAAAAGGACTCGTTTCGACGGACAGCGGCGCGCTCTCCGCCGCGCCCTATTCGTTCACGACGCGGTTCGAGGAGGAGAAGGGGACGAACCCGGAGGAGTTGATCGCGGCGGCGCACGCCGGCTGCTTCACGATGGCGCTCTCCGGCGAGCTCGGCAAGGCGGGCATCACACCCGAGTCTCTGAGGACGACGGCGACGATCACCATGGAGAAGCTCGACGCCGGCTGGACCGTGACCGGGTCGCACCTGGAGGTCGTCGGGAAGGTCCCGGGCGGATCCGCCGAGGCGTTTCAAAAGGCGGCGCAAGCGGCGGAGACGGGCTGCCCGATCTCGAGACTGCTGAAGGCCAGGATCACGATGGACGCGAAGCTGGAGGGCTGATCCGGCCGGGGCGCGGACGCGTCAGCGCCGGCTTCTTGGCTTCGGCTCTCTTCCTCCACGTGTCGGCACGAGCGTGACGGGTCGGTCGGCGGTCGCGATGAGCTGTTGTGCGACGCTGCCGAGCACCCACTGCCGGATCGCGCCCCGTCCTTCGTTTCCGGCGACGATGAGATCCGCGTGCTCTTCCCGGGCCTTTCGAAGAATCGTCTGAGCGACGGATTCCCCCTTGCGGGGTCGGGCGTACTTGCGGCGGACGTGCGCTTTCAGGGCGTGCAGCTCTCGGGCGGCGGTC
>DATIBN010000190.1:0-8443 GCA_035457525.1 Thermoanaerobaculia bacterium | reverse complement strand
ACCAGCGGGGGAGCCGGGGATCGAATCGCGCACCGAGGCTCCCGGCGGGCAGACCCCGGGCTGGAGCCCCGAGGCCCTGCTCCGCCGCAAGCCGTTCGACGAGTGTTCGGCGGCGGACCTGGCGGCGATGGAGCGGCTCCTCACGCGGCTGGCGTCGAAGCTGGCCACGCACCGCAGCCGGCGACTCGTGCCCGCGCCCGCGCGTGGTGCGGCCGACCTGAGGAGGAGCTACCGGCACGCTGTCGGTACGGGCGGAGAGTTCCTGACGCTCGCGCGGCGCGCCCGCGCGATCGAGAAGCCGCGGCTCGTGGTCCTGTGCGACACCAGCGGCTCGATGGACTCGCACAGCCGGTTCCTGCTGGCGTTCGTCCTGTCGCTCACGCGTGCCGCCCGGCGCACCGAGGTCTTCGCCTTCAACACGTCTCTCGTCCGGCTGACCCCCTGGATCTCGCCTCAGAGAATCGGGCCGACGCTCGACCGCCTGGCCGCCGGCGTTCCCGACTGGTCGGGCGGAACGAGAATCGGGGAGTGCCTCGCCGAGTTCGTCGAGAGGTACCAGGAGGCGATAGTGAGCTCGCACACCGTCGTCCTCATCTTCAGCGACGGGCTGGACCGCGGAGACACTGCGCTCCTCGCCTCGGCGATGCGTTCGATCCGCTCCAAGGCGAAAAAGGTCATCTGGCTGAACCCGCTCCTCTCCGACGCGCGGTACGAGCCCACGGCGCGCGGGATGAAGGCCGCGCTTCCGTTCGTGGACCTCTTCCTGTCCGCGCACAACCTGGAGTCGCTGGAAAGGCTCCTTCCGGAGCTGGCGGCCTGACATGGCGATGCAGATCGAGAAGTCCTTCGTGCTCCGGGCGCCGCTCGCGTCCGTCTGGGAATTCCTGACCGATCCGCACCGGGTCGTCCGCTGCCTGCCCGGCGCCGCAATCACCGAACAGGTGGACGAGCGCACGTGGGCCGGGACCGTCACGGTGAAGGTCGGTCCGGTGGCTGCGAGTTACAAGGGGAAGGTCCGATTCGAGAAGCTCGATCCCGCCACACACACGGCGGAGATCGTGGCGTCGGGCCAGGACGTCCGCGGCAAGGGGGGCGCCGACATGCGCATGACGAGCCGGCTGGCCGAGCGCTCCCCCGGCGAGACCGAGGTCGCCGCGACATCGCAGGTCAACGTCACCGGGATCCTGGCGCAGTTCGGGCGCGGCATGATCCAGGACGTCAGCGATCAGATGTTCGAGAAGTTCACGGCGGCGATGCGGTCCGAGCTCGAGTCGCCGGGTGGCGGGAGCGGGGGAGTCGGGGAGACGCCGCCGCAGCCGGCACGGAGCGAAACAGAGCCCGCCGCCCCGATCGACGTCGTATCTCTCGGCGCCGGCGTCGTCGGGCGCGCGGCAGTGCGCGGGCTTCGCCGTCCCGTCTTCTGGGTCGCCGCGGCGGCCGTGCTCGCTCTCCTCGTCTACTGGATCTGGTTGCGCTCGCGATAGCGGCGCGAAGGGAAGGGAGGCCTCATGATTCCGGCTTCATTCGACTACCACTCCCCGAAAACGCTCTCGGAGGCCTTCGCCCTGCTCGCGCAGTACGGCGACGAGGCCAAGGTCCTCTCGGGAGGCCAGAGCCTCCTGCCGCTCCTGAAGCTGCGGCTGGGAGCCGCGGGGCATCTGGTCGACATCGGACGAATACCGGGGCTCGAGTACATCCGGGAGGAAGGGGGGTTTCTCCGGATCGGCGGCCGGACGCGCGAAGCGGCGCTCGAGCGCTCCGAACTGATTCACTCGAAATACCCCATACTCGCCGACACCGCCGCGGTCATCGCCGATCCGATCGTCCGGAACCTCGCGACGGTCGGCGGAAACCTCGCCCACGGAGACCCCGCCAACGACCACCCCGCGACGATGCTGGCGCTCCAGGCCCAGGTCGTGGCGACGGGCCCGAAAGGCGAACGCACGATCCCGATCGACGAGTTCTTCACGGGCATCTTCTCGACGGCGCTCGCTGCCGACGAGATCCTGACCGAGATCCGGATTCCCGTCCCGCCGCCTCGAAGCGGCGGCGCCTACGTCAAGCTCGAGAGGAAGGTGGGAGATTTCGCCACGGCCGCCGCCGCGGCGCAGGTCACCCTCGGCGCCGACGGGACCATTCAGCGCGCCGGCATCGGTCTGACCGCCGCGGGACCGACCCCGATCGAGGCCGTGGAAGCGGAGCGGTTCCTGGCCGGGAAGAAGCCCGACGCCGCGGCTATCCAGGAAGCCGCTCGTCTGGCCGCGGGGGCGACGTCCCCCTCGGCCGACCGGCGGGGAACGGTCGAGTACAAGCGGGAGATGGCGCGCGTTCTGACGGCGCGGGCGCTGCGCAAGGCGGTCGAAAAGGCGGGAGGGAAGTAGCGATGGCGAAACACGCGATCCGCGTCACGGTCAACGGCAGCCCGCGCGAGGCCGAGGTCGAATCCCGGCTGCTGCTCGTCCACTTCCTGCGCGAAGTCCTGCGGCTGACGGGAACCCACATCGGCTGCGACACGACGCACTGCGGGGCGTGCACGGTCCTCCTCGACGGAACGCCGGTCAAGTCCTGCACCGTTCTGGCCGTTCAGGCCGACGGCCGCGAGGTGATGACGGTCGAAGGGCTCGAGAAGGACGGCCAGCTCCACGCCATCCAGGATGCGTTCATCCAGGAGCACGGTCTCCAGTGCGGATACTGCACGCCCGGCATGATGATGACGGGCTACGCGCTCCTGAAGGAGAACGGCAGCCCGAGCGAGACGGAGATCCGGCAGGCGATCTCCGGAAACCTCTGCCGGTGCACCGGGTACGTCAACATCGTCAAGTCCGTGCAACACGCCGCGGACAAACTGCGGTCGTAGGAGGAGTCATGGCACTTCGAACGTCACCCGAAGTCAGCGGCATGGGGCACTCGATGAAGCGCAAGGAAGACCCGCGCTTCATCCGGGGGCAGGGCCGCTACGTGGACGACATCGAGCTCCCCGGCATGCTCTACCTGGACATCGTCCGCAGCCCCTTCGCGCACGCGAAGATCAACAAGATCGACACGGAGAAAGCGCTGAAGGTCCCGGGCGTCCTCGCCGTCATCACGGGAGAGACGCTGAAGCAGTACAACCTCCACTGGATGCCGACCCTCATGTCGGACACGCAGATGGTCCTGCCGACCGAGAAGGTGATGTACCAGGCGCAGGAGGTGGCCGGTGTGATCGCGACCAGCCGCTACGCCGCGGCCGACGGCGTCGAGGCCGTCGAGGTCGACTACGACCCGCTCCCCGTGGTCGTGGATCCCTTCAAGGCGCTCGAGCCGGGTGCGCCGGTGCTACGCACCGACAAGGAGGGCAAGAAGGACAACCGTATCTTCCACTGGGAGGCGGGAGACCGCGCCGGGACCGACAAGGCTTTCGCGAGCGCGGACGTCGTCGTCAAGCAGGACATGTACATCCCGCGCATCCACGTCGCGTCGATCGAGACGTGCGGCTGCGTGGCCGACTTCGATCGCGTCCGCGGGAAGCTCACCGTCTACATGACCACGCAGGCGCCCCACGCGATCCGCACCGTCTTCGCGCTCGTGGCGGGGCACGTCGGCCTCTCGGAGGAGAAGATCCGGATCGTCTCCCCGGACATCGGGGGAGGGTTCGGGGGCAAGGTCCCGGTCTATCCCGGATACGTGATCGCCGTCGCGGCGTCCGTGGTGATCGGAAAGCCCGTCAAGTGGATCGAGGATCGGATGGAGAACCTCCAGGCCGACTCCTTCGCCCGCGACTACCACATGACGGCCGAGCTGGCGGCGCGGAAGGACGGGACGATGACGGCGCTGCGAATCAAGACGGTCGCGGATCACGGGTACGCCGATGCCGCGGCGAACCCGTCGAAGTTCCCGGCGGGGCTCTTCTCGATCTGCACCGGCTCCTACGACCTGAAGACCGCGTTCACCGAAGTCGACGGCGTCTACACGAACAAGCCGCCGGGCGGGATCGCGTACCGCTGCTCGTTCCGGGTCACGGAGGCAGCGCACGCGATCGAACGGGTGACCGACGTCCTGGCCCAGGAGCTGAAGATGGACCCGGCCGAGCTTCGGTTGAAGAACTTCATTCCGGCCGACAAGTTTCCGTATAAGTCGGCGCTCGGATGGGAGTACGACAGCGGCAACTACGCGGGAGCCTTAAAGAAGGCGATGGACAAGATCGGCTACGCGGAGCTGCGCCGGGAACAGGCGGAGAAGAGGAAGCGTGGTGAGCTCATGGGGATCGGCCTCTCCTGTTTCACCGAGATCGTGGGCGCCGGACCTTCGAAGCACTTCGACATCCTCGGAATCAAGATGTTCGACTCGGCCGAGATCCGGGTCCACCCCACCGGCAAGGCGACTGCGCGCTTCGGGACCAAGTCCCAGGGACAGGGGCACGAGACCACGTATGCGCAGATCATCGCGGAGGAGCTCGGCATCCCCGCCGCCCACATCGAGGTCGAGGAGGGTGACACCGACACGGCGCCGTACGGCCTCGGAACCTACGCGAGCCGGTCGACACCGGTCGGGGGGGCGGCCTGCGCGATCGCCGCCCGCAAGATCCGCGACAAGGCGAAGAAGATCGCTGCGCACCTCCTCGAGGTCAGTGAGGAGGACCTGGAATGGGAGCCCGGGAAGTTCTCGGTCAAGGGTGCTCCCCAGAAGTCGAAAACGATTCAGGACATCGCGTTTGCCGCGTATACGAATCACCCGCCCGGGATGGAGGCGGGCCTGGAGGCGGTGGATTACTACGATCCGCCGAACCTGACGTTCCCGTTCGGCAGCTACATCTGCGTCGTAGACATCGACCGGGGCACGGGAGAGGTCAAGATCCGCCGGTTCGTCGCCGTGGACGACTGCGGCAACATCATCAATCCCATGATCGTGGAGGGGCAGATCCACGGTGGGCTCACGATGGGGATGGCACCGGCGTTGATGGAAGAAATCCAGTACGACGAGAGCGGGAACATCCAGGGGGGAAGCTTCATGGACTACCTGGTCCCCACCGCGATGGAGACGCCGAACTGGGAGACCGACAAGACGACGACCCCCTCGCCCCACCATCCGTTCGGCGCGAAGGGCATCGGAGAATCGGCCACGGTCGGCGCGCCTCCGGCCATCGTCAACGCGGTCGTGGACGCGCTCGCGCATCTCGGGGTGCGGCACATCGAAATCCCGATCACGCCCGAGAAGGTGTGGAAGATCCTGAAGGAAAGAGGTGTCGCCGAGTAGGGAAGACGTCGCCCCGGCGCTATCCTTCGGGGCCCGATGCCCGAAGGCAACACCATCCACCGGCTCGCCGGCGAGCAGACGCGGGACTTCGCGGGCCGGATCGTCCGAGCCCGGTCGCCGCAGGGGAGATTCGCGCGTGAGGCGCGCCGGCTCGACCGGCGGGGATTCGTGCGCGCCGAGGCCTACGGCAAACACCTCTTTCAGCACTGGGAGAGCGGGCGCATCGTTCACGTCCACCTCGGCATGGCGGGCTGGTTCTACCGGACCGAAGGGAGCGCGGCGCGAGCGCGTCCCTCCGTCCGGCTCCGGCTCTCCGCGTCTCCCGTCACGCTCGACCTGATCGGCCCGCCGACCTGCGAGCTCGTCGGCGAGGCGGAGCGGCTCTCGATCCTCGCCCGGCTCGGGCCCGATCCGCTTCGAGACGACGCGGATCCGGAAGCCGTCCGGGAGGCGCTCGCGAAGCGCCCGCAGCGCCCGATCGGGGACGCGCTTCTCGACCAGCGGGTCATCGCCGGCGCCGGGAACATCTATCGCACCGAGGCGCTCTTCCTGACGGGCATCCACCCTCTCCGGCCCTCGGGGCGCGTTTCGTCCGAGGAGTTTTCCGCTCTCTGGGAGACGCTGCGCGCGCTCATGCGGAGGGGCGTTACCGAAGGAACCGTCACGGTCGACGCGAGCGAGACGCCCCATCCGAAGTCGGTCCGCGCCGCGGAGGACGACGACTTCTACGTCTACGGCCAGGCGACGTGCCGGCGCTGCGGCGCTCGAATCCGGGAGATTCCGCTGTCGGGGCGCCGGATGTTCGCGTGCCCGACGTGCCAGCCGAAGAGGCGACGGCGTCCTTAGAGCAGCGGACCGAGCCTCCGCGCGAGGTTGTCGCCGATCCGGTGAAGCGCGGGTCGACGTGACCAGGTCTCGGCGTGGATCTCGTTCGCGCGCGTAAGGTCGTCCCGAAACGCGTCGGCGAACGCGAGTCCGGTCGGCGCATCCAGGATCACCAGGTTCGCCTCGGCGTTGAAGTGGAACGACCGGAAGTCGAGGTTCGTCGATCCCACGACCGAGACGAAGTCGTCGGCGACGAGCGACTTGGCGTGCAGGATCGCGGCGCCGTACTCGAAGACGCGGACCCCCAGTCGCAGGAGCGCGCGGAAGTAGCCGTGCCCGGCGTGCCGGACGAGCGGCACGTCGGTCCGGGCCGGCAGGAGGAGGCGCACGTCCACGCCGCGCCGGACCGCCTCCGCGAGGACCCGGACGGCGCGCACCTTCGGCGCGAAGTACGCGTTGGTGATCCAGACCTTCTCCCGCGCGGCCCCGACGATCGCGGCGAGGACCGAAGCGGTCTCTTCGTGACCCCGGCCCGGCCGGGAGTCGAGAACGAGAATCGATGCCCCGTGGGGCTCGGGCGGCGGGAGCGGATCGAAATCCAGCCGCCCTCCCGCCCGGCGCCACGCTTCCGCGAAGACGACCGCGAGCTCCCACGCCGCCGGACCCTCCACCCGGGCGTGCGTGTCGCGCCAGGGTCCCGTGCTCGAGCCTCCTCCCGACCCGTACTCGTCCGCGATGTTCATCCCTCCCGTGAAGGCGACGCGGCGGTCCACGACCAGGATCTTGCGGTGGTCTCGATACGGCTGAAAAAGGAGGTGCGGGAAGAGCGGATTGAAGAGGCGCGCTTCGACGCCCCGGCGCTTCATCTCCTTCCAGAATGCGTGGCGGGTCGTGAAGGACCCCCAGGCGTCGGCGAGCACGCGCACGGCGACGCCGCGGGCGGCCGCGCGGCCGACCGCGTCGAGAAACGCGTGACCGGTCGCGTCGTCCTTCAGGATGTAGGACTCGACGAGGACTTCTTCCCGGGCCGCGTCGATGGCCTTTCCCATGGCCTCGAAAGCCTCGCCTCCCCGGAAGAACACGTCGACGCTATTCCCGGAGAGGATCGGCGCCTGGTCGATCCGGCGGAGAAGGAGCGGAAACCCGGGATCGTGGAGGCCGTCGCGAAGGCCGCCGGCCAGCCGGCCGACATTCTCCGCTTTCAAGTGATGCTCGAGGCGGCGGCCCGCCTCCGGCCGGACGACGGCGCGCCAGAGCCGCGGTCGTTTCACCGTGCGGCGCGCACGTTCAGGACGCCAGGAGTTGCTGAATCCTCTGCCGGAACTCGGGGGCTTCCCAGGACACGGCGCCCTGTACGCGGTGGAGCACCCGCCCGTTCTTGTTGACGATGTAGGTCTCGGGATACTGGCCGGACCCGAAGCGCGCCGCGGTCTTCGCGTCGGGATCGCGGTAGATGGGCAGTTTGTTCGGGTGTTTCGCGGCGAAGGTGTCGATCGTCTTCCAGTCCTTGTCCACCGAGATCGCATAGAGGGCGAGGTCGCCGCGCTTTCCGTACTCTTCCCAGAAGCGCGAAAGTGAAGGGATTTCCTCGACGCACGGCGGGCACCACGTCGCCCAGAAGTGGACGATCAGGAGCTTCCCCTTCTCGTTCGTGAGGTCGATCTTCCGGCCGTCGCGGTCGTAGATCGGCAGCTCCGGCGCCGCCGAGAGAAACGCGAGCGAGCCCGTGGGCGACTCCGGCGGGACGAGGGAACGGATCCACACCGTTCCCACGACCGCGAGAGCGACGGCGGTCGCGATGGTCAGGATGGTGCGGACTTTCATGCGGCTGTCGCCGTTCTCCGGCGGCCGGCCGGACACGCTTCGCAAAGCGGGCAGTCGGCGCAGAGCGATGCGGCGAGCTCCGGCCGGCAGACCCCGATCGTGCCCAGATTACACAGCGCGTAGTCGTAGCGCACCGGATCCTGCGGGTCGAGGCGGGCGAGGCGATCCGTGATCTCGCGCGCGGTTTTCCAGTCGGCGGACTTGCGGCGGGTCAAGCCCAGCCGGCGCGCGACGCGGTGCACGTGCGTGTCGGTCGGGATCACGAGGCGGCTCGTCGGAATCGCCCTCCAGAGGCCGAAGTCCATGGCGTCCTTGCGAACCATCCACCGCAGGTACAGATTCCACCGCTTGCAGGCGGACCCCGACGACGGGCTCGGAAAGAAGAACCGGACGGGCGACTCGGCCGGGAGAGACCGTCGT
The DNA here is from genome assembly GCA_035457525.1 of Thermoanaerobaculia bacterium. Taxonomy (GTDB): domain Bacteria; phylum Acidobacteriota; class Thermoanaerobaculia; order UBA5066; family Gp7-AA6; genus Gp7-AA6. The sequence continues at coordinate 142 of DATIBN010000190.1, read as the reverse complement.
CCCGTGACTGGACGCCAGTCGATCGCGAGAATCCGCTCGACCGCGCGCGACAGCAGGCCGCCGACGTCCCGGTCTTCCGGGCGGTGCTCCCGCTCGAAGTACTCCCGGACGGAGCCCGCCTGCGCCCGCGCCGACGCGATCG
>DATIBN010000189.1:0-17934 GCA_035457525.1 Thermoanaerobaculia bacterium | reverse complement strand
CGGACGCACCAGATCCGGGTGCACCTCGCGGCGACGGGCCTGCCGATCGTCGGAGACCCCGTATACGGGCGACCCCGTTACGACCGTGTCCGCGACGCCGCGCTGCGGCGCGCCCTGGAAGAGTTCCCGCGCCAGGCCCTCCACGCCGAGCGAATCGGATTCCGTCACCCCGCGACGAACGAGGAGATGGAGATCGTGGCCCCGCTCCCGGAGGACCTGCGGAAGCTCCTCGAGCAACTCGCCTGATCGGGTGAGGGCCTGCGGCGCGGCCTCTGCCCATGACGACGGCCGCTGATTGGGGTCAGGTCTCCACTTGCCACATCGGGGGTCAGGTCTCCACTTGCCACTTTGCTACGCAAAGCGGCAAGGCCGCCACGGCTCACCGGACCGCCGCCCCTCGCTCAGTGAAGACCTGACCCCGCTAAGACTTTGAAGACCTGACCCCGCTAAACCTTCTTCTTCGGGACGACGACCACCGGCGGGATCGCCTCCTTCTGCACCATCGCGTTGAACTCGCCGAGGTCCTTCGAAAGAACGCCGTCGAGCTCCGCGAGGATCGTGGCGAGGGTCCGCGAGACCTCGCCGTAGTACGCGGAGGACGCGTCGGTCGGCTTCGTGTCGGCGGAGGAGACGACGTACGCGAGACCGACGAACTGGTGATCCAGGGCCGGCGGGAAGTTCAGCACGTCCTGGTTCGACTTCAGGTCCGGGTTCACGAGCTTCTTCTCGATCGCGGTGAGCTTCTCGGACAGCGCCTTCCCCTTCTCCTTGAGCGCGGTCCCCTTCCCGAGGTTTTCGGCCCGCTCCCCGATGGCGAGGACCTGCGCCTTGACGTCGCGGATCTTCGCGACCGCGTCGTGCGTCTCCTCGACGCGGTCCCGGATGTCCGAGAGGAGACGGAACTGGCTCTTCAAGTCTTCGGCGGTCGCCGGGACTCCGGGATGGCGCGCCACCTCGACCGGCTGCGTCAGCGTCTCCCCGCCGAATTTCAGGCGGGCCGAGTACGCCCCGGGAGCGACGCGCGGACCCTCACGGGGCCCCCAGATCACGGCTTTCGGAACCAGCGCCGGCTTCAGGATCCGCATGTCCCACGTCAGGCGATTCAGCCCGGCCTTCGGCTCCAGCGGCTTGTCGGCCGCGTCGTCGTCGGGTGGAGAACCGTCGTCCTTCGTCTCCTTCTTCTCCGAGGAGTAACGGCGGATCACCTTGTCTCCCTCGAGGATCTCGATCGTCAGAACGTCTTTGTCGGCCGGCTTCTCCTTCAGCCAGTAGGAAAGCACGACTCCGTTCGGCGGGTTCTTCCCGAGCGGCCGCGACGGCGAGTCGTCGTCGAAAGTGCCCCCCTCCATCCGCACCGCGGGTCGCGGCGCGAACAGGTGAACTCGCTCGCTCGCGAGGCGACTCTCGTACTCGTGCAGCGGCGTCAAGTCGTCGAGGATCCAGAAGGCCCGGCCCTGCGTGGCGACGACGAGGTCCTTCTCCTTGACCTGGAGGTCGGTGATGGGAACCACCGGGAGATTCAGCTGCAACGGCTGCCACGATCCCCCGTCGTCGAAGGAGACGTAGAGGCCCGTTTCCGTCCCGGCGTAGAGGAGGCCGCGCCGCGAGGGGTCCTCCCGAACGACGCGCGTGAAAGCGCCGGAAGGGATCCCGGAGTCGATCTTCGTCCACGTCCGCCCGTAGTCGTTGGTCCGGTACAGGTATGGCCGGAAGTCATCGTGCTTGTACATGGTCGCCGCGACGTACGCAGTTGCTTTGTCGTGCGGCGACACCTCGACGGAATTGATCTGGATCCATTCCGGGATCCCCTTCGGGGTGACGTTCCGCCAGTTCTTTCCGCCGTCCCGCGTGAGCTGAACGAGACCGTCATCGGTGCCGGCCCAGATCGTCCCGGCTTCGTGGGGCGATTCCATGAGCGTGAAGATGACGCCGTACACCTCGACGCCCGTGTTGTCGCGGGTGATCGGGCCGCCGGAGTAGTCCTGCTTCGACTTGTCGTTGCGGGTGAGATCCGGGCTCGCCTCGTCCCACGACTGTCCCTCGTCGCGGCTCCGCAGCAGGACCTGCGCCGCGTGGTAGAGCACGTTCGGATCGTGCGGTGAGATCACGATGGGCGCGTTCCACTGGATCCGGTACTTCAGGTCCCGGGGTGCCTGGCCGATCGCGAGTTGCGGCCACGCCATGATCTCGCGCTCCTGGCCGGTTTTGTGGTCGTAGCGGGTAATGGATCCGCCGTAACACCCCGCGAACACGACGTCGGGGTTCTTCGGCTTCGGCGCGATCCAGCCGCTCTCGCATCCGCCGACGGGGTGCCAGTCGGTCACATCGATGCCGCGGCTTCGGCTCCGCGACGCGATCGCGACCGTCGTGTTGTCCTGCTGCGCTCCGTAGATCCAGTAGGGGAACCGGTCGTCGGTCGTCACGCGGTAGAACTGCGCCGTCGGCTGGTTCATGATCGACGACCACGTCCGCCCGCCGTTGAAGGACACGTTCGCCCCGCCGTCGTTCGACTCGATCATCCGCTGCGGCTCGTCCGGGTCGATCCAGAGGTCGTGGTTGTCGCCATGCGGCACACGGATCGCGTTGAAGGTCTTTCCCCCGTCGTTCGACCGGTAGAACCCGGTGTTCAAGGCATAGACCGCTTCGGGGTTCTTCGTGTCGGCGTAGATCCGGGTGTAATACCAGGCGCGCTGGCGCAGCTTGTTCTCGGAGTTGACGCGCGTCCACTTCTCTCCGCCGTCGTCGGAACGGTAGACGCCCCCCTTCTCTTTCGACTCGATGAGAGCCCACACGCGCTCCGGGCGGGCCGGAGAAACCGCGATCCCGACCTTCCCGACGACCCCCTCGGGCAGCCCCTCCGTCAGCTTCTTCCAGGTATCGCCGCCGTCCGTCGTCTTCCAGATTCCGCCCTCCGGACCTCCGGACACGAGCGCCCACGGCTTGCGGTGCACCTGCCAGAACCCGGCGTAGAGGATGCGGGGGTTGGTAGGATCCATGACGAGGTCCGACGCGCCGGTCTTCTCGCTGACGAAGAGGACCCGATCCCACGTCTTACCGCCGTCCTTCGATCGGTAGATTCCGCGCTCGGGGTTCGGACCCCAGACGTGCCCGAGAGCCGCGGCGTAGACCACGTCCGGGTTCGCCGGGTGCACGCGGACGCGGGCGATCTGGTAGGTCTTCTCGAGGCCCACGTTCTTCCAGGTCCTGCCGGCGTCGGTGGACTTGTAGACGCCGTCCCCGTGCGAGACGTTTCCCCGGATCGGCGCCTCCCCCATTCCGGCGTAGACGACGTTCGGATCGGATTCGGAGACGGCGAGCGCACCGACCGAACCGGTCTTGAAGTCCTTGTCCGAGACGGGCTGCCAGTTCGAGCCGCCGTCGACCGTCTTCCACACCCCGCCGCCGCACGCCCCCTGATAGAAGACGAGCGGCTGCCCGCGCACGCCCGCAACCGCCGTCACGCGGCCGCCGCGGAACGGCCCGATGTTTCGGAACTCGAGCCCCTCGTAGAGCTTCGCGACGGACCGGTCCGCGGACTTCTCCGCCGGCGCCTTCTTCGGCGCGGCAGCCGCGCCGGTTTCGAGGAAGAGCGCCAGCAGGGCGAACAGACTCCAGACGGTCTTCACGGGCACCTCCGGGATTCTTCGAGCGGTTTCTCTGCGGCGCGTATCTTATCGGCGCGCCCCGCGCGGAGACCGGACATTCGTCCGCCGAGTTCGCCGGACATCTGTCAACTCCGGACGCTCGGAGACTCGCGTTTTCGAACGAATGCGCGCCTTCGGGCGACGCTCTGCGTGGCAGCGGCGTTGCTTCGTGCTCCGGCGAAGATGATCGAAAACCTCTCGACCATGGACAAGGTCATCGAGAAGCCGAGGGGCCTCTCGCGCCGGACGCTCGTTCTGATCGGCGCCGGCGCGCTTGCGCTGCTCCTGCTCGCTCTCGCTTTTCCGATGATCGCCCGCTGGTCGCGCGCCGAGCGTTCGGTGCCCGCAGCGAGCGTCCGAATCGGAGAGGTGACGAGGGGGACCCTCGTCCGCGACACGTCCGCGCAGGGAAGGATCGTCGCGTCGCTTCACCCGACCCTTTTTTCCCCTGCACAGGGCATCGTGACGCTCAAGGTCAAGGCCGGCTCGGAAGTGCAGAAGGGCCAGCCTCTCGCTTCGATCGAGAGCCCCGAGCTCTTGAGCCGCCTGGCCCAGGAACGAGCGACGTTCCTCTCGCTCCAGTCGTCGCTGTCGAGGGCGAAGATCTCGGGCCACCAGAACGTCCTGAAGAACGCGCAGAACGTGAGCCTCCTGGAGCTGCGCCTCCAGGCCACCCGGCGCCTGTTGGAACGCGCCGACCGCGTATTCAGCGAAGGCCTGCTGAACAAGACCGACTACGAGAAGGCCCACGACGACGTGAAGATCGCGGAGCTCGAGCTGAAGAATGCGCGGGAGACCGCGAAGCTCGAGGCCGACACGACCGGCTTCGAGATTCGCGAGGGAGTGCTCCAGACCGAGCGCCAGGCCTCCGCGGTCGCCGAGCTTCAACGCCAGGTCGATCGCCTCACGATCGAGGCCCCGTTCGACGGCATGGTCGCGTCGGTCAGCGTGCAGGATCGGGACGCGATCGCCGCCAACCAGGCGATCCTGACGGTCGTCAACCTCTCAGCGTACGAGGTCGAGATCACGCTTCCCGAGAACTACGGCGCCGAAGTCCTCCCCGGAACGCGGGCGGAGATTCTGTACGAGGGGCGCGAGTATCCGGGCAGGGTTACCGCGATCTCGCCGGAGGTGCGGGACAGCCAGGTCACCGGCACCGTCGTCTTCGCGGGCGCCGCGCCCCAAGGGTTGAAGCAGAGCCAGCGGGTGAGCGTTCGGATGGTCTTCGAAAACAAGCCGAACGTGCTCAAGGTTCCGCGAGGACCCTTCCTGGAGAGCGGCGGCGGGCGCCAGGTCTACGTCGTCTCCGACGGGATGGCGACGCCGAGGATGATCCGAGTGGGCGCGGTGAGCGTCTCGGAAGTCGAGATCGCCGACGGTCTCACTGCCGGCGAGAAGGTCATCCTCTCGGACACCTCCGAGTTCGGGGGCGCGAAAAGCGTCCTCCTGAGGGAATGAGCGCGACCGTGGGAGCCGGCCGCTTGAAGCTCTTTCTGTTGGTGCTCCTCTACCTCGTTGCGATCGGTTTCGCCGCCCTCGAATCGCGAGCTCCCCGGACCTCCGCGGGAGAGACCCGGAGCGGCACGTGACCGCCCGGAACAAGGAGTCAGAGCCGATGCTTTCCATGCGAGGAATCCGAAAGGTCTACCGGACCGACCTGATCGAAACGTACGCGCTCCACGACTTCTCCGTCGACGTGAAGGCCGGGGAGTTCGTGGCCGTGATGGGCCGGTCGGGGTCCGGCAAGACCACTTTCCTGAACGTCGCGGGTCTTCTCGACACCTTCGACTCCGGCACTTATCACCTGGACGGCCAGGACGTGAGCCGCCTGTCGGACGCGGAGATGTCTCGCATCCGGAACCAGAAGATCGGCCTCGTCTTTCAGAGCTTCAACCTGATCCCGGATCTCGACGTGTTCGACAACATCGACGTCCCGCTGCGCTATCGCCGGCTCCCGCCGAAGGAGCGACGCGAGAGGATCGAGAAGGCGGTCGAGTCCGTCGGGCTGCTCTCCCGGCTCCACCACCTCCCGGCTCAGCTCTCCGGGGGCCAGCAGCAGAGGGTCGCGATCGCGCGCGTCCTCGCGGGCGACCCGCGGCTCATTCTCGCCGACGAGCCGACCGGGAACCTCGACACGATGATGTCGCGAGAGGTCATGGATCTCCTCGAGAAGATCAACGAGGCGGGAACGACGATCGTGATGGTCACGCACACTCCGGAGTGCGCCGCCCGGGCGGGCCGGCAGGTTCACCTGCTGGACGGCACCGTGGTCGACCTCGCGGCGGTCCCGAAAGACGTCGTCGGGGACCGCGGCTCCGCCAGCCTGGCGGCGACGATCGCCTGAAAGGAGGAGCCGTGCTGTTCCACAACCTGCGAATCGCCTGGAAGAGCCTCAAGCGGAATACTCCGCTGACCGTCCTCATCGTGAGCGGCATAGCGCTCGGGATCGCTCTCGCAACGACGTCCGCCGCGGCGCGCCACGCCTTCGCCCGCAATCCGATCCCCTCGAAGAGCGACGTGCTGCACTACGTCCGCATCGACAACTGGGACCCCCTCCGGCCGTACCCGGGCCCCGATCCGTCCCAGCCGCCGACCCAGATCTCGTACCGGGACATGCGCGGCATCATGAAGTCCACGATTCCGAAGCGTCAGACGGGCTCCTTCAAGTCCGGGATGTACGTGTATCCGGACCCGAAGGTCGGCCGTCCCTTCCGCGAGAACGTCCGCCTCGCGTTCTCCGACTTCTTCCCGATGTTCGAGGTGCCGTTCCGTCACGGAACCGGCTGGGGCCGATCCGCTGACGAGGCCCCCGAGCCCGTGACCGTCCTCTCGGCCGAAATGAACGACAAGCTCTTCGGGGGCGCGAACTCGGTCGGCAAGACGGTGCGCATCGCGTCGCGGGACTTCCGCGTCGTCGGCGTGCTCGAGGAGTGGAGGCCGGGCGTGAAGTTCTACGACATTACGAACAACCAGATCGAGCCCCCCGAGAACATCTTCATCCCGTTCAATTTCGTGGAGCCCATGGAGATCCGGACCTCCGGCAACTCCGACGGCTGGGGCCCCTCGACCGGGGTGCCCGGTTTCGCGGGGTTCCTCCAAGCGGAGGTGAACTGGATCCAGATGTGGGTCGAGCTCCCGACGCCCGAGAAGGTCGCCGAGTACGAGGACTTCCTGCGCTCCTACGTTCTCGACCAGAAGAAGGCGGGCCGGCTTCCCCGACCCGTCAACAACCGGGTGACCCCGCTCATGGGATGGTTGAAGGAGCAGCGCGTCGTGCCCCGACAGACGACGACGCTCTTCATCGTGTCGCTCCTGTTCCTCGCCGTCTGCGCGCTCAACCTGGTCGGGCTGCTGCTCGGCAAGTTCCTCGCGCGCGCCAGCGAGGTCGGCGTGCGCCGGGCGCTCGGCGCGACGCGGGGGGACATCTTCCTGCAGTACATCATCGAGTGCGAGCTCGTCGGCGTCCTCGGCGGACTCCTGGGGCTGGCGCTCTCGTTCGGCGGCGTCGCGGCCCTGAACGGCTGGCTGAGGACGGTCGCTCAGCGCGGCGACTTCTTTCGGCTCGACGGTCCCATGATCCTGCTTTCCGTATCGCTCTCGCTCCTCGCCGCGCTCGTCGCGGGCGTCTATCCCGCCTGGCGGACGTCCCGACTCGCGCCCGCCAGTCACTTGCGGCTTCAGTAGGAGGCAAGCCATGGAGTTCGGACCGATCCTGAGAACGATGCGCCTGAACAAGGTGCGCTACGGCCTGATCGCCGCGGAGATCGCCCTGACTCTCGCCATCGTCGTCAACTGCGTGAACTTGATCCGCGACGCCCGCCGGGAGATGGCGATCGATTCCGGCTTCGACGACGAGAACCTCGTCTCGGTCCGGAGCACGCCTTTCGAAAAGGCCTTCGAGGAGGACGGCTACTACGACAACGCCGTCCGCCAGGATCTCGAAGTGATCCGGTCCGTTCCCGGAGTCGTTGCCGTCTCGAACACGCGGTTCCTCCCCTGGCAGGGGGGCGGGAGCTCCATGGAGACTCGCATTGCCGGCACCCGGGGGGAGATGCTCCGCAACCAGGTCTACAACGCCGACGAGTCCACGCTCGCGGCTCTCGGCGCGCGGCTGATCGAGGGAAGGAACTTCAAGCGCGACGAGGTCGACGCAGAGGTGCTCCGTCTGCGAAAGCTGTTCAACACCGCTCGCCCGCGGGACAGCCGCGGTCAGCCGATCGAGAAGATCAGCCAGGACATCATCATCAGCAAGGCGTTCGCGAAGCTTCTCTTCCCGGACGGAAGAGCTCTGGGGCGCCGGCTCGAGGACACCGACGGGGACCAGTATCAGATCGTCGGCGTCATCGACCGCTTCTACAACCCCTACGGCGGCTGGCCCATTCACGAGTACGCGATGTTCTATCCGACCACGTCGCGCAGCGTGCCCGGTGGGGCGCCCTACCTCGTGCGAACGAAGCCGGGACAGAAGGCGGCGGTCGCCGCGGCGATCGAGCGGAAGCTGCTCGCCTCGAACAACGGCCGCAACGTCCGAACGCGCACCGTCACGGACATCAAGAGACAGTTCCAGGGACAGTCGACTCTCCTGGTGACGGTCTTGACCGTCCTGATCGTGCTCCTCGTCTTCGTGACGTCGCTCGGCATCGTGGGCCTGACTGTCTTTTCCGTCACCGAGCGCACGCGACAGATCGGGACCCGGCGAGCGCTCGGCGCCCAACGGATCGACATCCTGCGCTACTTCCTGCTCGAGAACTGGATCGTGACGACGATCGGCCTGGCCGTCGGCGCGCTGCTCGCGTACGGCTTGAACGTGTTCCTCGTCAGCAGGGTGAACGGCGCGAAGATGGACCCGATGCTAGTCCTCGGAGGTATCACGCTGCTGTGGCTCGCCGGGCTCGCCGCGACGTTCGTGCCCGCGAGACGGGGAGCCGCAGTCGCCCCGGCGGTCGCGACCCGGAACGTCTGATACGAAAGCGTTCGTAACCTCCGAGCGCCTCGCGCGTAACAAGGGACGTGGATGCCCCTAACGCCGAGACCGTTTCGCCGCGGACGCGCCGGCAGCCCGCCCCGTCGCAGAGGCGTCGCCGCATGTCCCGCGTCCTGATCGTCGAGGATCAGCCCGCGGTCGCTCACGCGCTCGAGGTCCTCTTCGCGCTGCACGAGATTCCCTGCGAGGTCGCGCCGAGCCCCGCGGAGGCTCTTCCGCGGGTCGCGAGCGGCGAGATCGGGGTCGTAATCCAGGACATGAACTTCAGCCGAAGCGCGACTTCCGGCGTCGAAGGGATCGCGCTCTTCCGCGCGGTTCGGCGGCTCGACCCTCAGATGCCGGTTCTCCTCATGACCGCCTGGACGTCCCTCGAGACGGCCGTGTCGCTCGTCCGGGAGGGGGCCACCGACTATCTCGCGAAGCCGTGGGACGACGACAAGCTCCTGGCGAGCGTGCGCAACCTGCTCCAGCTTCGTGCTCTTCAGGCCGAGAACCTCCGGCTGAAGAGGGAGCGGAGCGTGTCCCGGTTCGCCATCGCCCGGCAATACGACCTGCTGGGTATCGTCTACGAGAGCGACGCAATGCACCGGGTCGTTTCCCTGGCGGTCCAGGTGGCGGCGTCCGACGTCCCGATCCTGGTCACCGGCCCCAACGGCGCCGGCAAGGAGAAGATCGCCGAGATCGTGCAGGCGAACTCGCGCCGCCGGGACAAGCCTTTCCTCCGGATGAACGTGGGCGCGCTTCCCGACGAGCTCCTCGAGAGCGAGCTGTTCGGCGCGGAGCCCGGCGCCTACACGGGGTCGCGGCGGCTGCGCATCGGACGGTTCGAGGCCGCGGACGGAGGCACGCTGTTTCTGGACGAGATCGGCAACCTGTCCCCAGCCGGCCAGGTCAAGATGCTGCGAGTCCTTCAGAACAAGGAGTTCGAACGCCTGGGATCGAACCTGCCGCGGCGCGCGGACGTCCGCGTGATCTGTGCAACGAACACGGATCTCAAGCAGGCCATTGCGGAAGGCCGGTTCCGCGAAGACCTCTACTTCCGGTTGAACGTCATCGAGCTCGCGGTTCCGCCGCTGACGGAGCGCCGCGACGACATCCTGCCCCTCGCCGAGAGCGTCTTGGCAGAGCTCTCGGAAGACCGCGCGGGCGAGCCGCTCACCCTCGCTCACGATGCGAAGGAGGCGCTTCTCTCCCACTCCTGGCCGGGCAACGTGCGCGAGCTTTTCAATCGAATCCAGCGCGCCGCGGTCGTCGCACCGCACGCGACGCTGACCCCGGCCGACCTCGGGTTCGGGGACGCGACCGAGGTCCCAGCGGCGGCGTTGTCCGGCGGCGGCGGGGAGAAGGGCGCCGTCGAGGCAGTCCTCCGCCGGCACGACGGAAGCGTGTCGCGCGCCGCCCACGAGCTCGGCCTGTCGCGCCAGGCGTTCTACCGGAAGATGGAGCGTCTCGGGATCATCCTGGAGCGCCGGCCCCGCGAGTAGTCGCGCGCTCGAGCGCCTTTACCCGGTAGATTTGGCGCGTGGGAATCCCCCGCTTCCGGCTGGCCCACCGCCTCGGACTGATCGTTGGCGTGGACCTGCTGCTCGTGTGCGGACTCGCCGCCGCGCTGGCGTCCGCCCGACTCTCGGCGACGATGGTGTTCTTCGTCTCGCTTCTCGCCGGCGCCTGCCTGACATCGTGGTCGCTTTCGCGGTTCTGGAAGCCGGTCCGGGCGACGCTTCAGGCGGTCACCGACGGAGTCCTGAGCTTTCAGGAGAACGACTTCGGCATTCGCCTCGCGGCCACCGGCGTCGGGGAGCTGCGGGAGCTCGTCGAGCTGTACAACCGGGTTGGGGATGCACTGCGGAGCGAGCGGAGCGAGATCTATCAGCGCGAGCTCCTTCTCGACACGCTCTTGCAGGGCGCCCCCATGGCGATCCTCCTCGTCAACGAGCTCGACCGGATCGTGTATGCGAACTCCGCCGCGAGGCACCTCGTCACGTCCGCGCGGCGCCTCCCCGGACGTGGCCTGGACGAGGTTCTCGCTTCGGTCCCTGAGCCCATGCGGATCGCCCTGGCGTCGGGTCATGACGCGCTATTCACGTGGACTCCGGCGGAGCCGGGCGCGCAGGAGGAGACCTATCGCGTCGTGCAGCGGGAGTTCCTCCTGAACACCCAGACGCAGAGACTGATCGTTGTCGAGAGGATCACACCCGAGCTTCGCCGCCAGGAAGTCGAGGTCTGGAAGAAGGTGATCCGGATCATGAGCCACGAGCTGAACAATTCCGTCGCGCCGATCAGCTCCCTCTTCCATTCGGCCCGCGTGGCCGCCGGACGGCCCGAGCAGTCGCACCGACTCGACGACATCTTCCGCTCGATCGAGGAGCGGGTCGGGCACCTTCGGGACTTCCTCGACGGATACGCTCGATTCGCGAAGCTGCCCCCTCCGCGAAAGGAACTCGTGAACTGGGCGGACTTCCTCGAGGGGGTGCGGACGTTCTATCCGTTCCACATCGAGGGCCCCGTCCCGGACCGCTCCGGCTTCTTCGACGCCTCCCAGATCCAGCAGGTGCTCATCAATCTGCTGAAGAACGCGGCGGAGTCGGGTAGCCCCCCGCAGCACGTCTCGGCGTCTCTCGAGACCTCCGCGGAAGGGGGGGCGATCCTGAAAGTGCTCGACCGGGGAAAGGGCATGGACGCCGAAACGATGAAGAACGCGCTCGTGCCGTTCTACTCGTCGAAGCGGGACGGAACCGGTCTCGGCCTCCCCCTGTGCACCGAGATCCTCTCGGCGCACGGTGGGACGCTTACCCTGGAGCGTCGGCCGGGAGGCGGAACCGTGGTGACCTGTACGTTCCCGGCCGCACCGGCGAACGAAGCCCGCCGCGCCGCCGGGAAGATCTAGCTTCCGACGGGCGTCGAGAAGTCGGGGTCCTTCGGGCGGGGACGCGCCGTCGTCCGGACCGGCGCGCGATTTCGGTCGCGCGAATACGTCTCGAGCCCCGCCGCGAAGATCTCGACGGCGTCGCGAAGGTCGGCCTCGTTCAGCACGTACGCGATGCGCACCTGGTCCGTCCCGAGGCCCGGCGTGGCGTAGAAGCCGCGAGCCGGCGCGACCATCACCGTGGCGCCGTCGCGCTGGAAGTCGGTCAGCATCCAGCTCGCGAAGTCGTCTCCGTCGGCGACCGGCAGGCGCGCGACGAAGTAGAACGCCCCTTCCGGCTGCGTCAGAAACACGCCGGGGATCTGCCGTAATGCGTCGTAGAGCACGTTGCGACGCCGCTCGTATTCGCGGACGACTCCCGCCGTGTACTCGGGTCCGAGCTCGAGCGCGCCGACCGCCATGAACTGGGCGATGCCGGGGGGCGAGAGTCGCCCCTGAGCCATCCGGAGACACGCCCGGTAGACGTCTCGGTTGCGGGTCGCGAGACAACCCAGCCGGATCCCGCAGGCGCTGTAGCGTTTCGAGAGGCTGTCGACCACGACGACGAAGTCCCCGGCCCCCGGAAGCGTGAGCGCGCTCACCGTGCGGCGGCCGTCGTACACGAATTCGCGGTAGACCTCGTCGCACACGAGGAAGAGCCCGCGCTCCCGGCAGAACGCCGCGACTTCCGCGAGCTCCTCCGGCGAGTAGACCGTCCCCGTGGGGTTGTTCGGGTTGCAGAGAAGCACGAGCCGGGTCCGGGGCGTGCAGGCGGCTTCCCAGGCCGCGCGGGGCGGGAGGTGAAAGCCGTCTTCGACCCGCGTGGTCAGGGCGTTCAGGCGCACGCCCGCCATCGTCGCGAAGGCCGAGTAGTTCGTGTAGAAGGGCTCGACCGTGAGCGCCTCGTCGCCCGAGTCGGCGCAGGCCAGAAAGGCGAACAGGATCGCCTCGCTCCCCCCGGTCGTCGCGATGATCTCCTCGGTCGAGAGCGGGATCCCGAGCCGCCGGTAGTACTCCACCAGAAACGCCAGGTACTCGGGGGTCCCCCCGGACGGCGTGTAGGCGATCACCTTGTCGCTGTAGCGCGCGAGCCGCTCCCGCATCGGGGCGGGAGTTTCCAGGTCCGGCTGTCCGATGTTCAAGTGAAGAACGCGGACGCCCTGGCGCTTCGCTTCCTCCGCGAGCGGCATGAGACGCCGGATCGGCGAAGCCGGCATGCGGTCGCCCCGCGACGAGACACGCGGCCCCGTGGCCGGCCCGCTCGCGACCTTCGACGCTTTTCTCACTCCGCTCCCGACTGGAACTCGAATACGAGAAGCCTCAGTCCGCGCTCTCGTGGGTGTCGATCTGCGCCCGCTGGAGGCGGCCGGAGAAGTCGACGTAGATCGACTTCCACTCCGTGAACACCTCGATGCCGGCGATGCCGGCCTCGCGATGCCCGTTGCCCGTGTTCTTCACTCCGCCGAACGGGAGGTGCACTTCGGCGCCGATCGTCGACGAGTTGACGTAGAAGATGCCGGTTTCGAACTCGCGCATTGCGCGGAAGGCGCGGTCGACGTCGCGGGTGTACACCGAGCCCGAGAGGCCGTATTCGACGGAATTGGCGACGCGGATCCCCTCGTCGAACGAGCCGATCGGGATGACGGTCGTCACGGGGCCGAAGATCTCCTCGCGGGAGATCCGCATGTCGGGGGTCGCCTCTCCGAACACCGTCGGAGCGAAGAAGAACCCGCGCGACAGGCTTCCCTCGGTGATCTTCTCGCCGCCGCAAAGCAGCTGCGCGCCCTCCTCCTTCCCGATCTCGACGTAACGCGCCACCGTTTCGCGCTGGCGCTCGGAGATGCAGGGCCCGACCTCAACGCCGGGCTCGAGACCATTGCCGACCGACAGCGAGGTCGCGCGCGCGACGAGCTTGTCCGTGAATTCGGCCACGACGTCTTCGTGGACCAGGAGGCGCGACGAGGCGGTGCAGCGCTGACCGGTGGTGCCGAAGGCTCCCCAGATCGCGCCTTCGACCGCGAGGTCCACGTCCGCGTCTTCGAGCACGAGGATCGCGTTCTTTCCGCCCATCTCCAGGTGAAGCCTCTTGAAGGTCGGGGCGACGGCTGTCGAGATCCTCCGACCGACCTCGGTCGAGCCGGTGAAGGACACGACCTTGACGTCGGGGTGTCCAACGAGCGGGTCCCCGACCTCGCCTCCCGACCCGATGACCACGTTGAAGACGCCGGCGGGGAGGCCCGCTTCCTCGAACACGCGGGCGAGGGCCACCACGCACGCGGGCGTGTCCGTCGCCGGCTTGATGACGATGGTGTTGCCGGCGATCAGGGCCGCCATGGATTTCCAGGCCGGGATCGCCATCGGGAAGTTCCACGGCGTGACGAGCGCGCAGACGCCGATGGGCTGTCGGACGCACATGGCGAACTTGTTCGGCAGCTCCGACGGGGTCGTGAAGCCGAAGAGCCGCCGGCCCTCCCCCGCCGCCAGGTAGGCCATGTCGATCGCTTCCTGGACGTCGCCGCGGGCTTCCGCCAGCACCTTCCCCATCTCGCGCGTCATCAGCCGCGCGAGCTCCTCCTTGTCGCGCGTCAGGATCGCGCCGGCCGCGTACAGGATCTCGGCCCTCCGAGGCGCCGGCGTGTCGCGCCAGCCCGGGTATGCCGAGAGCGCCGACGCGACCGCGGACTCCACGTCTTCCCGACCGCTCTCCGGGAACACGCCGATCAGGTCGTCGGAGTCGGCGGGGTTCCGATCTTCGAAAGTTCGACCCGAAGCGGCTGGAAGCCACTCGCCGCCGATGAAGTTGCCGGAGAGTCGGAGCTCGAGCGCCGTGCTCATCCGCCGGTGCCCGGCGACGCCGGCGGACGCGCGGCATCTTCGGGCTTGGGCGGAGTCATCGGCCGGCGGGGCGCTTCCTCCGCCCGCGGAGGCGTCAGCGGCCGCGTCGCGGCATCGGTCGGCATCACGACCCGACCCTGGATCTGCGCGCCTTCCGCCATCACGATCCGCGGGGCATGCACGTTGCCCTGCACGCGGCCGGACGCGAGGAGCTCCGCCCGCTCCGACGCGAGCACCTGGCCGTGGACGCGGCCTCCCACGATCACCGACTTCGCCTGGACGTCACCCTCGACCTCGGCGCCCGTCGCGACGACGACCTTCCGGTCGACGCGGATCTTTCCCTCGACGCGGCCGTTGATCAGGATGTCCTCGTCGCCGGAGAGGTCGCCGACGAGCTTGACCTTCGAGCCGATCACGGTCGAAGACGTCGACGAGGTCGGGGTGGTCAGGCCGGGTACCGGGGGCGCGGGGGACGCCGCCGGAATCCGTTCCGGGGTCGGGGGATGCGGGTTGGGAGACGGCGGGGTTGCGGGGGTGTCGGGTTGTTTGCCGAAGAATGCCAAGGGTTGGTCCTCCGAAAGAAAGTCAGTATAGCCCCGTCGAAGTCCTTCGGGACCTTCGACTTTCGGTTCCCGGGTCCCGGGAAGTCGCCGCAGGTCTGGAGCGGGCAACGGGGTTCGAACCCGCGACATCCAGCTTGGGAAGCTGACGCTCTACCAGCTGAGCTATGCCCGCCCGAGGGATCGAAATATAGCGAAAGGCGCCCCGAGGGGCAACGCGGACGGGCGCTTCGCCGCCGCTAGGCGGAAGTCCGCTCGGACCTCGCCGCGGCACGGACCAGACGCAACTTCGAGGACAGGCTCGGCAGACGGATCTTTGCGAAGAGGTGTCCGTTGACGAAGAGAATCGGGATCGATTCGCCATATCGACGGGCGAGTTCGGGGTCGCGGTCGACGTCGACGACGTCCCACTCGTGCGGCAGGTCCCCGAGCAGATTCTCGACCTCGCGCCGCATCTCCTCGCACAGGTGGCAGCCCGGGCGTGAGTAGAGCGTCAGGCGGATCACGCCGCCTCGGCGGCCGCCGGCGTCCGCACGACCCGCACGACGTAGTCGAAGCCGGAGAGGACCGTGCCCGTGGCCGTGGCCCCGTAGGCGATCCACAGGACCTCGCGTGGCCAGCTCCAGACGTTCGCGCAGAGGACGAAGAGGACGGTCACGATGGACGTGACGGTGGTGACCTTTCCGAGCCAGCTCGGCGGAAACGTCCGCCGGCTGTGCGACAGGATGAGCAGAAGCGCCACGAGCAACAGGAGAAAGTCGCGGGACAGAACGAGCACCGCGAGCCAGACCGGCACCTTCACCACCGCCGGGTACGAAGGGATCGCGAGGAAGAGATAGGAGCTCATGAGGAGCAGCTTGTCGGCGATCGGGTCGAGGTAGGCGCCGAGGGCGGAGTTCATCTGGAACCGTCGTGCGAGATAACCGTCCACGCCGTCCGAGATTCCCGCCGCGACGAAGAGCGCGAGCGCGATTCCGAAGCGCCCTTCCGCGATCGAGAGGAGAAAGAACGGAAGCGCCGCCAGGCGGATGAGGGTGATGAAGTTGGGAAGAGTCCAGAGGCCCTTCACCGCCGTCGGCCGCTCTCCCCTTTCCCTCCGGGACGTCCCGTCGGGGCGGGCTTCCGCGCGCCCTCCTCCGACGCGGCGGGATGCACCTCGGGCCGCTCCTCCATCATCCGCCGGATTCCGGTCGGCGTCACGCGGGTCGGCTCGCTCCGGATCCAGACGGTCGACCCCTTCATCTTGATCAACCCGCGTTCCTGAAACTGCCGGAGGAGGCGCGTGACCGTCTCGCGGGATGCGCCGATCGTGTTCGCGATGACCTGGTGCGTCGGCCGGGAAACGGAGAACCACCCCTCCTCCTGCGGCGTGCCGGCCGACTGGGCGAGGCGGAGCAGGTAGCCGGCGAGGCGGCCTCCGACGTCGAGCAGGACGAGCGACTCGATCATCTCGTCGGCCCGCCGGAGCCGGATGGAGAGCGCGGCGAGGATCCGCCGCGCGATCGAGAACTCCTGCTCGAGCACCACCAGGAAGTCCTTGCGCCGCAGGACGACCAGCTCCGACGGCGTCAAAGCCGAGACGGATGCGCTCCGGGTCTCGTTGTCGAAGAGCGCCATCTCGCCGAAGAAGTCTCCCGCCTGGAGGTGTGTCAGGACGACCTCCCGGCCGTGCTCCGAGTCGACGAACACCTTCACCGTTCCGCGCACGATCACGAAGAAGAGATCCCCCGGCTCGTCCTCCCGCAGGATCGACTCCCCCGCCGCGTAGGGGCGAACCGTCGCCGCGCGGCAGAGCGAATCGAGATGCTCGGGCTCCAGGTCCGCGAAGATTTCTGCCTTGCGAAACAACGAAGGATCGATCATCCCGCTCCCCCCTTTCCGGTTGCCAGCACGCGGACCCGGTCGAGGCCGCGCGTGAACTCTCTTCCCGCGACCGATGTTCCCTCGGATTCGGAGAGAAAACCGCACCGGACGGCGGCGTCGACCGCCTCGGCCCCCGAGCGCGCGGCCTCCGGTGGTCCCTCGAGGCAGTCGGGTTGCGCGCCCGGCTTCAGGATCCGCACCAGGCGGAGCATCATCCGCGATGCGGTGCGTCGCGAGAGGGCCGCATCCGGGCGCGCGCGGTGCGTCTCCGGATCGACGTCGAGCAGCCCGAGCGAGACGGCGCGCATGACTGCCGGACTGTCCTTGCGGGAGACGACGTCGCTCGCGATCACGCTCGACCTCACCTTCGTCTCGCGGATTTCGGGGAACATCCACCAGACGAGAGAGGCCGCGCCCGCGCGCGTCAGGCGGTCGGACTCCGCGGCCTCGCGCTCCGGCCCCGGCCAGTTCGAGATGCGGAATGCGAGTCGGGCCTCGGCCGCGCGGTCCGCGTACCGGGGATCTTTCCGCGCCAGGGCATCGAGAATCGACAGCGCGAGCGCGGGGTCCCGGTCGCGGGCGAGCTCCGCGAGCTTCTCCTGGGTCGCGACGCTCGAGGGATCGAGCCGGTAGGCCTCTCGGAACCTCTCGAACGCCCGGTCGGGCCGCCCGTCTTCGAGCTCGATCTCACCGGCGAGCGCATGGAGGGCCGCGTCGCCCGGGTCGAGCTCGATCGCCCGCTCGGCCCGGCGTCGCGCGTCGGAGTAGTTGCGGTCCCGCGCCCCCGCGGATGCGGACTTCGCCAGCGCCTCGATCGCCTGCGACCGGAGCTCGTCCGAGCGTCGGCGGATGGCGGATCGGTTTCCGGCCCGGCTGGCGGCGCGCGCGTAGAGCTCGTGCGCCTCGAAGATCTGGCCGGCCCGGGCCCGGGCTTCGCCGCACGCGACGAGGAGCGGAACGGTCTGCGGACCTCCGGAGAGCGCCTCCCGGCACGCGGTGAGCGCCTCCGCCGTCCGGTCGAGCAGGACGCGCGCCTCGATGAGACCGATCTCCGCCGCGAGGTACGGCCGCGTCGTGCGCGCCCGGAGGAACTCCGCCTCGGCCGCCGCCGGATCGCCGGCGGCGAGCGCTTCCCAGCCGCTG